>CAYOUY010000386.1:0-17463 GCA_964407245.1 uncultured Acidobacteriaceae bacterium
CGGCGCAGCGGCCCTCGCCGGTGTGGGGTTTGCGACCTTCTATTTGTGCATTCACCAGGCGCACGGGTCGCCAGCCTGGATTGCAGTGGTTTCCCGTGTGGGATCGTTCACAGCGACGGCCATCGCGGTCGCGGTTGTGCGGGCGCCACTTGCGCTCGACCGCCGGAGCGCGGGTTTCGGCCTCATCGCCGGATGCTTCGATATCTCGGCGAGCGCCCTGTTCATCTACGCCAATCAGCACGGGCGCCTGGATGAAGCCGTCGTGATCACTTCGCTCTACCCTGCGGTAACGGTGCTGCTGGCGCGCCTGGTGCTGAAGGAACATTTCAGCCGATGGAGATTTGTGGGCTTGCTGGCCGCGCTGGCTGCGGTGCCGCTGATCGCGGCAGGGTGATCTGTTAGCATCCGAGCGTGCCTCTGATCGAAATCCGGAACCTGACGAAGGTATTTTCTTCGAGCGCATCTGCGTTTGGCGGGAAATCCGGCGGTCGCGCGGGACACGCCAGGCACGTCCGCGCCGTTAGCGATGTTTCGCTCGACATTGAAGCGGGCGAAACGCTCGGCCTGGTGGGCGAGTCCGGGTCGGGCAAGAGCACTCTGGGTCGCCTCATTCTGCGGCTGATCGAACCCACGTCGGGCAGCATACGTTTTGAAGGCCGTGATTTGCTCACAGCCGGCCGCAGCGAAATGCGGCGATTGCGGCACGACCTGCAGATCATTTTTCAGGATCCCTTCGCCTCGCTCGATCCGCGCTTTCGCGTCGAAGACATCATCGCCGAACCGCTGATTATTCATGGCGACGCGCAGTCGGGCTTCGCTCGAGCGGACCCGTTCGACTCCCCCTCGCAGCGCTCGGGATCGCTCAGGGCAGGCTCACGAGGGCGGCTGGCCCTACATACTCGCGTTGTCGAACTCCTGCGCGCGGTGGGCCTCGACGAATCGGCCCTGCGGCACTATCCGCACGAGTTCTCAGGCGGGCAGCGGCAGCGGATCGGCATCGCCCGTGCTCTGGCGCTGCGGCCGAAGTTCATTGTTTGCGACGAGCCGGTCTCGGCGCTCGATGTCAGCGTTGGGGCGCAGGTCGTCAACCTGCTGGCACAGTTGCAGCGGGAATTCGGCCTGACCTACCTATTCATCTCGCACTCCATGCCGGTCGTCCGTTATCTTTCGACCCGCATCGCGGTGATGTACAAGGGGGAAATCGTCGAACTTGGCGACACCGAACAGATCACCACGCGCCCGGCCCATCCCTATACCCGCAGCCTGCTGGAAGCCACGCCGGAACTGACGGCGTAGGCGCGCGCCGCGCGAACGTGCGTCAGCGTTGGCGAGCGCAGCGGCCAGAACCCGTGCCATACTGGCCCAATGTCACGCCCTGAGCCAAGTTTCACTCGCGATCTGGTTGAAGTGATTGTCGGCTATGGGATCATCATGATCGCGATCTGGACGCCGGAGTCGGTGCAGCGCATCCTGTCCCCGCTTGCGCTCGTGGTGACGCTTGCAGTCGTGGTCGTCGATCGGCCGACACGCGATGAACTCGGCTTCGGCCATCGCGGCCTGAAGGCGTCGCTGTGGATTCTGCCTGCTGCCGCTGTTCTCGCCACTCTCGGCGTGCTCGTGGCCAAGCGGCTCGGGACGCTTCATCCCCTGTACCATCCCGACGCCCAGCACGTGACGGGCTACATTCTGTGGACGATCTACCAGCAATTCTTGCTCAACGACTACTTTCAGCCGCGCCTGGCGCGCATTCTGGGCGGTGAAACAGCAGCGGTGGGCGTGACCGCGGTGCTGTTCGCGGCAGCCCACCTGCCCAGTGTGTGGCTCACCCTGGCGACGCTGGCGTGGGGAGCCGCGTCGTGTGCGCTCTTCCGGCGCTACCGCAACATCTATGCGCTCGGGCTGGCGCAGGGACTGCTCGGGCTTTGCTTCGCCGTGTCTGTCCCCGACGCGCTCATCCATCACCTGCGCGTTGGATTGGGATACTTGCGCTACGACCCGACGCACTAGACGTTCGGCCGTCTCCATGAGGACGACGAAACAAATCGCGAGCAGCGCTATGCTGTTATCTTCGTTGCAGCAGAACGGCGGATTGGCGCAAGGACAAAGCAAGCATGGAGAAGGACAAGCTCCTCTATCGGCAGGCTGGCGACGGCGACATTCCACAGATGGCGGAAATCCGCGCCGGTGATTGGGGCACCAAACCGTACTGGCAAGAACGCATCCGGCAGTATCTGAACGCGGATCTGCATCCACGCGAGTCGTTGCCGCCTCGTGCGGCGTTCGTTGGCGTGGAGGGCGACCGCGTGGTCGGATTTATTGCGGGGCATCTCACGCGCCGGTTCGGTTGCGACGGGGAACTGGAATGGATTTCAGTTCGTCCCGAGTGCCGCAAGCGGGGAGTCGCGGCGCAGCTACTTGCTCTCCTGAGAACATGGTTTCTCGATCATGGTGCGCGCCGCGTTTGCGTGGACGTTGAGCCCTCGAACCTGGTCGCGCGGCGCTTCTATGCGCGACATGGCGCACAGGACCTGAAACCACACTGGATGGTCTGGAAAGATATTGGTCAGACCGTGGAAAGCAGATTACAAACAAAGACTCGGGAATGAGCGAGTCCGGAGTAAGAATCGGCGCGACAAGTCTCACAGCTAGAACCACCACGACCACAGCCAGTCCACGCAGGTGTGCGTGATGGTGGAGGCCGGAATCCGTCGCCGTTCGCGCCAGGCGCGGCCGTAGAAAATGCCGGCGATCGTGGCGAGCATCACATAGGGCAGGTTGAAGTGTTTGCCGACCGGGTTCCTTTTGTTGAAGTGCGACAGCCCGAAGAGAATCGACGCGATGATCAATGCCGCCCGCCGGCCGACACGGCGTTCGAGAAAATTCTGCAGCCATCCGCGGAAATAAAGCTCTTCGGGAACTGCGGTGAAGAAAAAGATGGCGATCCAGGTCAGAACCGCCTTCCACCACGCGGGCCCACTCGTGTGCGGATGAATGAAACCCAGCGTCAGTCCCAGGACTAAAACAATGGGAGCGAAGAATGACAGCTCGCGCAAGCCGCTCTTCCAGTCGGTCCACTTGAGGCAGAAATTGAAGCCTACGCCCTCGAGTTGGCGCACGGCGAGGAAGCCGAAGAGACCCATGTCTACGAGCAGCAGTTCGTTCAGCGCGCGCCAATCCTTTGGCCAGGCGGAGTCGAACCAGCGCAAATCAACGGCGAGACCGAGGATGAGCAGGATCAGAGCGTCGCGCCAATTGCCGCGCTGAGTGGGATCGGCCTGGGCCGCGTGCCCCAGCAGCCATGCGATCGCAACCGGCAGCGCGGCGTACAAACCAAACCACTGCCATCGGAACATGTGCTCGGACGCCGCGGCTACAACATAGGGAGCGACCAAAACTGATGGAGCCAGCACGCGCACCACTCGTGGCCATCGCTGGACGCGCTGCCCGATGCGCTCGGAAGCGAATCCGAAGGCAACGGCCGGAGCAAGCTCCAGGGCGAGCGCGGCGATGGCAGCAGGCGTAACGTTCCGCATCAGGACATCTTACAAGGCGGCGCTGTGCGGAACCTTCTTGTGCCGCCGCTGACCTCGGGCTAGAATTTCGTGGAATTATCTGCAGGAGGCATGCATGGCCGCCGCTCCAGTGTTGCCCGCTTCGCCCGCTCCTACGCCCGAACCGGCGCCGCTTTCCGAAGGCGCGCGCATTCTCAACACCTTTGTTGCACCGGCGAAAACCTTCACCGACCTGCGCCGCAACGCCAGCTGGTGGGGACCGTGGCTGCTGATTTCGATCTTCTCGCTGGTCTTCGTTTATGCGATCAGCCGTCAGATCGGCTTCGATCAGGTGACGCGGAATCAGATTGCGCATTCCTCGCGGGCCGACCAATTCGACCGTCTGCCGCCGGATCAGCAGGCCCAGAGGATTCAGGTTTCGAGCAAGATCGTGAGCTTTCTTTCGTACGGCAGCCCATTGATGATTCTGTTTTATCTTCTGGTGGAAACGGTGGTCTTGTGGGCCACGTTCAAGGTGGGCGCGGGAGGGCAGACGTCGTTCAAAACGGCTTATGCCATTTCGATGTATGGCGGTCTGCCCGGCATTCTGGGCGCGATTCTCGGCACGATCGCATTGTTCGCCGGCGTGAATCCGGAGGGTTTCGACATCAACAATCCCGTGGGCACGAATCTGGGCTACTATCTCGATCCGGACACCACGGGCAAGTTCGTGCGGGCGATGGCGTCGTCGCTCGATCTGACCAGCATCTGGAGCATCCTGCTCGTCGGCATTGCCTACTCCTGCACCGGCAAGGTCAAACGCTCGACTGCGATCGTAATCGTTGCTGCCTGGTATGTTGTGTTCAAGCTGGCAGCCTCGGCTCTGGCGGCGATGTAGGAAGCGCCTGACACGCCCACAACGAACGGCGCGGCCTTTGGTTATTGTGCCGGCGACTCGTCTTCACCCCGCGATCGATTCGATGGAGCGCACGAATCCCGGCGCCAGCACCAGGTTGAAGCTGGCCAGGTCCTGCTGCATGTGCTCGGCGCTGGAAGTGCCGGTGAGGGGCACGATCCCGAGGGCGTGCGCGAAGCAGAAGATGACCTGCGCCGGCGTCGCCTCCATGCGTTGGGCGAGCGCGATGAACGGCGGATGATTGAGCACCTCGGGATTCGCCGTGAGCAGCGAAAATCCCTGGTAAACGATGTTGTGCTCGCGGCAGAAGTTCCGGACATCGCGATCCCAGCCCAGGCGGGCAAAGCAGCGGTTTTGCACGAAGGCTGGAAGTTCGTGATGAGCGGCCTCCATCTGCTCGAGATGCTGGAGAGAGACGTTGCTCACTCGCAGCAGCCGAGTGCGGCCGGCGTCGCGCTCGGCGCGCATTGCCTCCCACACTTCGGAGTCGGCGTCGCTCCAATGGAGGGCAGCCGGCCCGTGCAGCACATAACTGTCAACGTGATCAGTACCTAAGTGGTCGAGGGAACTGGCCAGAGATTGAGCCACCTGAACCGCGAGGCTGGCGGAAGGATCGTAGGGCAGGCGGAGGTCCTGGCCGCGCTGATACGTGAATTTCGTCTGCAGAAAAACTTCGGAGCGCGTGATTACACCAGCACGGTAGGCGGCAGCCAGGCCTTCCCCAACTCCGGCTTCGAAATAGTGGCGGCGTTGATTGGCGGTATCGATGGCGCGGAAACCGGAGCGCAGCGCCAGTTCCGTGAGGGCTGCGGTGCGGTCTTCCTTCCAGGCCGTGCCGTAGATAAAGGTCGGCGTGGGTGACGATGGCTCACTTGGCACGGCGTTATTGTGCCACGACCCCACATCTTGACCACAGAGGACAAAGAGTGCACGGAGGGCCTTCTCCGTTTCTGCGCTCAATGGTGGCTGTGGTCATCCCGAAGGACCGCGTTTTCGCCAGCGGGCCGAGGGATCTCCCATAAATAAGCCATTGCCCTGGGAGATCCCTCGCTCCGCCTGAAAAGCGGCTGCGCTCGGGATGACGCCACACGGGCATGCGCATGCGAAAAACAAACTAAGCCGTTACCGTCAAGGGCGGCCGGGTGACCGCGCGAAGCGGCCCGGTATATGCTGGAAGACCTCAGGAGGCTCTCCCCGTGAAAAGCATCGTTCTCGTCGTATCTCTTGTGTTCTGCATGGCGTTCTGCGCCGCTTTGAGTTTTGCGCAAGCTCAGTCCACTCCGTCCACAACTCCGGCCACAACGAAAGATCCGGTGGCGACTTCGCTCCGCGGCATGTTGCCGCGTTCGCAATCCAATACGGTTGGAGCGCTGGAGGCCATGCCAGCCGACAAATATTCTTACAAGCCGACGCCCGATCAGATGTCGTTTGCGCACCTGGCGGCGCATATCGCCGAGGCCAATAATTTTTTCTGTGCCAAAGTCGCGGACGTTCCCGCCCCGAAAGTGGACGAAGTCAAAGACACCGAGACCAAGGATCAACTGGTGGCCGCGGTGAAGGCGTCCTACGCGTTCTGTAATGAGGCGTTGGGCAAAATGGACGATTCGAAGCTGGGCGATACGGTGGAATTGTTTGGAGGACGCAAGCTTCCGCGCGCGGCGGCAGCGTTGAGCTTGGCGGGTGGATGGGCCGATCACTATGCCGCAGCGGCGATGTATTTGCGCTTGAACGGGATTCTGCCGCCTTCTGCGCAGCCCAAAAAATAACGGAAAGACGTCCCCGTACGTTGTCGTCCGGGCTGTTGGACGGCGGACGAGGGCGTCCGCCGCTCCATGGCCATTGGCGATTAACTTCGCTGAGCCCAAGGCGCGTAGAATGAGTGCGTACGAAGTGTCTCATCCTCACGAAGATCCCAGCAGGATCGCAGGAGGACACCATGAAACTCACCTGCGGTATTATTCTCGTCTTTGTTGCATCCGCAGTTCTCGCCCAGGAAAAAAGTCCAGTGACTTCGGCGGTGAAAGAGATCCTGCCGCACCAGCAGAAAAACCTGGTTGCGGCGGTCGAAGAAATGCCGGCCGAAAAGTTTGGCTTCCATCCCACCGAAAGGCAGATGACGTTCGGCCACCTTGTGCTGCACATGATCGAATCGAACAACTACTTGTGTTCGAGAGTCGGCGATATGCCGGAAATCACGGCGGCGGTGCCGCTCAAGGAATCGGACGGGAAGGAAAAACTGGTGGAGGCGCTGAAGGCCAGTTTTGACTTTTGCACGACCGCGCTGAGCAAGATCGATGATTCGAGACTGGCCGACGAAGTGGAGTTGTTCGGCGGCCGCAGCGGGTCACGCGCTTTCGCCCTGATCGCGCTCACCAACGATTGGGCCGATCACTACAGCTCGGCGGCAATGTACTTGCGTTTGAACGGACTGCTGCCGCCGACGGCGCAGCCGAAGAAGTAACGGTGCGGAAGAGAACAGTCAGCACTCATCTACGGCGGACTCGTGTGCGGCCCTCGGCAAGAAGCGCTCACCCCAGGGGCTAAAGCCCACATCTTATGTGCCCGGTAGCGGCACGACTGAAGTCGTGCCCTGCCCAAGCCGTCTATGAGGCCGGTCTACTTGATTTGTACGAGCTCGCTCGCCAGGTCAGCGGGGCGAGTTGACTCGGCAGGCTGCTGCGGGGCGCGCCAGGAATCGAAGATCGACACCTGGTGCACGCACGAGACGGTGCAGTGCGGGGCGCAGGATTTTTCCGTAACGTATTCGCGGCGGAGATCGTCGCGCGTATAGGTGGCGAGCGGCACTCCGGGATACCCGCGCTGCTGCGAGCAGTAATGCACTAATCCGTTCTCGCAGATATAGAGATAGCGGGCGCCGGCGCGGCAGCGCCAGTCGTTGGGCCGACCCAAGGCGATGTTGTCCTGAAAGGCGTTGACCCGCGTGAAGCTGCGCTTTTCGAGCGACTTCATCTCGTGGTAGATGCGGCGCTCTTCCTCCAACAGCGGCTGCAACTGGCCGTCGCCGTCGTGAATAATTCCGACCGTCGAAGTGAAGCCGAGTTCCACCGCGCGCTTGCCGATCACCAAAGCGTCTTGCGGATGGGTGATGCCGCCCCCGACCACAGAATTGATGTTGACGTGAAAGTCGGCGTGCTCGGCCAGCAGTTGCAGTTTCCTGCCGCGCACCTTCAGGCTCTTCTTCGAAACGTCGTCGGGATTCACGTTGTCGATAGAAATCTGCAGCCACTCGAGTCCGGCGCGATTCAGCCGCTGGATGCGCTCAGCGACCAGCAGGTAGCCGTTGGTGATGAGCCCCGCGACCATGCCGTTGGCGCGAATGCAGCGAATCACGTCATCGAGCTCGGGATGCATGAGCGGCTCGCCCCCCGAAATCGTTACAACCGATGTGCCCAGCGCGCCCAGCTTGTCGATGCGGCGGTACATTTCCTCGATCGGGACCGGCTTCGAGAAGTCGTCGAATTCGTTGCAGTAGGTGCAGGCCAGATTGCAGCGTCGCATCGGAATGATGTGCGCGAGCAAAGGATGGTCGGTCGAGGCGATCGCGCGGGCGGCCATCTTGGCCCCGCGCAGGTTGCGGTGCAGGGCCTTGGCCTGGCGGCGCAGGATTGTCAGAACAGAAGGCATGGGATCGAGTAACTTCTATTACAACACACGAACGGGCAGTGCGCGGCCTGACAACAGCGGACCGCGAGATTCGAGTGGCGAACGGCGATGCTTGCAGTTTGCTCTGGAGGCGCTCCGCGCGAGATCCCTCGCTCCGCCAGGGTCCTTCGCTTCGCTCAGGATTTCGGCGCGCGGCTCGAACGCCGCGCAAACGCCTCAAGCTGCGCTCGGGATGACGCACCGCTCATTCCCGCAACAGCTCATGCCCGGCCTGTTGCAGCGCATTCAACGCCGCGCCGGCCCATTCTTCCTGAATCAGCACATAGTCCGTGTTGTAAGTTGAGATGGCGAAGATGGGAATGCCTTGCGACGAAAGCGGCTCGATGAAGGAAAGCAGCACTCCTGTCTGCGAGAACGGGAACGGACCTTCCAGCTTCAGGCAGATCCAGCGGTGCGGAGAGTGAACGTGCGCCGGAAGATTTTCGGTCGGGCACACGATGGAGAGTTCGTCGGCCGTGCGTGTGATGGAGGTGAATTCGCCTTTCGTGGCCCAGTCCGGAACGGCTGCATCGGGAGCGAGGTGGACGATCGCGTAGGGGCGGGGCAGCCAGCGGAACTTGAGCTGGTGATAATGAGGCGTTGGTCGGTCGTCTTGAACCATGGGCATATTGAGCTCGGCCTTCGTCACCGCCGAGCTGCGCTCGGCCCGACCGGATCAGAGATCCGGTCCCACACGATTGGTTGCTAGCCCTCGATCGCTTTTTTGACCGCGGCGCGGGCCAGCAGGCGGGTTGAGTCGAGCACCGGGAGCGGAGATGATTCCGGCGTCACCAGCAACGGTATTTCTGTGCAGCCGAGCACGACGGCGTCGCAACCCTCGTCCTTCAGCGCGCGAATGACCTCAAGGTGGTAGGCGAGCGAACGCGGCAGAAACTGGCCGTACACCAGCTCATCGAAAATAATCGAGTTGATGCGCTCGCGCTGCTCGGGACCGGGAACACGGTATTCGATTCCCGCAGACTTGAGGGCGTCGCGATACACCGGACCCTCCATCAGATAGCGCGTCCCCAGCACAGCGAGGCGTTTGAAGCGGCGGCGCTGCGCCTCGCCGGCAACTTCGCGCGCGATGTGCAACCATGGCCGCGGCGAGCGGTGCTCGACCAGATCGAAGGCCTGGTGAACTGTATTATCCGGGCAGATGAGAAAGTCAGCCCCGGCTCGAGCCAGTTTTTCCGCGGAAGAGAGCATCAGTTCGGTCACACCAGCCCAGTCGCTAGAGTCGATGCACTTCATATATACCGCTAGCGAGTGAGAGTGCAGCGAAACTTCAGGATGGCCGTGGCGGCCAAGGCGCTGCGCGCCTTCGAGCGAGATGGTGCGATAGCAGAGCGCGGCTCCTTCGGTACTGCACGCGACGATACCGATGTGCAACAAGGGTTGTTGGCGTTCCTGTTCGGCAATCGTCAGTTTGCCAGATATGGGTGCTCGTCGGAAACTCGAAGCAGAAAAAACCTCCACCGCCGAAGCGGTGGAGGCTGATCAACCGCAGGCGTCTTTTCTTTTACTTTCTGTTGCTCGCGGCCCCGCCGCCAAAATAATCGGCGAAGTTCTGCCCATTGGGTGTTCCCACGCCAGTCACGTTGTCCCAGCCGGGACCGGTGGTGAGACTGCTGTCGGTGCCGAAGGAGACCACGAGCAAGAAATCGTTCCCTGGGAAGAAGGGATAGTTCCACAGCCCGTCATAGTATGAACCAGACAGGCCAATGACTTCATCCGCGGTGTAGCTGTCGGTGACCGTGCTCGACTGTTTGATCGAGGCGGTCACGTTGGTGTTGGATGTCACCGGAGTCACGTCGAAAATGTCCTCTGAGGGCAGGGTGTAAACGTATTGAGCAGCCTGGCCGAGAGGCACGCCGGCTTCTTCGTTGGCGATTGCCCAGAGACCCGAGATCATCGGGGTCGCAAGACTGGTGCCACCGTAGGCATAGTAGCTGATGGTTTCTCCAGGCTCGCTGAGGGCAATCACTCCGCCCGTGTAAGGATCTGCAAGCCAGGAGATATCCGGCAACTCACGCCCGGCTGCGCCTAATCCGGACTGGAACGGAGGAGCAGCAAAGAAACCGCTCTCGCCGCCTCCAGAACCAAAATAGAAGCCAAGCGCAAACGGAGGATCGAAGATGAATCCTGGTTCCGTCAGGTAGGTGAGGTTGGTCCCCCAGCCGGCTTGCCAGGAAATGGTGTTGGACGAGGTTAACGCCAGACTCACGCCACCCACAGCTGTGGCATAGGGAGAGTCGGCAGGAGTAGAGACGGTTGGCGGGATCCCATAATTGGTATAGTCGCCATCGTCTCCAGTGGCAAATTGGCACGAGACTCCTTCGATTGCGCCAATTTCGACAATCAGGCTCTCTTGCTCGAGAATCGTAGCTGAAACCAGCGACTCCGGCGCGCCATAGCTGCCGGAAACCACGTTGCCCAGGTAGTAATTCACGGCGTAGAAAAGCCCTTGATCTACGTCCTGGAAACTAGCCGATGGTGGCACCACGAGGTCAATGTTGGCCCCCGGCGCGATGGCATGGGCCCACTGGGTGTCGATATTGATTTCCGGGTCGGGACCGGCGCAAGACGACGGCGTCGGAGTGTAAATGGTGGTGAAGTTGGAGGAGGTAAACAACGGCAGGCCGAACTTCTTGTTGAAGATATTGCCATCCGACACGGTGGTCGGGGAACCGCACCAGTCAATGATCGCGATGGTCTGACCGGCGCCGTTGTAGCCCTCGGCATACAGGCCGTTGAGATTGTACGCGGTGTAAATCTCCTGGGGCGTGTAAGCGCAACCGGGGTTGTTAGAGTTGGTGAAATAGGCGTTGCCCGTATATGTACCCACAGGGAGTTTACCGGGGGTGCTCGCATATTTCTCGGTGGTTACACCGGTGAAGCAATCGGTGCTGAAGAACTCAGCCTTGCTCACCTTCGGGGCGCTGACTCCCTTAGCAACATAACGCTGGGCCAGCGGGTGGGTGTAATGGCCGGTGTCGAGTCCGGCAACGGAATGCGCCAGCGCGGCCGTGGCTTCATCGACCGACGGATCGCGATCGTTGGCGCGGAGGACTTCGCCATTTACTTCATAGTTGTTGAGTTGTACGTGGAAAGCAGCCTGCACAGCACCGACGGTCCCGCGCGCTCTCACGAAAAAGTTGTTCGCGCCGACATTAACGACCTTCAGGTTGTGCGCTTCAAAGAAATTCTGAACCGTCTTGGCTTCTGCTGCAGTCGGGGCAAAACGGGCTGCGATGTCGGCGCTCTTCAGCCACTGATGATAGACAGGCGACGTCTTGTCATAGAGTTCTTTGGCCAGTTGATCCATCTCGGCTTGATTATGCGATTTGAGCCAGATCGTGACTTCCATCGTCTTCGTCGCATCCTCGGCTCCGAGATTCTTCGCCGAGGTCACATAGGCGGGTGTGTTATGGGCAATCAGCTGCCCGGCGGTCGCCGGCACTGTGATACCAGCAACCAGCACGACAGCCACGACAAACAGCCCCACCGTCCGTAACCGGCCGATGTTGGCGGTTCGATACACTTCTCTCTTATTCATTACTCCTCCTGGTTACCGAAGCCTTGGCCAGAACAGTCGAGACCATCAGGGAGTGGACCTGCTGCCCCTAGAGCCCAGGCGAGATTTCGTAGGCATTTAGAAAAGGGAAAACCAGATTCATGTTCGGTCGCCCCACAGTCCAACGGGAAAAGTCGTCGCGGAAACTTCATCGACTCTGACAGCCAGCTCGGCCCACATCCGCGAGACGGCGCTATGGTAGCCCCGTTTACAAGGAATTGGCAATGGAGGAAAACAAAATAATTCTGTTTTCTTTGCCGGCGGTTGCAACAACTTGCATATATGCGCACAAACTTTTTCGCCGCTGCGTTGGCGTGATCTTCGAATGGTATGTACGGGTTAGTTCGAACGGGCTAGATGATTTCTACGGTCTCAGCGTGTGGCCGTGGCGGGCGCGGAGGCGTAGGGGCTCGTCTGGCGATAGCGCTTTTCAAATTCCTCGCGGGTGCAAATCGTTTTGAGGTCGACGACGCGGTCGATCGCCAGAATGCCGTCGAGGTGATCGATTTCATGTTGCAGAAGCTCGGAAAGGCTGCATTCGTCGCCGGCGCGGAGTTCGCTTATTTCGCCGTGTGGATTCTGGTAGCGGACTGTGATCTCGCGGTGCCGCTCGACTTGCATGAAGATCGAAAGGAAGCTCAGGCACGCATCCCACACGATGACTTTCTCCCGGCTGCGTTCGATGATCTCGGGATTGATCAACGGCCAGGGTTCCATATCAGGCAGCTTGAGGAAGATCACACGTCGCAGCACGCCGAGTTGCGGGGCCGCGATGCCGCGCCCATAGCCTGTGGTCGAGCGCCAGTGAGCGAGCGTGTCGCCAAGATCGCGGACGAGTTCGCGAACCTCCGGCGATGCCGGATTTTCAACCGCAGTGCACTTCTCGCGCAAGCGCGGATCGCCGAGTTGGAGAATGGGGCGGATCGGCATGTTACTCTCACCGCGCTGCGGCAGCGTCGAACAGGCCGAGAAATTCGACCTTCTTTTCGGCTGGCAGAAATGACGCCTCAAAGGAATTGCGCGCCAGCTCGCGCAGATGTTCGTCGGTAAAGCCGAACGCATCCTGGGCAATCTGATATTCGCGTGACAAGGTCGTGCCGAACAGCGCCGGATCGTCAGTGTTCAGGGTAATCATCATGCCCTGGTCAAAATAGCTTTTGGTGGGATGCTCGGCCACCGCTTTGCACACGCCGGTGCGCAGGTTGCTGGTGATGCAGAGTTCGATTGGAACCTGGCGCTGGCCGAGTTCGTCGATCAGGTCGGAATCCTGCCCCGCCGTCAGGCCGTGGCCGATACGCTCGGCGTGCAGGTTGAGCGCGCCCCAAATGGATTCAGCCGGCGCGATCTCACCGGCGTGAGCGGTGAGGCGCAGGCCGTTGTCTTCGGCATATCCATAAACGCTGCGGAACAGTTCCGGCGGAGCCTTCTGTTCGTCGCCGCCGATGCCGACGCCGATGACGTTGCGGTCCTGATAGCGAACTGCGAGCTCGAATACATGCTGTGCGGCCTCCACGCCGAAGTGGCGTGTGGCGTCGAAAATCCAAAGCAGGGAGACGCCGAAGTCGCGCGCGCCGCGGGCGCGTCCGCGCTCCAGACCCTCGAAGATCGCGGCGAAGTCCTGCTTGCGAAACAGGCAGACCCCGACGGCAACATAAACCTCAGCGTGCAGCACGTTTTCTTCCTGCAGCCGCTGCATCAGGCGGTACGTGACGAGTTCGTAATCGTCGGGCCCGCGCAGGTGTGCGCTGACTTCCTTGAACGCCATCAGAAAAGTCTGGAAGTCGGTGTAGCGGTAGAGGGCTTCGGTCTCGGCAAGCGTGACGCGATCGCCGTGGCGCTGGCGAAGTTCGACCAGGGTCGACGGCTCGACCGTGCCTTCCAGGTGCAAGTGCAGCTCGGCTTTCGGAAGATGCTGGATGAAGGCGCTCGGGGGACGGTCTGGCGCGGCGGACATGATTTCAGATTGTAGATTCTCGCCGAAAGATTTGCGAGGGAGGTCTTAGGGGCGACGCGGGATACAACATCCGGGCCGCTCATTTATTGCTCGTCGAACGAATCGTTTCCATCCGACATGAAAATCAGTCGCAGCAGACTGTAGACGTTGGCCTGAACCTGTCCGTTTGTTGCGGTGGAGGTTGAATACTGGAAAGGCCGGGCGATCGTGTCACCCTGCACTTTCGTCCCCACGAGCACAACGCCATCGGTGGGATCGCCTCCCATGGCGGTAATGATGTATCCCCCTTGAGCAAGACTCTGAGCCTGTATCCAAAAATCGTTGGCATCTGCAGTAACGACGAGGGCGTCGTAATCAGTCGTTGTATCACTCTGCCATCCATATGAGAGGACGTAGACTTGTCCCTGGCTAAACGACACTGCGGTGATCACGCGGCCCTCGCTGCCGAGCTGTGATGCCGTTGCTTGCAGCTGGGCCGTTTCAACCCATTGGGTTTGGAGTATGAACCCGCTAGGTGCGCCCGTTTGCAGCCAGGACACGGCAAATACTTGGTTGGAGGGTTCTAGATCCAAAGACGTAATCACTACGTTCGGAGCCGCGAGAGCACTCAGATCAGCTTCCAGACTATTGTAAACATCCGACTCGTAGTAAGTTGAGAGAGCTGTCACTCCGGTGGGTAGGTAGAACGTAAGATAATCCCAGCTGCAGTCGTAGGTGATCCCAACAACACAGAGACCTTGGACTGCGCCGATCTCAAGCGGCGTCCCGATGAAATTGGGGTAGGACAACTGCAGACGAGCGGCGAGGTTACTGAGCTGATATCCGGCGGAGGCTGGCAGATCGATACCTTGAAACCGCCAGTCGCCGGCCGCTGGTGCGCGCGGACCAACGGTAAGTATGGCTGGACTACTTGTAGTCGATCCGGCGGTATTTGCTACCGTCACGGTGAATGCTGCATTGTTATCAGGTGCAGTCGCCGCAGGGAGTGTGTACGACGCGCCGTTCGCGCCGCCGATTGCGCTTCCATTCATTTCCCATCGGTAGGACAGGGGTGACGTGCCCGCGGCATGAACGGTGAACGACGCGGATTGACCGACGCGGGTGCTTTGGCTGGCCGGGCCAGTCAGAATCAACGGCGCTTCTGTGCCGCCGCCCCCACCTCCACATGCGACCGTCATCGAAGCAATGAATAAGGTAAGTGCATAACGCAAGATAGGTGACTTATAGAATGGCTTAGGGGCATATCGAGCAGACATGAACGGCTGCCTCTTGGAATGATAGATCGTGTAAGGGGAAACTACAAGGAGTACGGCGAACCGTGTAGCTAGTGGAATGCGAACTGAAAATACGTCGAGGTGTCACGCCCTTTTGTATTTTCGTCGCGCTCAGCCATTTTTCTTAGATTTTCAATGACGTCCTGCAGCAGTCCGACCTCGATGCGGCATCGGAGACTAGTTCTTTGCAAACTCGCTTCTGTGGCGGCTGTAGAAGAAGTAGATCAGCAGGCCGAGCACGAGCCAAACCACAAAGCGGCGCCATGTGACCAGCGTGAGGCCGAACATCAGTCCGCCGCACAGAATCACTGAGAGCAGCGGGAACCATGGCACAAGTGGGACACGAAAGGCACGCTTGCGATCGGGCTGCCTGCGGCGAAGAAAAATGACCCCCAGCGAGACCAGCACGAACGCGAACAACGTCCCAATATTGGCAAGATCAGCGGCATCCGCAATATCCACCAGCCCGGCCGGAATGCCCACCGCAAAACAGGCGATCCAGGTGGACCAGTGGGGAGTCTTATATTTCGGGTGCACGGCGGAGAACAGCTTGGGCAACAATCCGTCGCGGGACATGGCGTACCAGATTCGCGCCTGACCGTACTGAAACACCAGCAACGAAGAGATCATACCGGTCAGCGCCCCGATCACGATGACAGAGCGGAAGAACGGGTGCACGCCCAGATACTTCATCGCGTACGCCACGGGCGCTTCGGCGGCGGCACCGGATACGAAGGTTGTGTACTTCATCATGCCGAGCAGTACTATGGCTACGCCGACATAGAGCAGCGTACAAACTACCAGCGACGCAATGATGCCGAAAGGCAAGTCGCGCTGCGGATTGCGCGATTCCTCGGCGGCGGTGGAAACGGAATCGAAACCGATGTAGGTGAAGAAAACGATGGCTCCCCCAGTGACGATTCCGCTAAAGCCGGAAGGCGCGAATGGCGTCCAGTTGGCAGGCTTCACCAGCATTCCACCGACAACAAGAAAGGTCAGGATGGCGCCGATCTTGACCGCGACCATGATGTTGTTGGTCTCGGCCGATTCCTTCACTCCGCGTACCAGCAGCAGCGTGAGGATAAATACGATCAGAAATCCTGGCAGATTGAAGTACGCGCCCGTCCACTGACCGCCAGCCCAGACCGGACTTGCCCATTTTTCCGGCAGGTTGATGCCGAACACAGCCAGCTGCGCTTTGGTGTATCCGGCGAAACCAACCGCGACCGCTACATTCGAGACTACGTATTCGAGGATCAAGTCCCAGCCGATGATCCAGGCGAAGATTTCGCCGAGCGTCGCGTAGGAATAGGTGTACGCGCTGCCCGCGATCGGAATCATCGAGGCGAGTTCGGCATAACACAGGCCCGCGAAACTGCAGGCGATGGCAACGAGGAAAAACGAAATCGCAATCGATGGGCCGGCGGGCGGGCGACCGTGCATGAGCGCTCCCGCGGTACTGCCGGTGCGCAGAACACTCACGATCACGTCAAGAGCCTGCGCATGCCAAAGCGAAGATGCCTTGAAATATTCTCCGGCCGCCGCCGTGCCTGTCAGGACGAAGATTCCCGATCCGATGATCGCGCCAATGCCCAGTGCCGTCAGCGACCAGGGGCCGAGGGATTTTTGCAGACGTTGACCCGGGGATTCCGACTCCGCGATCAGCTTGTCGATCGACTTGCAGCAGAACAGTTGGTTGCTGGAGGTGCGAATGGTCGTGCTTGCCGGGGGTTCGGTGCTGGTCGGTTGTGACAAGCGGTTGTGGTCTCCTGAATTTGGCAGTTAGCAATTAGCAGTTGGCAACTAGCGCTGCACTGACAATGCGCCGGTGCAGGACGACTAAAGGCTAACGGCTAATTGCTAATGGCTGCTTGCTTACCGCTTCGCCTGGCCGCGGGCCAACTTTTTGACCTTGGGCTTCTTCGATCCGCGTGGGTAGTCGCGGGGCTTCAGCGGCTTTTCCGCCTTGTGTTTCTTGCGCGCGGCGCGCTTGGCCTTCTTGCGTTCTTCTCGGGACAACTTTGTCGTATTGGCCATGATTCCTTTTTGATTTGGTAATTGTGCAATTGAGCAATCGTGTAATTGAAAATCTAGGTCCCTGGTGTGCCAGGATCTAACAATTTCTCAATAACTCAATTTCCCGATTACCCAATGTTCTCAGGCTCGCTCCAGCTGGGCATACTTCTCCACCAGCTTCTTCAAGCCGAAGCGAGGGAATTGTACCGTAATCTTGGCTTCTTCGCCTTCCCCTTCGCGCTGGTAGACGGTGCCTTCACCGTACTTGGGGTGCCTCACCTTCTGGCCCGGACGGAAGCCGCGCTTGCCCGTGGGCTCTTCCACCGGCGCTTTTGGCACGCTGAACTTTTTGCCGCGGCTGGCGAAAAATTCCGCAATGTTCTCGATGGAGTTGTAGGGTTTGGCTGTAGCGGTGGGCTTTTGGCGGCTGGCCGGGCTGGCTTTCCAGCTTGCGCTTTGATCTTCGTCTTCATAGGAGTAGTGAACCTTGTCACCACCGTAGGCTGCGGGGCTGCTCCCGGGATGGACAAGCGTGTCCGTACCCACGCGAGCCGTGCGTCGTCTTCCTAGTT
>CAYOUY010000387.1:0-7661 GCA_964407245.1 uncultured Acidobacteriaceae bacterium
CTTCTCGCTCATCGACTCTTTGTCGAGCACGCGCAGCACGGCGTCTTCACCGTGAATCGAAGGCATGATGGAAACGCGGAAGTCGATGGCGCGGCCGTTGTACTTCACGCGGAAGCGGCCGTCCTGGGGCACGCGGCGCTCGGAAATGTCGAGCTCGCTCATGACTTTGATGCGCGAAATTACGGTCGAATGATGTTCCTTGCCGATGGGCGGCATGGCTTGCGTGAGCACGCCGTCAATGCGGAACTTGATCATGACGGAATCGTCGCGAGTCTCGATGTGAATGTCGGAAGCGCGCCGCTGCAGCGCGGTGAAGATCGTCGTGTCGACCAGGCGGATGATCGGGCTGGTGTCCGAGGCCGCCGTGAGCTTGTCGATGGTCAGCGTTTCTTCCGCGCCAGTGGCTTCGTCTTCGCGGATGATGGTGAAGCCTTCGCTGGCTTCCTCGAGAACGCGCTGCGACTGCTCGGTCTTCTTGAGGATGTCGGAAATCTGCTTGAGGGTCGAAACTTTGGTGACGATGCGCTGCTTTAGCAGCAGGCTGATCTCGTCGATCATCATCAGCTGGCTGGGGTCGGCGATAGCGATCGCCAGGCGGCCGTCGACGGTTTCTTCCAGCGGAACGAAGTTGTAGCGGAACATCAGCTCGACCGGAATCTTCTTGAACAGCTCGTGGTGCAGTTCGAAGTCGGTGAGATCAATGAACTCGCAGCGGTAGCGCCGGGCCACGTCCTGGGCGCGTTCCAGATCGGTAAGCGGATTGCCGGTCGGGGAGAGCATCTGCCCGCCGTTGCCACCGCCGACGAAAACGGATTTCTTATCGCTTGTTGCCATTCCTGATAGCCCAAGTCGTTAGTCGCTAGTCCTTGGTCGTCAGCAGAGGCGAACAAGCCAACGACGAACGACCATCGACCAACGACGGTTTTCTCAATGCACTCCCAAACTAAAGATCGGCAGATACAGCGATCCCAACACTCCGCCGACGAAAATCGCCATGATGATCAGGATCATGGGCTCGATCAGCGCCATGGCTGCGCCCAGCGCCGTCTGCACGTCTTCTTCGTAAAATTCGGCCACCGAGTTCAGCATGGCGGGAAGCGCTCCCGTGGACTCGCCAACTTCGATCATTTCCACCGCAAGCTCGGGGAAAATCTCCTGCTCCTCCAGGCTGCCCGCGAGTCCCTGACCCTCCCGCACGCGGACTCCGGCGCGCATGATTCCTTTCAAAATGCGCCGACTGGTCATGGAGGAGCCTGCCGTTTCCATCGCGGGAACCAGTGGCAGTCCGCCCTGAAGAAGAGTGGAAAGCATGCGCGAAAAGGTCGCCACCTGATGCTTCAGCCGGATATCGCCGAGCACGGGCAGACTCAGAATCATCCGGTCGATGCGGTCCGCGCCGCGATCGGTATCCTTCCAGCGCCACAGCACGAACGCCGCAATCGCCAGTCCAATGAGCACAAAGGGCGCGTATTTCTGCGCATGCTGGCCCACGTCGAGCATGAAGACCGTGATGGCGGGTAGCTTGGCATCCAGGCTGTTGAACAGTTCGGCGAACTTGGGCACGACATACGTGAACAGGAACGTCACCATGATCAGCACCACGCTGACCAGCAGCGTGGGATAGATCAGCGAGACCATCAACTTCTTGCGGAACGACATGGCCAATCGCTGAAAGTTGATGTAACGGGTGAGGACTTCGTCCATGTTGCCGCTCTTTTCGCCCGCCATTAGAGTCGTGGTGTAGATCTTGGGGATAATGCCCTGCGCGGCGAAGGCGTCGGAGAGGAATTCTCCGCCTTTCACCCGGTCGCGCACGTTTTCTAGAATCTGTTTGAGCTGGGCGTCCTTTTGCCGCTTGATCAGCAGTTCGAGTGCGTTCAGGATCGGCAACCCGGCGCGAATCAGGGTCAGAAACTGCTGGTTGAAGACGAGGAAGGTGGCCTGCTTCAGCTTGCGCCGGCGGCGCAGCGAAAGTCCTCCGGCCATGACGCCCTGCGGCTTGACCCAGTAGACCAGGTAACCCTGCTGGGCGAAGCGGTCGCGTACGTCGGCTTCGGAAATCCCTTGCTCGACGTGCTGCTGGATGCGCCCGCGCTCGTCCGCGATTTTGATTACATATTCCGCCATCTGCCTATTTTCTAATGCTTTCGCTGCGGTGCGACCCCACCGCTCAGTCTAACATTCCCGCTTTCCATTCGAAGCCGCCGCGCGACCTTGCACTGCGCACGAACGGTACGCAAGTAACAGTTCTATGGGCCCAAGCCGCCCTCGACGGTCTCGGTTCCGGCCGGAGGCTGGAACTGGAACCTGGAATCGCTGACCTGAATGTCCTCCTTCTGATCACTAAAGCGATATTCGGTGGCCGATCCATCCGGGTCCTGGATAACAATTCGCACGATCCGATGATCGGAGCCAATTTCCAGCTGAATTTCGCTGACCCGATCTTCGAAACCCTGCGGTACGCCTCGCAGCACCACATCCCCGACCGCCAGCGGAGTCACATCCGGGGCCAGCGATAGCCCGCGTAACTCCTTTTCCAGCTTTGTCTTACCGAGCAAGAATGCAAGTGGTGAGCGAATATCATCGAGCTTTCGCGCCGCCGTTTTCCGTGCCTGCCGGTCGCTGGGGACGTAAAACCACGCATCTCGGCCATCGCTCACAAAGAGCTTTTCTCTTGGAGAACGGTATTCCCAGCGCATCTTGCCAGGTTTTTTCAGCCACAAAGTGCCAGACTCGGTGCGCTCCACACCGGCGCCACGATAGAGCTCGGTAAATTCCGCCTCAAGAGTGCGCAGATGGTTGTAGTGGGCATCGACTGCGGCGGCGAGAGTCTTGACATCAGGGAGCGAGTCGGCGAACACAATACTCGCGCATAGAGCCGCGCCGAGAATTGAGCTGACGGTCGCGGCTGCGAACAGCCGCGCGTAGGCCCGGACGCATTCGTCGGGGCCGGTCGGACGAATGCGTCCGCCCCTACACGCACCTTCCGAACTCCGGATCAATGAAAACACAGAATCGAGTCGTCGACGTCGCAAGTTGAATGAACACCTGTTCCAGGGCACGATTTCGAGTGCCCGATTTCCGAGGCTGCTTTCAGCGCCTTCTGTGGTTGCGCAAAGGAGGAACAGAACCGGTGTCTCTATTGTAGCGATTTTGCAGCGAGAACGCTCAGCCGACTGGCACGATACTGCCCGGCGCCAAGCGTGCCGTGGCGTCTGGGATCGAAGGCTACTCACACACAAACAGGGAATATTGGTGCGTGCCGCCGATCTTGCGCAGGCAGAGGCTGGCCACGAGCACCGGCTCGAGCAGCGGATTGTGATAGAGCAGATAAATGGGGCGGCGGGGGTGTGACCGGGGATTCTCGCGGAATGCTTGTTCAAGGTTCGCGATGACGCGGCGCAGACCAGATTCAGGAAAAGGATTGAAGAGGTAGATCACGAGCGGTTCGTCGGGAAGGGGAAACGTGCTCGCGTCAGCGCAGATGGATTCGAGGGCGAAGCATTTCTGCGAGTTGCTCCTGTACTTGCGTAGATTTTCCTGCGCGATGCACTCAAAGGCAGGAAGGAGTTCGACGCCGACAATGCGACGGAAGGGATAATCGGAGGCCATGAGCAGGGTACGGCCTTTGCCCGAGCCGAGGTCGAGGAAGGTGAAGTCGGCGAAGTTCAGATTCGTCTGCTCACGCAGGGCGTCGAGCATTTCGCGAAATAACACGGGCTCAGTCGGCTGATAGGGAGAGTTGAGGACGCCGAGCAGGCGGTCGCGCCATCCGACCGCGCCGCTCGTGGTGTTGACGCGATGAACCCAGTCATAGTCGGCGTCACCGAAACGCCGGCGCAGCCGCCCGGGAGTGGAATCGCGGGCAAACTCCCAGAGGGCGGCGGCGAGAGCGCGGGTCGAGGCCAGCCGGCCGTGGCGTGAGGCATGATCACGCCAGAAATCGCGGGCGGCGTGGAGGAGCGATGGTTGAGATTGCGCTGCCGGTTCCATAGGGGTCGATTGATTTCCGGAAGGCTGCGTCTGCGAAGAGCAACCAAACGCCAAACCTCAGGGCCTAAAGGCCCGTCATTCTCCAACTGCTAACGCGGCCCTGAAGGGCCGCTCTTCCACGCTACCGCTCGCATGTCAACGCTTGCACGCCGCTTGCGGCATCGCTGAATAGGCGCGCCCAGGTCCTTCGCTCGGCAAAATGCGCCTCGCCCGGAGTGGCGATGACAAAGACACTTCATCATACGGGCAACGCGCTAGCTCTGGTTGTGGAAGCGGGGTCGGCCGGTCGGTTTATAGCCCGGAGGAAGGCCGCGCGTGACGAACGGGAAATCGTCGGGTTTTTCGAGCACGATGAGGCCACGCGGTGTCATGAGGTAAGGATTGCCGTCGGGATCGGCCGGATTAGCCGGCAGATGTTCCGCGGTTGTAAGTTCCGACATGCTGGTGGGGAGCCTTCCCGTCCGCTCTCCGAAATCGGTGACCGCAGCTTGCAGGCGGGCTACGTCCTCATCCACCTGAAGCGCGCGAAGGTGGGCGATGGCGTTCTCGCGAATGTCCTTCTCACGCGCCGTTTCGAATGTCTTGCTCCACAACAGGCGCGCAGTCAGGAGATCGCCGCCATGCTCCGCCATCAACGCGGCCATCACTTTCATAAACGGTTGCGAGTCGGGAACGCGGGAGCCGCGTTCGAAGGCGTCGGCGGCTCGCTTGTAATCCTTGAGCTCGGTGTAGTAGACGAAGCCGAGATTGTAGTAGAGCTGCCAGTGATCCGGATTGTGCTGGATGCCATATTCCATCAACTGAATGGCGCGATCAGGCTCACCGGCGCCGTGGGGCGGCGGAGGCGCGAGAAAACTGGCACCAAACTGATACGCCGGAAGAAGCTCGGGGTCGAGCGCCGTCGTAATTTCCAGCAGGGGCGCGAGTTCGTTGTAACTCATCTCGCCATTGAAATGGCGATGGCCGAAGTACTGCACAGTACGAGTCCAGTAGATGCAGGCCATGAGACCGTCGAAGCCCAGGCTGGCACGGCGAATCATTTTCGGGGAAGAAAAATAGAGCTGATCCTCGGCGAGGGCCGGCGGGCGAATCTTGTCGACATGCCGAAGCAGCATGACGCAGGCGGCGAAGGAAACGATGAGGCACGACGCCGCGATCACAGTGGTGCGGCGTTGCGCGTTCATTTCAGATTCCTGCGCTCGAAAATGAGCACCGCGCCGCTGAGAGCCACAGTCGTGTACAGCAACGCGTAGAGGGTATTGCTGAGGACCAGTTGCGCACCGACCGGCTGCTGGTGCGCCACCGCGCTGATTACGTTGAGGGCCGAGAAATTGGGAATAACGTATGCGGCCCCGGCGGCAACCCAGTGAGTGAATCCGTGAGATAGCTCGGCGAATCCGCGGAGATCGTCGGCGAAGCTGCCGATCACGAAAAGTGAAAACGCGAAGACCGCCGACAACAACGGAGTCGAGAACGACGAAAACAGAAGAGCCAGCGCGCAGATCATCAGGAATTCGAGAATGATGAAATAAAGCGCGATGAAAATCAGCGCGTCGGGCCGCGAGAACTTGTGGGCGACGTAGAGCAACGCGGCGAATACACCGATAGCCATGAAGGACGTGTTCACGACGAGCGTGCCCGCCAGTCCGAAAAACTTGCCGATAATGAACTCCCAGCGGCGCACCGGGCGAGAAAGTACGGTGTAGAGCGTGCGCTTCTCGATTTCCTTGGAAACCAGGCCGATGCCGATGAAGATGGCGATGACCACGCCGAAAAGCGAGACTGCGGCGAGGCCGAGATTCACGACGACCAGGCGTTCGATGTCGATGGAGATCTGGCCGACGAAAATGGCCGCACCCGAGAGCAGCAGGGCGAATGCGATCAGATTGTAGAGAACGCGGTCGCGCACGGCCTCGCGAAAGGTGTTCGAGGCAATGTAAGCGATGCGCGAAATCATGCTCTTTTCCCCGCCGTGGTCTGGGAATGCTGCAGCTTCTCGACGAAGTACGTTTCGAGCGATGTGCGCAAAGGCGTGATGGAAATCAGTCGGATGCGTTCGCGGCGCAGGGCATCGATGGCGGCATCCTGCTGATGGTCGGCGATCACAGCACGCACATTGTCTCCGCTGACGTGGCATTCGGCGCCCAGAGCCTTAATCGAGGCCGGAATCTGCGTCCCCTGCCAGATCATTTCAATCTTGCCCGCCACGCTGGAGGTCAGATCGTCCACCGCACCCACGCCGCGCAGTTCGCCTTTGTGAATGATGGCGACGCGATCGCAGAGCGCCTCGGCGTCGGAAAGAATGTGAGTCGAGAAGAAAACCGTCTTGCCTTCCTCCTTCAGTTGCGCGATCAGGTCGCGCACTTCGTGGCGGCCGAGCGGATCAAGTCCCGACATGGGCTCGTCGAGAAACACTAGCTTGGGATTGTGCAGAATAGCCTGCGCGATTCCAATTCGCTGCAGCATACCTTTGGAGAACTTGCGCAGCTGCAGGCCTTTGATGTCGGTGAGGCCGACCAGAGAGAGAACCTCTTCGATGCGGCGCTTGCGCTCGCTCGCCGGAACGCCGGAGAGTTGCCCGAAGTAGTCGAGCAATTCGTGGCCGGTCAGGTAGTCGTAAAAATAGGGCTGCTCCGGCAGAAAGCCGATCTGGGCTTTGACTGCAGGATCGGTCCACTCGCGGCCCAGGATGCGAGCCGTGCCTGCGGTGGGGAAGACCAGGCCCATCAGAATTTTCAAAGTTGTGGTCTTGCCGGCACCGTTGGGACCAAGGAACCCGAATACCTCGCCCTCTTCCACCGTGAGGCGGAGGGGCTGCAAGGCGCGCTTTGGCCGCTTGCGCCAGAATCCGACCAGATAGGTCTTCTCGATATCCAGAATTTCAATCGCGGCCATCGTGGGTAAGGTTGCAGAGACGCTTCCGAAGCTGATTATAAGCAACGCAGACGGGATCGAGCAGCCGGGTCAGGTTACGGGAGTCACGGAGGTAAGAGAACGAGTTGAACCTGCCTTCTTGCATGGGATCCTGGCGGGGCACGACGATTCTCAAACTGATATGAGACGTGAGACGGTCGCCGGGATCGGTCCGCTACTGTATGGCTGCGTCACCTTCGCAGGTGTTCAGGCTGCTGATCAGGTTTCCCGAGGAGTCGAAGCGAATCACGCCGTCCGAGTACGAGCAGAAGCTACGCCCACCCGTCTGGTTCACCATGACCGGAGTTGCGGTTGCGTAGTAGATCGTGTTGATGGCAGCACCGCCGGAAGCGGTTCCGGTGGCGGCGAAGGTATAGCCGCTCTTTGTGCCTGCGGCCAGAACGCCATCAATCAGACACGCCGTAGCGGAAGTACCGGCGCAAGGATTTCCTGCACTCGGGCCTAAGGCGGGCAGGCTAGCCGCAAAGCCGACCGTGGGATACGTCGCCTGGTAAGTGTTCATGGCGGTGTTGATGGTGCGCAGGGCACCGACTGCCGCCGACTCGTTGGCGGCAATGCGGGCGCGCAACAGGCTCGGAATCGCGATCGCCGCGATGATCAGGATGATGGCCACCACGATCAGCAGCTCGATCAGTGAGAAACCTTTGTGTCTTCGCATTGAAGTATCCCCGTGCAAGAATCGCAGACGCGGGATGAGCCCGAATACACCAGTGGACCCAAGTGCCCCAGCTGTG
>CAYOUY010000388.1:0-8677 GCA_964407245.1 uncultured Acidobacteriaceae bacterium
ACTTCGGCCAGATCAAAGCGATCGGCGCGGTTTCGTTCCCAGGCAACCTCCGCCTCGAGCGTGCGGGCTTCGTTACCGATTTGCTTCTCTTCGTCGTTGTAACGTGCCGCCTCCTGCGAATACTTGTCGCGCAGTTTCGCCAGAGTGGCAGCGTCTGTAGTGGGCTGCACGGAGGCCAGATCGATGAACAACTGGTCCATATGTTGCCGGATATTCTTTGCTTGATAGTGGCTCCATTGATCAGCCCACTTCGAGTGGAGTAGGACTTCTTCGGTGTGCGCGCGGTGCCCGAGTAACGAGACGACCGCCACCAGAACCGCCAGCACGGCCATCGTCACCGATACGGGCGCCAGTGTCGGGTCTTCTTTCGCATGCTCGGCTTGTTCCTTCAGTTCGTCGAGTTCGTCAGAACTCATCTCGTTCCCTCTCCCATAACTTTTACGATGACTCGTTTGCTTCTTTGTCCGTCAAACTCCGCATAGAAAATCCGTTGCCAGGTCCCTAGATCGAGCTTGCCCGCCGTAATCGGCACGATCACTTCGTGATGAATGAGCAGCGCCTTCAGGTGCGAGTCGCCATTGTCCTCGCCGGTCTCGTGATGCTTGTAATCCTTGCGAAATGGAGCCAGATGCTCCAGCCATTGATCGATGTCTTCAATCAGTCCGCTTTCGTTGTCGTTGACGTAGACGCCCGCTGTAATGTGCATCGCCGAAACCAGCACCATGCCTTCCTGCACTCCGCTTTTGCGGACAATCTCCTCCACTTGCGGCGTGATGTGCACATAAGCGCGGTGCGTTTTGGTCTGGAACTTCAAGTACTCGGTGAAGGTTTTCATTGCTTCTCGCTACGGCCTTTAAACGCTTTAAAGGCTCAGCCCAGCACTTCTCCCAGCTTGCCGCTCGCGATCAGCTGGGAAATTCGCGCCAGATCCAGATACATCACTCGGTCCTTTTCCATGGTCGGACACACGGAGCGGATTGCCGCGTGCGCAGCCTGGCCGCGTTTCGAAGGTTTCAAAGGAGCAAGAAAATCCACAGCCTGAGCCACGGCCATCGCCTCGATGGCCAGTACGTTCCGGGTGTTTTCAACGACGCGCTTCAACTTGATCGCGGCCGTCATACCCATGGAAACGAAATCTTCCTTGTTGCCTGAGGTCGTAATCGAATCGACAGAGGCGGGATGCGCCAACACTTTGTTTTCACTGACCAGGGCCGCCGCTGTCACCTGCGGCATCATGAAGCCGGAGTTCAACCCGGCGTCCGGCGCAAGGAACGGTGGCAGGCCCTCGCTGAGAGCGGGATTCACCAGTCGCTCGATCCGCCGCTCGCTGATGCCCGCCAAGGCGCTCAGCGCAATGGCAAGGAAATCCAAAGCAAACGCCAACGGCTCGCCGTGAAAATTTCCGCCAGAGATTACATCCCCCTGTGCGTTCTTTTTGTCACGAATGAAAACCAGCGGATTATCCACCGCGGAGTTGGCCTCGGTCTCGAGCACGCTGCGGCAGTGTGCCAGTGTGTCGCGCACGGCGCCATGCACCTGCGGAATGCAGCGCAGCGAATAGGCGTCCTGCACCCGGCCGCACGCCCGATGCGACTCGCGTATCTGGCTGCCCTCCAGCATGCGCCGCAGATTGGCCGCGCTCTTCATCTGACCGGGGTGTGGACGCGCCTGCTGGATGCGCTCGTCAAATGCCACATCGGTGCCTTTCAGCGCATCGCAGCTGAGACCGCCGAGCACATCCGCGGAGTCGACCAGTGTTTCCGCGGCCAACAGGGCGAGCGTGCCCACGGCGAGCATCGCCTGCGTGCCATTGATCAGCGAAATCGTTTCTTTTGCTTCCAGCACGAGCGGCTTTACCTGCGCCCGCTTGAGCGCATCGGCACTGGAAATGCGAACGCCCTTCTCGTCGAAGCACCCGCCTTCGCCAATCAAAGCGAGTGCAAGGTGCGCCAGCGGAGCCAGATCGCCGCTCGCGCCTACGCTTCCCTGCGAAGGGATGACCGGCGTGACGCCACGGTTGAGCATATCGCAGAGCGTGTCGATGATAATCGGCCTCACGCCCGAATGGCCCTTGGCGAGTGAATTCGCGCGCAAGAGCATCATGGCACGCGTCTCTGGCTGGGAAAGTGGTTCTCCGACTCCGACGGCATGTGAGCGGACCAGGTTCACCTGCAGCTCGCGAATCTGGTCGCCCGCGATACGCACGTCGCTGAGCTTGCCTACGCCCGTTGTAATGGCGTAAGCCACCCTATCGCTGGCCACGATGTCGTCCACCACCGCGCGCGCCAGCACCACGGCTTCTCGCGCATCGGGTGCGAGGAGCACGGCGCGGCGTTCGGTCGCGACTTCACGCACTGACTCCAGGCTGAGATCGTTTCCGTTGATATGAAGCGCGTTCAATGGATCCCCAGATTTTTCAGACGTCACAGCTTGCGACGAAGCACACGAATCGCAGCCTGCGACGCCACTACTGCTTGCCGGCCGCCGCGCGAAAGACTTTCAGATATTTTTCCGGCAATGCCGCAATCTTCATGCTCGTATCCGTCACGATATGCAAAGTCTCGCCTTCGGCCAGCAGCGCTCCGTCATCGGCACGCAGCAGTTCATAGCTGAAGGCGACCACGGACTCGCGCACCGATTTCAGCCGTGTCCGCACGACCACTTCTTCGTCGTAATACACCGGCGCTCGATAGCGGCACGTGGCCTCGGCTACGGCGATGAAGCGGCCGTCCTCGCACTCCATGTCGCGATACGAGAATCCCATCTGCCGCATCAATTCGACACGGCCAACTTCGAACCAGATTAAATGATTCGTGTGATAGACCACCCCCATCTGGTCAGTCTCAGCGTAGCGCACACGCAACCGGGTTTCGTTCACAGTTTGGTGATTGCTCGAATTCATTTCCCCGTCCACGTGGGACGACGCTTTTCCAGGAATGACAGAATTCCTTCGCGGAAGTCGGGCGTCGTGCGGATGCCGGCATTTTCGCGGACTGCAGCGTCGATCTGCTGATCAAGCTCTGCGCGGGCGTGATCGCTGAGCAACTTCTTGGTTGCCCGTAAGGATGTCGGGCTGTTCTGCATCAAAGTGGCAGCCAACTCGCGTGCCCTGGCCGTCAGCCTATCCAGCGGAAGAATCTCATTGATCAGTCCGAGCCGCAATGCTTCAGCCGCGTCAAAGATGCGTCCTGTGAGCAATAAATCGCGCGCCTGCTTCTCCCCGACCTGGCGTAGCAGGAACGTGGAAACGATGGCGGGCACAAAGCCGATGCGAACTTCGGTGTAGCCAAATTTCGCTTCCGGCACGGCCAGGGTGAAGTCGCAAAGCAACGCGAGGCCGGTGCCGCCAGCGATGGCCGGCCCGTTCACCGCGGCGATCGTCACCTTGGGGAATTCATAGAGCGAGCGGAAGAGCTGGACCATGGTCTCGGAGTCTTTCAGATTCTGCTCGGGAGTTCGCCCCAAAAGCGCTTTCAGATTCTCCAGATCCATGCCGGAACAGAACGCCGTGCCCGCTCCGGTCAGAATCAAAATGCGATCGTCCGACTTCGCTACGTCGTTGAGTGCGCCCAGTAGATCGTCGATTAGCTCGAAGCTAATGGCGTTGCGCTTGTCGGGCCGATTCAGCGTGACGGTCGCGACACCGCCCTCAGACTTCACTTGGATGGTCTTATCGTTCATTGGTCAGTTGATCAGTCCGCCGCGTGGGAGTCTGAATACTTTGCGCTGATTCCCGCAGTCGCTCTGAGCAATGCGTCCAACGGCTTGAGTGGCGGTAGCCGCGCTCCACGTTTGGCGAGCGCCTCGATCGCAATCTCGGTCGGGATGTTACCCACCAGGCTGCTCTGTGCAAAGGGACACCCGCCGAGCCCGCCCAACGCCGAATCGAAGCGGCGGCAGCCGGCATCATACGCCGCCAACACTTTTTCTGCCGCCTGGTCCGGGCTGCTGTGCAGGTGGACGCCGATCTCCAGGTAGTCGTACTTCGCCTTCACAGCTCTGACCAGTTCACCGATCTGTTGCGGGCTCGCCATCCCGACCGTATCGGCGAGCGAAATCATGTGCAGATCCTCCGCCTCCAGCAGGTCAATGGCGTCCACTACTTCCGCAACACTCCACGTGTCTCCGTACGGATTGCCGAAGGCCATCGAAATATAAACCGCGATGTCCAGTCCCGCATCGTCGGCCTTTTTCTGAATTTTTTCCAGTTCGTCGAGCGCGTCTTCGGGCGACTGGTTCTGATTCTTGCGCAAGAAAGTTTCAGAAATCGAATACGGAAAACCGAGAGTCGAAACCGCCTGCGTCTCGATGGCACGTGCCGCACCCTTTTCGTTCACCACGATGCCGATGATCTCGACATCATCCGGAGGATCGAGTTCTTTCAGCACTTCTTCTGAATCGGCCATCTGCGGCACGGCTTTGGGCGATACGAATGACACTGCGTCGATGTGCTTGAACCCCGCACTGATCAAGGCTTTCAGATAGTCGGCCTTCAGATCGGCGGGGATCATGCCTTTCAGCCCTTGCCAGGCATCCCGCGGACACTCGATCAGTTTGACTGCGTCAGCCATTGCTAATTTGGTGATTGGGTCATCGGGCCGTTGAGTCATTGAAGCAATCGCACAATGGCTCAATCACTCAATGACTCGATATGTCACGTCTGCAGCACTCCCACCTTAAACTCCGGCACGTCCGGATTCAGTGCGGCCGCCTCGAGCGCCTGTGCGATCGCGTCCCGCGTCTCGATGGGATCGATAATTTTGTCGATCCACAAGCGCGCCGCGCCGTAGCGCGGATCGGTCTGCTCGTCGTAGGTATTTTTTACCGATTCGTATAGTTCCTTCTTCTCTTCTTCGGTCAATTTCTTCCCGCCGCGCTCGAGTTGCTTCACTTTTATTTCAACCAGCGTCCCTGCGGCCGATTCGCCGCTCATCACGGCGTATCGGGCCGTGGGCCACGCAAACACACATCGCGGATCGTACGCCTTGCCGCACATGGCGTAATGGCCGGCGCCGAACGATCCACCTACAATCACAGTGATTTTCGGTACGACCGAGTTCGACACTGCATTCACCATTTTCGCACCGGCTTTGATGATCCCGCTCCATTCGGCATCCCGCCCGACCATGAATCCGTTCACATCGTGAAAAAAAATCAGCGGGATCAGATTCTGATTGCAATCCATGATGAAGCGTGCGGCTTTCTCCGCCGACTCGGTATAAATGACGCCGCCAAATTCAATGCGCTTGTGGCCTTCGTGATCGGTCTGCTGCGCGTGCAACTTCTGATTGGCGACAATGCCCACGGCGAAGCCGCCGATGCGCCCGTAGCCGCAGATCAGCGTCTTGCCGTACTCCGGCTTGTATTCATCGAAGCGGCTGCCATCGAGCACGCGCGCCAGAATCTCCTTCATGTCGTACGGGCGCGCCGGAGATGAATCGTAAATGCCGTAAATCTCCTCGGCGGCCAGTTCTGGCTCGACCGGCTTCTTGCGATCCCACGGCGAAGCCCGCCGGTAGCCCCATTTCTCGACGATCGTGCGAATCCGCGCGATGCAGGCTTCGTCATTGGCCTCGCGGAAGTCGATGGTGCCGCTGATCGCCGAATGCATCGCCGCTCCGCCGAGTTCGTCGGCGGAAATTTTCTGCCCGATGGCCGCCTGCACCAGCGCCGGGCCGGCCAGGAACAGGCCGCTGCCGTCGGTCATGAGCAGGTGGTCGCACATCACCGGTAGATATCCACCGCCAGCCACACACATGCCCATGATGGCGGCGATCTGCGGAATTCCCATCGCCGACATGACCGCATTGTTGCGGAACACGCGGCCGAAATCGTCGGTGTCGGGAAACACATCCTCCTGCAGCGGCAGAAATACTCCCGCCGAATCGACCAGGTAGATCGTCGGGATGCGATTGTCGATCGCAATGTTCTGCGCACGAATCACCTTCTTCGACGTCATGGGAAAAAATGCGCCCGCCTTGACCGTCGCGTCATTGGCGATGATCATCACAAGGCGAGTATGAACGCGCGCCAATCCTGTAACGACACCCGCAGCCGGCGCTCCGCCCCATTCTTCGTACATGCCGTGTGCGGCGTAGAGGCCCAACTCGAAAAACGTCTCGGGATCGGTCAGCAACTCGATGCGCTCACGCGCCGTGAGCCGTCCCTTGGCGTGCTGGCTTTCGATGGCTTTGCTCCCGCCGCCCTCGCGGATTTTTTCCTCTTCGTTGTGCACTTGCGACATCAGATCGGCCAGAAACCGCATGTTGGCCTCGAAACGGGCCGAAGTGGGGTCGACCCGCGACGTCAGCACGTTCGAGGACGCAGACGAATTCATCGTGGAAGTGTCGTCGCGGTTGGCCATGGGCGCATGAGCGAAGCAGCGGACTGATTACGGTATAACACCAGAGCGGAACGGCGCAAACCGCCCGCCAGTAGCCGCGGTCAGCGGCCCATGGCTAGCCGGGCCGCACTGCGCCAGCTACCCGACGCATGGCCTCGGCTACGGGATCCTCGGCGATCGCGTCGACCAGTCCCATCGCCAAAGCCCGCGATGCGGTGACTTTTTCGGCCGCGACAAACATTTCCAGAGCACGTGCTTTGCCGACCAGCCGCGGCAAGCGCTGCGTGCCGCCCCATCCCGTAATCAGGCCCAGAGCGGCTCCGCGATGGCCGAAGATCGCATGCGGCGAGGCAATCCGGTAACGGCATGCCAGCGCCAGATCCAGGCCTCCGCCCATGCAGTACCCGGAGATCGCGGCGGCGACCGGGGCCGGGAACTCGTCGACAGCCCGCATCAGCTCCTGCCCCATTTTTGAAAATTCGAATGCGGCGGGGCCATTGAGAGCCGCGATTTCGCTGAGTTCGGCTCCGGCGGAGAAAAACCTCTCATTCCCCGTAATCACGAGCGGCAACCTTTCCTGCGCTAATTGCCGAACCGCATCCGTAAGTGCCAGCACACGCGCACGGGTGAGTCGGTTGGTCCCGTCTTCAGAACACAACCGCAGAAGCGACGCCTGCGGAAGGCGTTCCACAATGAGAAATGACGAGTCTTTCATGAAGTAGCGCTAGGGGAGAGTGAGAGACCTGAGACTATCCTGTTGCGGGCACGCCCGCCCGCTTCACATGCGTGCGGATGAACTGCACAATATCATCCATCGCAGTGCCAGGCTGAAAAATTGCCGCGACCCCGGCCTTCTTCAGGCCGTCCACATCCTGATCGGGAATAATCCCGCCGACCAGCACGATCACGTCGTCCATCTTGTTCTGCCGGAGCAGGTCCATCACGCGCGGCACGATAGCGTTGTGCGCCCCGGAAAGAATCGACAAGCCGATCACATGCACATCTTCCTGCAGCGCCGCGCTGACGACCATCTCCGGCGTTTGCCGCAGACCCGTGTAAATGACTTCCATGCCGGCATCGCGCAGCGCGCGAGCAATCACCTTGGCGCCACGATCGTGACCATCGAGCCCGGGCTTAGCCACCAGGACGCGAATCTTGGGATCACTGGCCATCATTTTTTTCGTCCAGTTTCCTGCGAATCATGAACTCGCGGGCCGTCGGCCACAACATCAAGCCCGACGTAACGGCCAGCAGGACCACCTGGAGCCATTCAAGGGGATCGCTAATGCGCCGACCGATCAAGATGCCTGCATTCACGCCGGTGCAGAAAATCATGAAGACTGCGGCGGGGACCATCCACCATCTGATCTCAGGTCTCTTCCGCTCGTTGATGAGCTCAAACATGGCGCCATTATAGCCCAGTCTTCCTCTGTGTCTCCGTGCCTCCGTGGTGGAAGTCCGCTCAGCCGCCCACGGTCTTGATGTCCAAACTCCGCCACAAATACCAGCACGCAATACTCCGGTATGGCGCCCAGGGGCGCGCGATTTTCTCCATCACGTGCGGCTTGGGCAGCTTGCGCTTGCGGTAATGCTTCTTGATCGCCGCCTGCACGCCATAATCGCCCGTGGGCAGCACATCCGGACGCCGCAGCGTGAACATCAGGAACATGTGGGCCGTCCAGACACCGATGCCTTTCACCTGCGTCAGGTGCTTGATCACTTCGTCGTCCGGCATGTTGGGCAACCTCGCGAAATCCAGCAACCCGTCGCGCGTCTTGGTCGCCAGATCCTTGAGGTATGCGGATTTCTGCTTCGAAAGCCCGACGCCGCGCAGTTGCTCATCGCTGAGCTCGAGGATTCCCTCGGGCGTGAGTGGCTCGCCGGCAAGATCGGTGAAGCGCTTGAAGATCGTTGCTGCGGCTTTGCCGTTCAACTGCTGATAGAGGATCGATTCGGCCAGACTATGAAACTCCGGCGGCCCGTATTCCATGCGGAAGGGACCCACGCGTTCGATGATGGCGCGAAGAACGGGATCGGATTTCTTGAGGTGCGCGACCGCCTTTCGCATGCCCTATAGATTTACCACAAAAGCAGCCTCTGGGCGAACAAAAAACGAATAACAGCCGCCGCGTGTTATTGCGCCCGCTTGATCGCGATTCCCATCACTTCAAACCTTCCCCCCCGCACCAGTTTATCGGTGCCGATAAACGCCCGCGCCGGATAGTCGCCGTGAAAATACGTCTTGTAAACGGCATTGAACGTCTCATAGAGCTTCAAGTCGGTACAAAAAATCTGCAACGAAACCACGTCCTCCATGGACAGTCCCGCCGCCTC
>CAYOUY010000389.1:0-21353 GCA_964407245.1 uncultured Acidobacteriaceae bacterium
TCGCGGAAGCCGACATCGCGAATTTGAAGTATTTTCGCAAAACGTCAGGAAAGATTGCAGGCGTGCCGGTGGATATTTCACGCACAGGGTATACGGGTGATCTGGGCTACGAGATCTGGGTGCCATGGAACGACGCGGTAAAAGTCTGGGATGAATTGATGGTTAAGGGCAGGCAATTCGATATTCACGCTGCCGGAATGTTGGCGCTGGATGTGGCGCGCGTGGAAGCCGGCCTGCTGCTGATCGAAGTCGATTACACGAGTTCGAAGAAAGCGCTGATTCCGTCGCAGAAGTTTTCTCCGTATGAGTTGGGTTTCGCCAAGATGGTGCATCTCGAAAAGGAAAACTTCATTGGCAAGCGCGCGCTGGAACGCGCCGCGAAAAATGGCGTGCCGCGGCAACTCGCCGGACTGGAAGTGGATTGGACCGACGTGGAGCGGCTGTACGAGCGTTATGGGCTGACCCCAGCAGCACCGGCGCAGGCTTCGCGCGTAGCGGTCCCGCTGTATTCGGGGGAGAAGCAAGTCGGCAAGGCAACGACGACAACGTGGTCTCCTACTCTGAAAAAGATGATCGCCATGGCCAGTCTGGAGACGGAATATTCCAAGCCGGGAACGCCGTTGCAGATGGAGATCACGATCGAGGCGATGCGGATGAAGGCGAATGTGAAGGTGACCGGGCTGCCGTTCTTCAATCCGCCCAGGAAGACGGCGACGCCGGTGTAGTTTTTTTGGGTGACGCCCCTACGGGACTGGCTCTGTTTTTCCACCAGCTACCCCGGCACTGCCGTGCCGGGCTTTCACATTCTGCCCCTGCGGGGCTGGCTTGTCGGCCGGAAAGCAGACGACAGCCATCCCTACGCGGTTCCTGCTGAACTCCGCTTCCAGTACAAATACCCCGGAACGGCGATCAGCACGATTCCGATGCCGACAAAAGTTTCCAGCGGCCGAGTCCAGATAGTATTCAGGATCCAGGCAGCACCGGCAATGACATAGATCGCTGGCAGCCAGGGATATCCCGTGCAGCGGTAGGGACGCGCAATATCCGGGCGCTTCCAGCGCAGCCAGAACATGCCAATCACGGTTAGTTCGTAGGAGAGCACCATCCCAAAGATGACGTAGGTGTAGAGCTGGTCGTAGCGTCCGCTGACCGTCAGGACGCAGGCCCAAATGCCCTGGCCGATCAGGCTGAAGGTGGGCGTCCGCCACTTGGGATGGATGACGGCCATGCGCTTGAAGAACACGCCATCCTGCGCCATGGCGAGATACACGCGCGCGCCCGAGAGCGTACACGTCGCCGCCGCACTGAAGCAAGAAATCGCGATCATCAGCGAGAGCCACACGGCGGCCTGCGGCGAAAAGAGCGCGGCCGCCGCCGCGTGCGCGATCGTTTCGTGCCTGGCGACTTCCTGCAGCGGCAGAGCGTACACATAGGTCACATTCATGGCGATGTAAATCACGGCCACGACCAGCAGTCCGACCACCATTGCCAGAGGCACATTGCGGCGCGGGTTCTTCACTTCTCCCGAGACCCACGTGATGTAAACCCACCCGTCATAGGCCCAGAAAACGGCGATCAGGCCTACGCCGAGCGCCGAGATCAGCTGTGCCGGGCCGAGTCCCATCGTGAGGCTTATGCCGTGCGTCTGAAAGTTGGTCCAGTGTCCTTTCCCGATGGCAAATCCCAGAACGACGAATGCCGACATGGCCGTGAACTTGGTCCACGTGGACACGTTCTGTAGTAGCGCGCCCCAGCGCAGCCCGAAGACGTTGACAATGGTGAGCACCGCAATCAGCAAAAGGCCAAGCACATGGGCGCGAGTGACCGTAATGCCTGCCACTGCGAAGACCACGCGTTGCTGGGAGACCGCTGGGAGCACCTGGCCGACGTAGGCGGCCGAAGCGACGGAAAGAGCGGCGATCGTGCCGCCGTTGGCCACGGCGAAGAGCATCCAGCCGTAGAGAAACGCGACCAGGTCGCCGAAGGCCTCGCGCAGGTAGACGTACTGGCCGCCGGAATCGGGAAACATTGATCCTAGTTCGGCGAAGGCAAAGCAGGCACAAAGGGAGATGAGAGCACCGCCCAACCAGACACCGAAGAACAACACAGGCTGTGGCAGCGGACCGGCAATGTCTTTGGCGGTGAGGAAAATCGAAGAACCGATGACGCCAGAGACCAGCAGAAGAACAGAATCGAGCAGGCCGAGACCGCGGATCAACGTGGGTTTTGTTTCAGCAGGAGCGGCTTCGGAAGCAGCTACGACTAGGCCCGGTTCCATCATCCGATTCCGAGTTCGTCGGGGGATTCGAGTGGTGTGCCGCACCGGCGGCAGATGACGGCGGAACAATCACCGCAAGTCAGTGGATCGGCAACTTCTTCAGCGCAATTAGGACAGTAGAGCAGGCCGGGGCTTGGGTCGGGCGGTGGAGTTGGGCGTGTCGCCATGCGGAGGAAAACTGTAACACAGAAACGGCGCGCTTCTCACAATTTGAAATAACGCGCTTGAACGGACCAGTACTGACGTGGCGTGACTTCCCGCACAGACAAGGATTCAGCTTCGGGAGCATACTCCGCGCGGAGGGCTGTAGCCCAGGAGGTTCGTCATGGACTGTATTGCACTGTTGCATCCAACGCCGACAGATCCCGAGGTCGCGGTTGTGAAAATCTCCAACGAAGAACACAAAGCCTTTCATGATAATCCGCTGAAGTTTGTGAACGACCACAAAGTGTTTGGCAAGGATGTGAAGAGCGTCAAGCCTGCGCCGTGTCCCGGGGACGAAAAGGCTAGCTCGTGGCTGCTTCTGTGCGGGCACCGTCTCGACTGCACGTCGTATTCTTTGTGCGTGAGGGTCTAGAACAGGCGGCCTATCGCGACAGACCCATCCGCCGCACAACGTCCGCAAATCTGGCGTCAGACCGCAGTGGATCCACGGCTGGGTCAACTCTGATCCCCGCCAAATAGGGGTCCCGCTCGGTGTAGGTCCGCTCGAGCCAGCGGAACGCGTTATCACGATCGCCGAGAGACGCGTACGACACCGTGATGAAATAGGGCGGAACGTAGTTCTCGTGCGATTGCTTGAGTAGTTGAGCGAGAATCCGTTGCGCCTCGGCCTTGTCTCCCTGTTGCGCATAGATGCGCCCCAGCAACGCCTTCCAGACGGTCTCCTTGCCCGACAGGGTCCACGCCTTCATGCTCTCGTCAAGGGCTTGGGGGTATTGGCCTTTGCCCAGGTAGGCATAGCTAAGACAGGCGTGAGCGGTGTCGCTGTTCGGGGCCAGTTCCAGGCCTCGCCGGCACTGTTCCAGCGCCTGATCGTAACGGCGGGCGCAATATGCATCCCATCCAGCTGTGGTGTTGCTGTCGTTGTAAAGAGGATCCAGTTGCTGGGCAGCCAGAATCTGCGTCCAGGCTTCGTCGGCTCGTCCCATGGCTGCCAGGAAAACCGAGTACATGCGATGGGCCTCTGCATCACCGGGGTTGAGCTGGAGCGCGCGCTGGTATTCGCGGTCAGCGTCGGCCCAATTCCAGTCCCCATAGAACCGTACGGTGGCCAGGGCGGTATGAGCATGGGCCAGAGTTTCATCGAGAGCAACGGCGCGAAGAGCGTAGTCCCGCGCCTTGGGCATCGCCTCGTGCGGCGGCAAGCTGATGTCGTTCCAGTACGAGTCGGCCAGTCCTGCGTACGCTGAAGCGTAGTTCGGATCCAACTGGATCGCCTGCTCAAAGTATTGGCGGGCTTTCGTGCGCTGCTCAGCATTCCCGAATCGCAGGTACTCCGCTTTAAGATAAGCCTCCACGGCGGCCGGTTCGACAGTTTGGGCTGCGGCAAGACGCGCTCGCTCTCCTGGCGTCAGGTTGATCCGTATCTCGCTGGCAATCGCCAGTGCCAGTTCGCGCTGCAGAGTGAGCAGATCGCGGAAGTCGCTCTCGTAACGGTGGGACCAGAGCTGTCGATCGTCAGCGGTGCTCACCAGGCGGGCCGTAACCTGCATGGCCCCGCCGGAGTGCGCTACTGAGCCTTCGATGACGGCATCCACGTTCAACTGGCGGGCCACCTCACGCAACGGAACGCGCTCGGTCTTGTAGCGCATAACCGACGTGCGCGAAATGATGCGTTGCAGCGGGTGCATCTGGCCCAGATCGGTGATCAGAGAGTCGGTCATCCCATCGGCCAGATATTCCTGTTGCGGATCTCCCGATAAATTCGAAAACGGAAGAACGGCCAGCGATTCAATGCGGGGTGTGCTGTGATTCAGCAGCGCGTCCACCCAGTCTTTCCCGCGCCAGGCAACGATGAAGGCGATAGCAAGGAAGGCGGCACAAGCGACAATCAGGTAATAACGGAGCTTTTTGCCGGCCCTGGAAGTGGTTGCCGTGCCGGGAGCAATGGCCAATTCCCGCAACGCGCGCAATAGGTCTTCGGCAGACTGGTAGCGCCTTTCCGGGTCCTTCTCCAGACACTTCAGTATGACGGTTTCGAGACCGGGTGAGATTCCCGGCCGCACCTGACTTGGCGGAACCGGCGGCCGGTGCAGGATCTCATCCACCAGGGCCGGGAACAATTTATGCTCAAAGGGGGCGCGACCAGTATAGAGTTCGTACAAGACCGCTCCGGCCGAATAGATGTCGGTCCGCGCATCCACGGCCTGCCCCAGGAGTTGCTCTGTCGCCATGTAAGGTAGCGTGCCGGAGCATGCCTCCGGGCCGGTAAGGCTCGCCGTGGTTGCCAGGGGACTGGAGCGAAGCATGAACCAAGCCAGCCCGAAATCGAGGATCTTTAAGCGATCGTCCTTGGTCAACCTCAGATTTCCCGGCTTCAGATCACGGTGAATGACTCCTTGCTCATGGGCCGCCGCCAGGCCTTCCGCCAACTGCACTCCAATGCGGACAATTTCTTTTTCCGCCAGCGCTCCCTGGCGAACCTTCTCGTCCAGGGCCAGCCCAGGGACGTACTCCATCACCAGAAAATCCACGTTATCCTGAGTGTCAAAATCAAGGACCGTGACGATGTTGGGATGATTCAGCTTGGAAAGGGCACGAGCTTCTTTGCGGAAGAGGTGACGCGTTTTGTCGTCGGTCCCGGGAGGCAAAACCTTGAGGGCGACGTCGTGTCCGAGGTGCTGATCGTGGGCCAAAAATACTGTACCCATGCCGCCTTCGCCGATCTTCTCGACGATGCGGTAGTGACCCAGTTCGCGTTCAATCAGCGAGCCGTGGTTGACCGCCTGCCCCATACGGGGAAGTCTCCTTCCCCCACACGCAAATCGTAGGTCCGCTGTGCTGGGTAGTCAATAAAGAAAGAGCGCCCGCCGGTCGTGGTAAAAAGGGAGGCAGGGCCCTAGGTTTGGGCGCAAGAACCATGTCTGACAAATTCCAGACTTCCGACGAGAAGCTGCAACAGGAATTCAACCGCTGGGCCGCAGCCGGTGAAGGCCCCAAGATGGAGAATCACCATCTGAATATCACCGAGAAAACCTTGCGGCTGATGAATCTTCGTCCGGGTGAGCGCGTGCTTGATCTCGGCTGCGGATCAGGATGGGCGACGAGATTGCTGGCGCGGCTGGTGGGAGAGGGTCCGGAGGGATTCGGTCAGGTTGTTGGACTCGATGTGTCGGATGAAATGGTAAGGTTGGCGCGCGAGTCGTCGAGAGACTTCGACAACATCTTGTACATATGGGGATCGGCGCAGCAGATTCCGTGGGAAGAAAACTTCTTCGACAAGGTGCTGTCGGTAGAATCGTTTTACTACTATCCCGATCAGGATCGCGCGCTGATGGAGTTGTTTCGCGTGATGGCGCCGCGCGGAAGGCTGTTCATCCTGATCAATCTGTACCGCGACAACGAGTATTCGCTGCAGTGGGTCGACAAGCTGAAAGTTCCGGTACACGTGCGGTCGGCGGCAGAGTACGTGGAGCTGCTGAAGAAGCACGCGTTCGACAATGTCGAGGCGCGACAAATTCCGGACGACACGCCCACTCCGGATGACTACCAGACAAAATCCTTCCACAGCCTCGACGATCTGCGTGCGTTCAAGCGGGAGGGGGCGTTGCTGTTGACGGCGTCGAAACCTGACCTGCGCACACCCGCGCCGGGATACACGATTTATTGAGGTTAATTTCACGCTGACTCAGGATCGCGGTCGCCGGCTTTCATCTCGCCGATCTTCATCTCGCCTATTTTGACGCCCTTGATGGTGGCTTCGTTCAACAGGTAGACGCCGAGGATGGCCATCTCGGGCTCTACCGGATGGCGATAGCGCTGGCTGGGAAAGACGACGTAATAGATGGCCGGATAAAGCAGGATCAGCCAGAACAGCAGTCCGGCGCCGGGTTTGCGCTGGCGCAGAGAGCGCGCCAGTCCCCACACCATCAGGACCGATGAAGCCAGGAACAGTGAATTCTTCACTTGCGCCAGCCACCAGATCTGTGACAACCGCGGCGGGCCCGCCCAGAAATAAATGAAGCGCTTCACGCAGAGTACGGCGAAGCGGCCATAATCGGCTTTGATGTAGTCCACGGCCTGCTTTTTGCGCAGGGCGATGTACGCCAACTCGCCCATGGCGGTGTACTGGCGCATGGCGTAGACGTCCTGCGTGGGGTGCAGGTACTGCATCCACGTGCCGTCGGCGCCGTTGCCATTGCCCAGGCGCAGCTCGGCGCCAAAATTGTCGCGGATGAAGATGAACTTGCCGAACGTTCGATACTCGTGTAGCAGCCAGGGAGCGAGGCACGCGAAGAGGACGACCGAGGCCAGAAGGGCGCCGGCGGTGGAACGGATGAAGGCGTGTTTGGCGCCCGCTCGTCTCTCCGACTTGGCTTGGTGAAACCACGCCCATAGACCTGAAGCTGGCAGGAACGAGAGCAGCACCGTGCTGTTCAGTGCGGCGATGCCCCAGAGCAGGCCGAACTCGAGCCACGGGAGAAGGCCTTCGCGGTCTTTGATAGTTCGATCTTGCATAGTTCGATCTTGCATGGTCAGCGCGAGCCAGAAGATCATCGCCATCAGCAGCGCGGACAGGCTCGTCTCCCAAACCCAGCGCGTGCACCAGAACATGACGTAGGGCAGAAAGGCCCAGGTCCACGCAGAGCCGACCGCCACCCGTTCGGAGAAGATGCGGCGCGCGATGAGAAAAATCGGAATGCAGGTGAGCGCCGAGAAAACGCTGTTGATCGAGAGCAGCACAAACGCCGAGGCGTGCGAATAGATGCCGAACTGGCGGAATACGGCAGCGACAAGATACGGATAAAGCGGAGGCTCCCACGCCGTGGGGCCGGTGGGCACGCCAAAGGGATCGCTGAAGCCGCGTCCCGTGGCGATGGCGGCGCCGATGCGTCCCATTTCCCATCCGAAGCCGAAGTTGTTTTCCAGGTCTTTGAACTTGTAGGTGTGGCCGACGATGATCCATCCCACGCGCAGGAAGAGAGCGATGGCGACCATCCAGAAAGTGGAGGTGCGGATGCGGGACCAGAATGCGGGCAGCGGGTGGACGGGCGCTGGCGAGCCTGCAGACGCGGATTGAGAAGCCGCCAACGGTCTGGCCATGGATGGTTCTATTTGTAGCTGAGCGAAGCGGTGGGAGCAACTTAAGCCCCTGTGCCTCAGCGAGAGCAAGATCGTCCCTCAGGCGCTAAAGCGCGGATTCATTCTGAGCGGCTCACGCGGCACGACTGAAAGTCGTGCCCTTCCCGAAACCGGCGCGGGGCCCCGCTATGTTTTCTAAATGCCGCCACGACCGAGCGTGCCCCATCCTTGCGTTCTTTGCAAGGGGGGGAACCTCGGACCCGACCCATAGCGCGGCAATTCACGGCTTGCAGTCGAGTTCCGTGCTGCCCACCCTTTCGCACAAATCGCGAAAGAGCCTGCCCTGAGCGACCCGAGTGAAGCGAGGGGAGTCGAATGGGATGGGGCACCCTCCGCTGGAGTAGGCGTCGGCAACATCGACAGCGCCGATGGGCGGGCCACGCCGCCGGCGTAAGTCAACCTAGAATTTTGGTCGGGGAGAATTGCTACTTCTGGCAAAATCGGCCAGATGTGGGGCACCCGCGAATTGCTCAAATCACGCCCTCGCGGTATCCTCATCCACCCCATTCCCATCCCTAGGGAGGATCTATGCTCAGGTCTTTTGGTCGCAGGTTTGCCTGGTCCGGGATCTTTCTGTTGTCGCCATTGTTCGCCCAGGCGCAGGCCTTGTCTTTTTCTGTCGGAACTGCCACCGCCGCTCCGGGGCAAAAATCAACGGGCTACTTAGAAGTCCCGGCTGGGGTCGACGCCGCTACCAATATTCCCGTCGTCGTCATCAACGGCGAAAAGCGCGGTCCGGTGCTAGCTTTGGTCTCCGGCGCCCACGGTACTGAATACACTTCCATCATCGCGCTTGAAAAGCTCATCAACCTGCTGGATCCCTCTCAAATCGCTGGCACCGTCGTCCTTGTCCCGCTGGTCAACATTCAATCCTTCGAACAAAAGGTGCCCCACGTCAACCCTATCGATAACAAGAGTATGAACCGCTTCTATCCGGGGAAAGCCGATGGGACGCAAACGGAACGTGCGTCGTTTCTTATCACGAAACAGGTGGTCGATCGATGTGACTATCTAATCGACTACCACGGCGGCGATCTCGACGAGAGCCTCCGCCCTTACGCATACTGGGCACCCACGGGCAAGCAGACCCAGGATGAAGTATCCAAAAAAATGGTCCTCGCCTTTGGACTCGACCACATCATCATCTGGCGCGACCGTCCCACCGACTTAGCCACCACTCGCTACCTCGACAACACCTCTACGGCGCGCGGAAAGCCTTCCATCGTCGTGGAAGCTGGATATGCCGGCGTCGTGGAACCGGACGACGTGGCTCTTCTGGTCAACGGAACACTCAGCACGATGCGCGCTCTCAAAATGCTTTCCGGAGACGCTCGGCCGATTGAGAATCCGGTCTGGCTCGATAAGGTCACGGATGTTTTGTCTGATGGTCCTGGCATCTGGTACCCGCTGGTGAAGCGGGGTACATATGTGCAGGAGGGCATGAAGATCGGCTTCGTCACCGACTATTTCGGGAAAGTCATACTCGAAGTCCGCGCTCCCGTCTCGGGTGTTATCTTGCACGTCAACGCGGTCCCATCGCTTAAGAAAGGCGACAACATTGCCGACATCGGCTCGGTTGCCGCGAAGGCCCCGTAAACTCTGACTTGATTTTGTCCGTGCTGCCCACCCTTTCGCACAAATCGCGAAAGGATGGGGCACCCACCGCAGGAATAGATGTCGGCAAAGCACGGAGGTCGCCGACGGCGGGCCACCCGTCCAAAAAACGCAAGGACGGGGCACCCGCTTCCCATTTTGTGTCGGAGCTTCAAAGCATGGGCCACCCGTCCTTCAAAGCCTCGGCCACCCGACCTTTTTACTTGTGATCTTGAAAGCCTGGACACACCTGCCATATCTCGGGGTCGAACGCCGGGGTCTGCGCTATCTGGCAGCTGTGAATGTAGTGCGGCCCTATGGGGTCCGTGTACTCGATATCGTAAAACAGGAACAGCAACTCCGCTCCTGAATGCAGCTTGGCAATGTCGTCTTGCGTTATGACGTTCTCAGAATGCACTGTTAACCATAATCCGCCCTGTCCATTGGCTGGGAAGATACCGGACATCGGCTGGGTCGCGGCACGCAGAGCCTTCTTCACTCTTGGCACGAGAACCTTCATGAGCTCAACTTTTTCTTGGTTTTTGGTTACGTCTGCGACGGTTGGATCACTTGGCACCAAGTAGATTCTTCCCCACTCTTTTTTGCAGTCTGCGATTACGGGGCCAGAGTTTCTAAAGAAGAGGTTAACGTCAATGACTTGGTCTTGAACCAACCAAATCGGCCTCCCGGTCTGTATGCCGTTGACCGCCTCTACGTGTCCCGAGGTTACGTGGTCTAGTGCGATGCTCGCCGCTTGCATCGGTACTGGCGGAGCGGGGACATTCACTGTTGGTGGGGTGACATTCACTATGGGTGGATTGTTCTTTATCGCCTGGATGCCGGAGTTAGCCGTTTGCTGCCCCTTCTTTAATTCGGACAGGTCACCGGAAATTTGGCTGCCGCGGTACGCAGCTATTCCGACCGCCAACACCCCAACCATTGACGAAAGGGCGAACAGCCGCTCGTAGAGTTTTTTTCGCTCTTGACGCACGCCATCGACTGTTACCCTCCAGCCCAAGAATCCTGTGACGACTTGGGCGAGCGCAGCTAGCGTCGGCAGGGCGATATCCCAGAACATGGGCAGCCTCACGTTATTCCGAACAAGAAGTATACGCCTTAGAGTGTGTAACGTATAAAGTAATCGCTTTCTTTTCATTGCCTTGAGCGGTTTTCCACTGCATGCCAAGAAATTACCCTTGACATGAATGACTTCTGCGCAGTAACTTAACGATGTTAACTGAACAATGTTAACCAAGGGATCGGCGTTAGGAAGCGGAGGAGAGCCAAGGCAATGGGAGTCAAGGAAAGACGCGAGCGGGAGAAGTCGGAAACGCGCGACAAGATTCTGGACGCGGCCCGCGAGTTGTTTGTGACCGAGGGGTACGAGGGCGTCTCGATGCGGCGCGTGGCTGAGAAGATCGAGTACTCGCCGACTGCGATCTATGTTCACTTCGCCGACAAGAATGAGCTGTTCCACGAACTCTGCCATCAGGATTATGCGCGGCTGGCGGAAGTCTTCCAGAGTTCGGTGATGTCGACCGACCCGATCGAGCGGCTCAAGCAGATCGGTGCGATCTACATCGAGTTCGGGCTGCGCAATCCGAATCACTACAAGTTCATGTTCATGACGCCGCATCCGGCGCAAGAGCTTGGCGATGATGATCGTGAAATGCACGGCAACCCCGAAAAGGACGCCTATGCCTTCCTGAAGTGGGCCGTCCAGCAGGCGATCGACGCGGGATGCTTCCTCCCGGAACTGCGTGACGCGGAATTAATTTCGCAAACCTTGTGGGCATCGGTCCATGGAGTGGTCTCGCTGCACATTGCCAAGGGCTGCGACGCATGGGTGGACTGGCGTCCGATCAAGGATCGCGCCGAATTCATGCTCGATCTGACGGTGCGGGGATTGGTGAGATCCCCACTCTTCGCAAACGACGCGGGAAATGCGGCTCCCGCTTCAGAAAAGGAGGACCAGGAACATGAACGCTGAAGCCTACTCGTTGGGAGAAAAGTGGGTACAGGTTGCGGTCATAGCGGGGCTTATTGCTAGCGTTGACTACCCGGTCATGATAGTGACAGCGGGCCATGTGCCGCGAATACTCACGCTCATTCTCGGTGCTACCTTTGGCCCCTCGCTCGCCATCGCCAGCGCAGGCCTCTATCATTTCCTGAAAGCCGAACGAGAGACGGTTGCAGCTCAAATCGGTGCAATCGCAAACGTTATCGGCGCTGCCTTCGTGACCGGAATGGTCATTGTGCAGCTTGCCATTAACTTCCCGCAGCTCGACCACATTGCCAAATCCGGCGCGGATCCCACCGTCCAAACCATTGTTCACTGGACATGGTACGTCGTACTCGGCCTCGACGTGTCGTTTGACGTATTCCTTGGGATTGGAACCTTCTGTTTTGCGCTGCTGATGTTGAAACATCCTCGATACGGAAAAGTGTTTGGGATAACGGGATTTCTGGTCGCAGTGGCGTTTCTAGTCGGACTGAAGTTCTATACGTTCCCCTACCCGCCCAAAGATGTCGGCTTCACACTCTGGGACCCGGGACCATGGACAGATTTGTGGTATCTGGCGGTCACAATTCAACTTTGGCGATCGTTGAAATGGTTCAGGGCGGCATCAAAAGTGGAGGTGCGGTGACATGCCTCCTCTGGCGCAACGGAATCTGTTTCATGACAAAGTGCGGCTCACGGTTACGCTGACGGGCATTGTGTTTTCGGTGGTGCTGATCGTCGTGCAGCTGGGACTGTTTCTGGGATTCACGACGGCGACGTCGAACCTGATCGACCACTCGGGCGCGGATTTGTGGATCACCTCCAAGAACGTGCCCTACGTCGAGCAGGGAGTCGCGTTCAGCGAGCGCAAGCTGAACCAGGTGCGCGCAGTTCCGGGTGTGGCCGACGCGCAGAAGATCATTGCGCACTGGACGCAATGGAAGCGGCATGACGGCGGTCAGGAATCGGTGCAGATCGTGGGCATCAATGTGGATGATCGGCTAGAGCGGCCGTGGAATCTGGTCGAAGGGCGCGTGGAAGATTTGAAGGCGCCGGACGCGGTCATCATGGACGAGCTTTACAAGCAGAAGCTGGGCGTGACCAGCGTGGGCGAAGTGTTCGAGATCGGAGGATATCGCGCGCGGGTGGTCGGGTTTACGCGCGGGATCCGGTCGTTCACGACGTCGCCGTACGTGTTCACCAGCTTCAAGAACGCGCAGGATTTCACCAACATGCGCGAGGATCAGACGCTGTTCATTCTGGTGAAGCTGGCGCCGGGAGCGAGTGTGAAGCAAGTGCGGAGCACGATTCTCGATCGAGTGAAAGATGTGGACGTGCTGACCAATGCCGAGTTCAGCCATATGACGACGTTCTACTGGATGTTCACGACCGGAGCGGGCGTTGCGGTGCTGATTGCGGCCGTGCTGGGACTGGTGGTGGGATTCGTGGTGGTGGCGCAGACGATTTATGCGACCACGATGGATCACATTCGCGAGTTCGGCACGCTGAAGGCGATGGGAGCGCCGAACAGCTACGTTTACAAAGTCATTATGAAACAGGCGGCGATCAGCGCGGTGATCGGCTATGTGCTGGGGATGATCGTGAGCGTGTTCGTGGTGCACGGCAGCGAGAAGGGCGGCGCGGCGATTCTGATGCCGACGCCGATGGCGGTCGGGATGTTCTTTCTGACGCTCACGATGTGCGTGGGCGCGGCGCTGGTGTCGATCAACAAAGTTACGCGGATCGATCCGGCGATGGTATTCAAGGGGTGAGGTCCCGGGAGACGCAAGAAAAAGCAGGTTCCTCGACACGTTCTCGCCGCATCGCGGCTGCAAACGGCTCGGAATGACAAGAGTTAAGGAGAAGTAGAAATGCAGGCGGCAATTGCAGTTCGTGATCTGAAAAAACAATACGAAGAAGGTGCGGTGGGAACGCTGGCTCTGCGCGGGGTTGACCTCGACGTGGCGCCGGGAGAGTTGCTGATGCTTGTGGGCCCGTCGGGCAGCGGCAAGACGACGCTGCTTTCGATCATGGGATGTATTTTGACGGCAACCTCGGGCAGCGTGCGCCTGGCGGGAAGGGAAGTGGTAGGGCTGCGCGAGAAAGAACTGCCGGCGCTGCGGCTCGAACACATCGGATTCGTGTTTCAGGGATTCAATCTTTTCCCGACGCTGACTGCGGGCGAGAACGTGGAGCTGATGCTCGACCTGAAGGGAGTGTCGGCGGCCAAGGCGAAGAAGCGGTCGCGGGAGTTGCTGGAGCAGGTGGGGCTGGGAGAGAAATACGCGAGTTTTCCCGCGGACCTGAGCGGTGGGCAGAAGCAGCGCGTCGCTATTGCGCGGGCGCTCGCGGGTGATCCGGGAATTATTCTGGCGGACGAACCGACGGCGGCCCTCGATTCCCACACCGGCCGCAACGTGATGGAGATGATGACCGAGTTGGCGCATGAGCGTGGTCGCGCGGTCGTGATTGTGACGCATGATTCGCGCGTGCTCCCGTTTGCCGATCGAATTGTGAAGATCGAGGACGGCGCGATTGCCGCGCCGGAAACTGAACCTGTGCCATCGGCGCTGCCGGGGTGCCAAATGCCCGAAGCCGCGATGAGCCTGATTTGACCAGGCGCGTTTAGTCGGGCGAGTTTAACCAGCAGGATCAACCGAAGAAGTGGAGAGTCTTTATGAGCAGGGAATTTTCGATTGCAAATCTCGCAAAGAGTCGGGCAGCAGTGACGGTTTTTCTGGGTGGGTTTCTGCTGACGGCGTCGCTGATGGTTGCTTCCAGGCGTTCTCACGAATCGGCGCAAGCTGCGGCGGCTGCGCGCCTGAACCATGAGCCGGAACTGATTGCCGGTCCGGGGCGAGTTGAGCCCTACTCGGAGGACATCAAGATCGGGTCGGAGCTGAGCGGGCGGCTGAAGTCGGTGTATGTGGAGGAAGGGGATGCGATCCACCGTGGGCAGGTGCTGGCCGAACTCGAGAACGCCGATTACCGCGCGCAGGTTGAGTCCGCGCAGGCCAATGTCATCGCCAGGGAAGCGACGTTGCGAAAGGTGATTAACGGGGCCCGGCATCAGGAGCGCGCGGAGGCCTGGTCGTCGGTGAACGAGGCCAGAGCGGTCATGGAGGACGCTCAATCCGAGTTGCACCGACGGCAGGAGTTGTTTTCTGCCGGCGTCGTTTCGCGCGAGGAACTGGAGCGCTACACCCGCGAGGCCGATGTCGCGAAGGCGAAGTGTGACGCTGCCGTGGAGCAGCATGCGTTAGTGGACGATCAGGCCCGCGAAGAGGATCAGTCGTTCGCCGAAGCTGATCTGAAGCTGGCCCAAGGGCAACTCGACGAAGCCGAGGCGCGGTATCAGAAGACCTTCATACGTTCGCCGATTGATGGCACAGTGCTGCGCAAGCATCATCGCAGCGGAGAGAGCGTTTCGAATTCGTCCACCGTGCCGGATCCGGTCTTGACGATTGGCGACCGCAAGACGCTGCGCGTGCGTGTGGACGTGGATGAGACCGACGTGAGCAAGGTGCGCGAGGGACAGAAGGCTTATGTGACCGCCGACGCGTTCGGAGCGCAGAAGTTCTGGGGCCATGTGGTACGTGTGGGCCAGCAGCTAGGGCCGAAGAACGTGCGCACCGATGAACCAACCGAGAAGGTCGACACCAAGATTCTCGAAACCTTGGTGGAGCTTGATCCGGGTGTGCAACTGCCTGACGGATTGCGCGTGGATGCATTCATTGTGCCCGATGAAGTGGCACATCGCTGATCGGACCAAACGAAATTCCCCACCCTCTCGCAGGAAACGCGAGAAGGGTGGGGCAACCGCTCGATGTTAGAGTGGGGCACCCGGCGGAATGCGCACCCAGTTGGGAAGGAGAATCCTATGACGCGCGAAGCTCGAACCATGGCCGGAATCATTCTTATTACTGTTCCGACGATTCAGTATGGCGGCTACTTCCTGGCGACGTCGCTGATGGATCGAACCAGCCATTACATGGACAATCCGCTGCGGCAGAATTTCTTTCGCGCCGGTCATGCGCATGCGGGAGTATTTGTGATTCTGTCGCTGGTGTGTCAGCTGCTTGCAGATGCGGCCGCGCTCCCGACGCCCCTGTTATGGCTGGCGCGCATCGGCGTTCCCGCAGCGGCGATTCTGTTGCCGCTGGGATTCTTCCTGTCCATGACGTCTCCGACGGCGACCGCACCAAATGGCTTCGTGGATTTCATCTACGCCGGCGCGGTGGTGCTGGCCGTTTCAGTGTTGACGTTGGGCGTCGGACTGCTGCGGCCGCCGGCATGACGTTTTTGATTCAGCGCGGTTCCTTTGCCGAATTCGATACAATGTAAGGTTTCGGCAGGAGCCTGCGTTGAATCCAGATCTCATTCGTCTAGCGGATGTTCCCCTGTACGCGGCAATTCTTGCCTCCAAGGGCATTGGACCCTACATCCGCCAGCATTTTCTGGACACCACCTTTCGTGGCCTGTATCGCGTCAACGGGTTCGACCTGGCCCTGCTGATCCCGTATTTTGTCGTTCTGATCCTGCTCGCCGGGTATGGCGTGCACCGCTACATCCTGGTTTATCTCTATTACAAACACCGCGAGAACCGCACAACCGAACCGCCGGCACGTTTTTCAGAACTGCCGCGGGTTACCGTTCAGCTGCCTATTTTTAACGAACAGTATGTGGTCGAGCGGCTGCTGGAGGCGGTCTGCAAGCTGGAGTATCCGCGGGAGAAGTTGGACATCCAGGTGCTCGATGACTCGACAGACGAGACCGTGGATGTGGCGCGGGATTTGGTGGAGCGATATGCCGCGTTGGGCCATCCGGTCAGCTATCACCACCGCACGAATCGCGCCGGCTTCAAAGCGGGAGCGCTTGCGGAAGGGATGAACACCGCGAAGGGCGAATTTATTGCGATTTTCGACGCCGACTTCACACCACCCGAGGATTTTCTGCTACGTGTGATTCATCACTTCACCGATCCGAAGATCGGGATGGTGCAAACGCGCTGGACGCACATCAACCGCAATTATTCCTTCCTGACGGAGGTGGAGGCCATCCTGCTCGACGGGCACTTCGTGCTCGAGCATTCCGGCCGGGCGCGCACGGGCTTGTTCTTCAACTTCAACGGCACCGCGGGCATGTGGCGGCGCAAGGCGATTGAAGAAGCCGGCGGATGGCAACACGACACGCTCACCGAGGATACCGATCTCTCCTACCGTGCCCAGCTGAAAGGCTGGAAATTTATTTATCTGCAGGACGTGGAATGTCCGGCGGAACTGCCAGTCGAGATGACCGCGTTCAAGACGCAGCAGGCGCGGTGGGCCAAGGGACTGATTCAGACGGGAAAAAAGATTCTGCCGCGCGTGCTCGAGAGCGACGCGCCGTTCCATACGAAAGTTGAAGCCTGGTACCACCTGACGGCGAACATCAGTTACCCGCTGATGATCATGCTGTCGGTGTTGCTGTTGCCGGCCATGATCATCCGCTTTTATCAAGGCTGGTTCCAGATGCTGTACATCGACCTTCCGCTGTTCATGGCCTCCACGTTCTCCATTTCCAGTTTTTATCTCGTTTCGCAGCGCGAGTTGTTTCCGCGTAGTTGGCCGCGGGCGCTGCTCTATTTGCCCTTTCTGATGGCGCTCGGAATCGGGCTGACCATCACCAACACGAAAGCGGTGATTGAAGCGTTGATTGGCAAACAGTCAGCCTTCGCGCGCACGCCCAAATACCGCGTCGTTTCCAAACAGGACAAGGTCGGAGCCACTAAGTACCGCAAGCGCCTGGGATGGATTCCGTGGGTCGAGCTTCTGATCGGGGCGTACTTCGCGCTTACGGTAATCTACGCCATGCAGAACGAAAACTACATTACGGTTCCATTCCTCCTGCTCTTTGTTGTGGGTTACTGGTACACGGGGCTGATGTCGCTGCTGCAGGGGCGGTTCAGCAGGCGGGTGCTCACCGCAACCGCGCATACAAAGCCATTTCCTGTGGGAGTGTAATAAAGCGAGAAGGTGGGTTGGGGAAAACTCATGCGGAAGCTGCTTCTGTCTTTGTTCGTCGTTGTTTTTTACTTTTCGGCAGGCAACGCGCTCGAGCGCCAGGCCAATTCTGATTACCACGCGCGCCGCGAGGCGTTAGCGAAAAAAGTGGACGGAATCGTAGTGTTGTTCGCGGGCGTCGAGAACGAGGGTCCGAACGCCATCTACGGTTTCCGCCAGGACGACAAGTACTACTACCTCAGCGGCATGAGCGAACCGGGTTCGGCGCTGCTGATCGCTCCCGCCACTCCAGCGAAAGAAGGCGCGAACGGAAACACGGCGGCGCGTTCCTACACCGAAATCTTGTTTTTGCCGGTACGCAATCTGACTCAGGAAAAATGGACCGGCCCCAAGCTAGGCCCCGAAAATCCGGATGCTTCTCTCATCACCGGATTCGATCGCGTCGAAGAAATGGGCAAGTTGCCGGAAGAGGTGGTGCGGCTTGCCGGCGGCAACCGGACGGCAATTTTCACTGAAGTTGCATCCGGCGGCGAAACTTCTGCCAGCACAGCGCCTCTTGAATTTCTGAAGCGCTTGAATTCGCTCTTGTCTTTTCAGGACGTGAAGCCCGCGCTTGCCTCGCTGCGGACAGTGAAAGACGCAGGGGAGCAAGACCTGATCCGCAAAGCTGTGGATGCCTCGGTCGCGGCGCATATGGCAGCGTTCAAGGCTGTGAAGCCCAACGCCACGGAGCGCGAAGTTTCCGCGCTCATGCAATACGAATGGAACCGGCGCGGATGCGAGCGTCCAGCGTATGCGCCGATCGTCGGCTCGGGATTCTCTTCAACCGTTCTGCATTACTCGGCGGATGCGAACACCATGAAGGCCGGAGACGTTGTGGTGATCGACGCCGCAGGCGAGTATTCCATGTACGCTGCCGACATCACGCGCACGCTGCCGATCGGCGGCCATTTCACGCCGCGGCAGCGGGAAATCTACGACATTGTGCTCGGGGCGCAAGAAGCGGCGATCGCGGCCTTCCAATCGGGCAAATCCCATCTGCGGCGCAACACCGAAGCATCTCTCGACCAGGTGGCCCGGGACTACATCAACTCGCACGGCAAAGACCTGCACGGGCAACCGTTGGGCCAGTATTTTATCCACGGGCTGGGACATTACATCGGATTGGACGTGCACGACGCTGGCGACTACTCCGTTCCCCTTGGCCCGGGAATGGCTTTCACCATCGAGCCCGGAATCTACATCCCGGAAGAAAACATTGGCGTGCGCATCGAAGATGATTTCCTCGTCGATCAGGACGGCAAGCTGATCAAGCTGAGCGCAGCCCTGCCATCGAAGGCCGAAGATGTCGAAAAGGCGATGGCGGGAAAGTGAAACGCCCGCTCGGCGGTCTAGTGGCGCGTGGCTAATCGCAAGCGAAAATCAGAGGAATGGCGGCTGCCATGGCAAAACAGTACTTCTTCTTCAAACTGATCCCTCCACGCGCGACGTTTCCGCATGACATCACGGAGGCAGAACAACGCCTGATGGACGAGCATTTCCGTTACTTTCAGGAGCAGTTTGCCGCCGGGAAAATTCTTGTCTACGGCCCCGTCATGGCGCCCCAGGGAGCTTTCGGGCTTGCCATTCTCGAAGTCGACAGCGATGAAGAAGCCAAGCGATTCGCCGAGGACGACCCCTCGGTGAAGGGTGGCCTGAACCGATTCGAATTTCATCCCATGCGAGTGGGCGCGGCTCGCGCCAAACAAGCGTAGGAAAAGATTCGAGGCGTCCGGAAATCAGGAAATATATTCCCGGATGTACTCGTCACTGGTGTGCGCTAAATGCTGGATGTCCCCATCGAAGATGACTTTCCCGTCCCGCAAGACCAGGAAGCTCATGGGCACGTCGCAGAACTGCCCGTGCGGCAAAGCGCGCACTGTGTTTGTTTCGGGATCGAATTGGTGCGTCGCCAGCGTGAACGCATCCTGCAGGCGATGCGTCACCAGCAGAGAGCTGGTTTTGGAGACGTCGCGCTGCTTCATAATCAGATCAACGATGGTATTCGAAGTGACCGGATCGAGACCGGCGGTGGGCGAGTCGTAGAACAACAGTTCCGGATGCGTGATGATAGCGCGGGCAATGGCCACACGGCGGCGCATGCCACCTGAGAGCTCGGAAGGAAATAGCTCGAGGGTGTGTTCGAGTTCCACAAAGCGGAGCACTTCGCGCACACGGCGGTCGATTCCCTCGTCGTAAATGCCATGCTCTTCCATCAGACGATAACCCACATTCTCCTGTACGGTGAGCGAGTCAAACAGGGCGCTCTCCTGAAAAACCATGCCCAGCCGGCCGCGCAGGGGAAACAAATCCTCCTCGCGCATTTCAGCAACATCGTTGCCCAGCACGGTAATTTGCCCGGAATCGGGCCGCAGCAGTCCGAGCGCGAGTTTCAGGATCGTGCTTTTGCCGGAGCCGGCCACGCCGAACAACGCCTTGGTTTCGCCTAGCGGAAGGCTGAACGAAACTCCGCGCAGGACATGATTCTCTTCAAACGCCAAGTGGACGTCGTCAAAGACGATGGCCGGTCCGCTTTGCGGCTGCGGGGGCACAAGCGAATTTTCGGTGGGCACAGTCGGCGGAGCCATGCGTTATTCGGCGATCTTTACTTGTACGAAAGAACCGAGATCAACAACTTGGTGACAAAGAAATCGGTTACCAGAATCAGAACGGACGCAGCCACCACCGCCTGCGTCGTCGCACGACCGACACCCTGCGTCCCGCCACGTGCTGTAATGCCGTAAAAGCAGCCGATGGTGGCGATGATGAAGCCAAACAAGACGGGCTTGATCAGTCCCATGAAGACGTCTTGAAACACCAGCGCTTGCCAGGCGCTGCTCCAGTATTGGCGAGCGTCGAGGCCCAGAAAGACTTTGGCCACCATGAGCCCGCCTGCGAGTCCGACCAGGTCAGAGAGTATGGTCAGAAAGAACAGCATGAACACCGTCGCCGTGACCCGAGGCGTAACCAGTTTCTTCATGGGATCGGTGCCCAACGCGCGCATGGCATCAATCTGTTCGGTCACAATCATGGAACCGAGTTCGCTAGCCATCCCTGATGAATTGCGGCCCGCGACCATCAGGCTGGTTAACACCGGTCCCAGTTCGCGCACCATCGACGTCGACACGAGTTGTCCGATCAGCGAGAGCGAGCCGAAACGCTGCAGCGTGTTGGAGGTTTGCAATGCCAGGACAGCGCCGGTGAAGAAGCCGGTGAGGACGACGATGGGCAGCGATCCGACGCCGATCAGATCGGCTTGCTGCACCATGTCGGCGAAATAACGGGGCTGGCGAAAAATGTTGGCGATCGACTGCGCCGAGAGCAGGGTGTATTCCTGAACCGTCTGAACCTTCTGCTTGGCGAACTCCGTGGGCGAGATCAGTTCCATGCGGTTCGGGTGAGTCCGGCTCGCGTGCGATCCCGCGATAGAGCCGGCTTGAACGAAATATAACAGAGAAAGCCGTCAGCCATCAGCCGTCAGCCGTCAGCCAAAACCCGAATCTCAGTTCGCGGGGCATTGCATTACAGAGAATTAGACTGGCGTGGTATTCGTTCCGGGAGTGGGCTTTTGCTGATAGCTGAAGGCTGAGGGCTGACGGCCGTCTATCCTCGCCCCTTTTTCTTGATCTCGATATTCAGGCGGCGGATTTTTTGGTTCAGAGTGGAGAGCGGAACGTGGAAACGCTCGGCCGCTTCCGTCTGGTTCCAATTGCAGCGTTCGAGCATGTCAGTGATCACACGGCCCTCGAAGTCCTCCACGATTTCAAACAGTGACGTGTCTGAAGGCGGGTCGTGCATAGTTAGCGAGGAGTTGCGGCCCAGCATGGAGTCAGGCAAAAGTTCAACACTGATTTCCGGGCCGGAAGACAGGACAACGGCGCGCTCAATCACATTTTCCAGTTCACGAACGTTGCCCGGCCAGGAATAGGCCATCAGCGGCCGCAGAGCTTCGGGCGTGATGCGGGGCGCCTGGCGGCCGTTTTCTTCTGCATAGCGCTTCAGGAAGAAGTCCACCAGCAGCGGGATGTCTTCTTTTCGCTGCCGCAGCGGCGGCAGTTCCACCGTGATGACGTTCAGGCGGTAGAAAAGATCTTCGCGGAAGCGTCCTTCGCGGACCAGTTGGCGCAGATCCACG
>CAYOUY010000390.1:0-1766 GCA_964407245.1 uncultured Acidobacteriaceae bacterium
TAAATCGCGGTTACGCTCAAAGCCGTTCTATGAGGGCCAACCCGGTTAACAGCAGTTGGACATTAACCTAAAACCTTTGATCCAGGTCCTTGACAGCGCGAGTTACCTATCGCATTCTGCCTTCGTCCTCCTCCACCGAAGGGACCGAAAATGCGATTTCACGTTGCTTCTTATCGCTCTGCACTGTCATTGGCTCTGCTGTTCTTGGTCAGTGCGTTTTCTTCGGCTCAGGTGTCGGCTCAGGTAACACCGGAGAAAAAGCGCGTTTCGCTGGCTGAGTTGCCCATTCAATTTGAGCCAAACTATGGCCAGGCGGAGGAAGGCGTTGATTTCCTGGCGCACTTGCCACAGTTCGATGTGGCGCTGCGCGCACAGGAAGTCAGTCTGCGGATGGCGGATGGCGTCTCGCAATCATCGAGTCTCACCGTTCGCTTTGACAACTCAAACAGACTGGCTCACCCTGCCGGCTCATACCTGCGGGCCAGCCAGACGAATTATCTCTTGGGCCGAGATCCTTCTCGCTGGCATACCCACATCCCGAATTTCGCGAGAGTTACTTATGCCGACCTCTACCCGGGAGTCGACGCGGTGTTCTACGGGGCCGGCCAGCGACTGGAGCACGACTTGGTCGTTCGCCCGGGAGCGGACTATCGAGCCATTCGAATGCACTTACTGGGATCGAAAGATCTCGCACTGCAATCAGACGGCAGACTTCGAATCCGTCTTGCGAACGCTGATCTTTTTTTCGACAAGCCTCAGGTCTACCAAACAATCGATGGCTCCCGGCGTGATGTGCCGGGCAATTTTGCCATCGTCGGCAAGGATGAAATCGCCTTTCAAATCGGGAAGTACGACCGCTCCAAGGTCCTGGTCATCGATCCGGTTCTGACCTATTCCACCTTCCTGGCCAACTTGTCGATTGGAGTGTCCGGAATAGCAGCGGACGCGTCCGGCAACACGTACATCACCGGAAAGACAAATTCGAGCAGTTTTCCCGTCACCCCCGGCGTATTCCAAGGAACCTGTCACTCCTGTCCCAACGGCAACGATGTGTTCGTCAGCAAGCTCAGTCCGGACGGAACCACGTTGGTGTATTCCACCTTTCTCGGGGGCTCGAGTGGGAATGGTTCCAGTGGAATCGCGGTAGACGGAAGTGGTAACGCCATCGTCGTTGGGAGTACCCAGTCGACCGATTTTCCGGTCAAGAACTCCATCAGCTATGGCGCCGCCGGCGTCGGAACAGCTTATGGATTCGTAACTTCGCTCTCCGCCGACGGGTCGTCACTCAATTATTCGAGTCTGCTGGGCGGTGGTGCGCAGCCGGGCGAGTCAACCGGTACCACAGCCGGTGCGATCACGGTTGATGGAAGTGGAAACGCGTATATCGCGGGTGGGACCAATTCTCCCATCTTCCCGGTCTCGACCGGCGCGCTGAATGCCGGCACTCCCGGATACCCAAATACCACGATTTTCACGATGAAGTTTGCTCCCAGCGGGAGCTTGCTATACAGCAGCCTTCTCGGGGTCAGTTCCCCTCCGTCTGGAACCGCTGGTTCCGGCAGTACGGGAGTTTCCGGAATCGCGATCGACCAGAACGGCGATGCATTTCTCACCGGCAATGCCGGCACCCAATGGCCCACAACTTCGGGCGCGTATCAGACTAAAATTCCAGGGACCTCTCCCTACTCCGCCACGTTCGTTACCGAACTTTCCGCTAGCGCCGCGCAACTGGTCTATTCGACGTTTATCGGCAGCGGAGAAGCTGC
>CAYOUY010000391.1:0-1757 GCA_964407245.1 uncultured Acidobacteriaceae bacterium
CGAACAATGCCATCGTAATTCCCCCCGACAACGGCGACGTGAACGGTTTCCAGAGTTTCAGCACGCGCTGGGTGGAATACGTTGCCGAAGGCGGCAACCTGCGCGTCTACGACACTACAATCGACGCCCTGCTGATCAACGATTACATTCTGAACGGGACCATCCCCGTGGTGGGCTATGCCGGCGACGTGAAGGCGATCGATTTTTTCTAGCTGCAAATTCTTCAGACTGCAAAGAAGATTGGCCGTTTTGTTTTCGCTTATAGTTGGCCTATTCCTAATTGGATATGAGGAATGGGCGAGTTGTTCCTGTAATGGTTCCTGGCTCCAGCACCAGCTTATGTGACTTGGCTGCTTCCACGGCGTTTTCACTGAACGGCAGCGTGAAGGTGGTTCCCTCGTACCAGGCGTTCCACTGATCCATGTAGTACGGGCTGAGAAAGTTGCCGCTCTGCCCGGTCACAATATTCAGCGTGGACTGATCCAGATCGGCCAGATTCGCGGTGAAGCGCTCCGACGGACCGTGATAACGCGTGACCGCCTTGACCGTGTAGCCACTGCCCGATTGCTCTTGCGTCCCCGGCCCAGACCAATGATTCAGCAGCGGAATCCTTCCCAGGATCGGATGCTGGATTTCGACCGCGTTGAACGCACCCCACCGCCAGGTGGTCAGATCCTTGGGCGCTTGCGGTTCATTCACCGCCGCCTCGACTGCGGCAGCGAGCAGTTCGTCATAGTTCGCGTACTTCTCCGGCAGCCAGCGCTTGGGACGATGCAGCAGAATATTCTCCAGCCAGACTGATCGCTGGAGCCATGAGTACGTCGTCCAGTCCAGGGAGGGATGCTCCCGGTCCATGTATAGCTCAGAGTTTGGTTCAGGGGCGGAACGGTTCGAAGAGTCCGGGGCTGGACTTCCCAGCTTCGGCTCGAGCAGAAGCCGGCGCAGTTCGCGCATCGAAGTCTCCGCGATGGTGGGTGCCGCTGAAGAGGCCAGCATCCGTCCATCCCAGCTGCGCATCAAATCGGCCGTCTGTTTCACCCGCTCCGACGGCTTGCTGGCATGATCAACCGCGTAGACCAGGCGCTCGGCGGCGAACAGGTCGGGCTCGGAATGAACGTCGTTTTCGAGCGCCAGCATGTCCGCTGCGGAAAACTGCCGACCCGACTCCAATACGTGATAAATCCGTGCCGTGCGCCACGGCGCCTCCCATTCCATGCTGATCGAATTCGGATAATTGTCCGGCGCGATCCGGCCGTTCGCAGTGGCGATGATTCCTGACGGCGGATTGTAAATGTTGGGCAGCTTGTCGAACGGAATGTAGCCGATCCACTCGTGGGCGTTGTCGGCGCCGCTGACCGGGAGGCTGCCGTCTCCGGCGGCGCGAATCGGAACCTTGCCGGTCGCGTGATATCCGATGTTGCCGTCCACATCGGCGTAAACGAAATTCTGTGCCGGTCCCGCAAAGCGTCCGATCGCCGCCACGAATTCGCTCCAGTTGCGCGCGCGGTCGATGTCGAGGAAGGGAAATGTGATGCCTCCCGGCTCCGCCGCCGCCCATTGCAGCGAATATTGCTTTCCCTCGTCGCCCACAAACACCGGGCCGTGCCGCGTGATCCACGTCGCCAGCTGCACCGGCTTGCCGCCTCGGACCGCGATCACGTCGCGCTCCAGCCGCGCCTGCTGAACCTGCCCCTGATACATATACCGGCCCGTGTTCAAATCGATCTGCTCGGCATATAAATCCTGAACATCGAATT
>CAYOUY010000392.1:0-7741 GCA_964407245.1 uncultured Acidobacteriaceae bacterium
GACGAGTCCACGCTTGAACCCACGGTGCTGCCTACGCGCATTCCCAATCTCATCGTCAACGGCTCCAGCGGCATCGCCGTGGGCATGGCGACTAACATTCCGCCACACAACCTCACCGAAATCGTCAATGCGGCTATCGAACTGGTCAAGAATCCCAGCGCGGGCCTCGCTGAAGTGCTCAGGCACGTGCAGGGCCCGGACTTCCCCACATACGGCATCATCTACGGCAAGGCCGGCATTGAACAGGCCTACAAGACCGGACGGGGCCGCTTCATGATGCGCGCACGCACCGCTCTCGAAAGCCTGACCAAGGAAAAACAAGCGATTATAGTCACCGAGATTCCCTATCAGGTGAACAAATCAGTCCTGATCAAGCGCATCGCGCAGCTGGTCAACGACAAAGACATTGAAGACATTTCTGACGTGCGCGACGAGAGCGATCGCGACGGCATGCGCATCGTCGTGGAACTGAAGCGGGGCGCCGAGGCGCAGATCGTTCTCAATCAACTCTTCAAGCACACGGAGATGCAGCAAAGCTTCTCCATGATCCTGCTCGCCGTGGTTAATGGACAGCCGCGGGAGATGGGCCTGATCCAGGCCATCAAGTATTTCATCGAGCACCGCGTTGATGTCGTCCGCCGCCGCACCGCGTATTTGCTCGCCAAAGCGAAAGACCGCGAGCACATCCTCGAAGGCTACAGCACTGCGCTCGATCATCTCGACAACGTCATCGCCATCATTCGCGGCAGCGCCAACCGCGCTGACGCCCGTGAGAACCTGGTCCTGTACTTCGGCGGCAAGAAAATCGACATCAACACCACCGGCCGTGCTCCCAAGCTCGATCCGGAGAAGCCATTCACCGCCAAGCAGGCCGATGCCATCCTCGAACTGCAGTTGCACCGCCTGACCAAACTCTCAATTGATGAAATCGCGAACGAGTTGAAGCAGGTTCGCGAGAACATCGCGGAGTACGAGTCGATCCTCGCGTCGGAGAAAAAACTGCGCGGCGTGATTGTGAAAGAACTGGAAGAAGTGAAGAAGTCATACGGGGACGACCGGCGCACGCGCATCGAAGACGAAGCCGCCGAAATTGTCCTCGAAGATCTCATTGCCGACGAGCAGGTCGCCGTCACCGTCAGCCACTCCGGTTACCTGAAGCGCACGCCAATTTCCACCTACCGCATGCAGCGCCGCGGGGGTGTGGGCCGCACCGGCATGAAGACGCGCGACGAAGATTTCGTCGAGCATCTGTTCATCGTCTCGACTCACGCTTACATTCTCATCTTCACCAACACCGGGCGCGTCTACTGGCTCAAGGTCTACGAAATTCCCGATGTCAGTGCCGCCGGCCGCGGCAAGCACATTGGCAACCTGGTCGGCCTGCAGCCCGGTGAGACCCTTCGAACCTTGGTCGCGGTGCGCAACCTGGAAGAAGAAAACAAATACGTCTTCTTCGCCACGCGCAACGGCCTGGTGAAAAAATCCGAAGTGCGCGAGTTCATGCACGTGCGCTCCAACGGCATCATGGCCATCGGCATCGAGCAGGGCGACGAACTGGTCGCCTGCCGCATCACCGACGGCAACCAGATCATCTTCCTCGCCTCGCATGAAGGCATGGCCGTGCGCTTCGATGAATCGCACGTTCGCCCCATGGGCCGCGCGGCATACGGCGTCTGGGGCATCGATCTGGAAAAAGGCGATTACGTGGTCGGCATGGCCACAACCGCGAAGCCGGGCACGGCCCCTGGAGCGGCGGACGCCTCGTCCGCCGGAGCGCCCCTGCCGGCCGGCCCCGAAGCCATCGACGAAGCCGTAAAAGGCTCGCTCATTCTCTCCGTCACCGAAAACGGATTCGGGAAGCGCACGCCCGCCGACGAATACCGGCTCACCAACCGCGGCGGCAAGGGCGTGATCAACCTTAAGACTACCGACCGCGTCGGTAAAGTCGTCGCGATCGCCCAGGTGGACGATGATTCGCAAGTCATGCTGATCAGTCACTACGGCAAGATCATCCGCATGGATTCGACGACCATTCGCGAGTCCGGCCGCAACGCGCAGGGCGTCCGCCTGCTGCACATGGAGCCCGGGGACCGCGTCGCCGCAGCCGTGGTGATCGCGCCGGACGAAGAAGGCAACGGAGGCAACGGCGGCACGCTGATTCAGTAAGAGTCGTGTAGGGACGGACGCATTCGTCCGTCCCCGGCGCGCCAGCGCCGGTTGTTGCCTTCGTAGTTTCAGCCAGGTGCTATGATTCGCGTGGAGCACACCATGCCCCGGGCCACGACCGAGCACATCTCACCGTTCTTCGTCGTCAGCAACGTTGATCAGACGATCGCGTTTTACCGCGACCGGCTCGGCTTCGAAACCAGATGGAAGCAACCCGAGCGCAACCCATTTTCCGCGATCATTGGCCGCCAGGGCGTGCAGATCTTCGTCAAATCGGAGGGTGGCATTTCGCCGCTGCCGAATCCGAAGCGCCATCCTCACTTGCGCTGGGACGCTTTCGTCTACGCTTCCGATCCAGACGCCCTTGCCGCAGAATTCTCCGCGCAGGGAGCCGCCTTCAGCGTCCCTCTGAAAGATACGAGCGACGGTTTGCGCGGATTCGAGATCTCCGACCCCGACGGGTACGTGATTTTCTTCGGCCGTCCGAGGTAGCATGCGCAAAGTTGACGCTCATTCACGCGACCCTCGCTCGCCCGGGACGACCTTGTACTCGAAGTGTGGAAGAGCGGCGCTTTAGCGCCGCGTTAGAGTGTCTGCGAATGAGGGGCTTCAGCCCCGGTGATGAGGGTAATCCGCTGCCATGACCTTAGTGCCTCTCTGGTTTGAACGGAAGTTCGAGTTTTCTTTCCCGGCCGCGTTGTATCCAAACATTCGCGTGCGCCTGATCGGAACGCCGGCGCGCCTCGAGGACATGCTGCGCAACGCCGTCCGCGACCGGCTGATCAGAAAGCCGCTGGAAAGCGGCCCGCTTGAAGAAGTGAAAGAAAAGTGGTCGGCGCAGGAGCACGCCGGGCATCTGCTCGACCTCGAGCCGCTGTGGACCGCGCGGGTCAACGACTTCGCAAAAGGCGGTTCCGAACTCACCGTCGCCGACCTGACTAACCGCGGCACCACCGAGGCCAATCACAACGCAATGCCGATCGCGCAGATTCTCGCCGATTTTCGCAAAGCCCGCGCGCAGCTAATCGACCGGGCCGATGAACTCGACCCCGCGCATTTCGCTCATACCTTGCTGCATCCGCGCATGAAGACGCCCATGCGGCTGGTTGATCACCTGTTCTTCGTCGCGGAACACGACGACCACCACCTGGCCAAAATCTGGGAGCTCATCAATTAGAGCCCATAAACGGTGCCCCACTTCTGGCTGTCTTTGCCAGAAGTGGGAATCTCCGCGACAGTTAAATCGATACCCGAATCCTCGGCTTCCGACTCGCCACGACTTCTCCGATCGCGGCCGCTGCTACGCCCGCCTCCTCCAACGCGCGCCCAAGAGCTGGTCCATCCGGCGTCGAGATCAGCAATCCACCCGCCGTCTGCGGATCAAACAGTAGCGCACGCCCGTCTTCTGGGACGTTCGCGTCGTACTCCACCAGGCACTCGGCGAAATCGCGGTTGTTCTTCAGCCCGCCGGGCACATGCCCGGCGCGTACGCACTCCAGCGCACCTTCGAGCAATGGAATGCTGCCGGCAGAAATGTGGAGCGATACATCCGAGGCCAGAGCCAATTCCCGCGCATGCCCGATCAATCCGAAGCCGGTGACGTCGGTCATCGCATTCACGCGAAAAGCTGCCGAGTTCCGCTTGGCTTGGCGGCCGGGGGCGGCCGTCCCTACATGTCCCGTGGTAGTCACTTCCGCCGCGGTCTTGTTCAAGGTCGTCATCGACTGCACTGCCGCGTCAATCCATGCCGGTTCCGCTTTTCCTTTCTTGATCGCCGTCGAGATCACGCCCGTGCCCAGAGCCTTGGTTAGCAGCAGCGCATCGCCCGGTTTTGCGCCTTTGTTGGCCAGCACTTTCGCCGGATGGATCAATCCCGTGACTGAATATCCAAACTTCGTTTCCTCATCCCGAATGCTGTGTCCGCCGATGACGGTGCATCCGGCTTCGATCATCTTCGACAACCCACCGGACAGGATGCGCTCGAGGATTTCAAGATCAGCCTTGTCGGGAAAACACACGAGAGCCAGCGACGTGAGCGGCTTTCCGCCCATGGCGTAAACGTCGCTCAGGGAATTGGTCGCTGCGATCTGCCCGAAGGTGTATGGATCGTCAACGATGGGCGTGAAGAAGTCGACCGTCTGCACCAACGCCTGGTCGGGGGCGATTTTGTACACTCCGGCGTCGTCGGCGTGATCGAAGCCGACCAGAACGTTCGGGTCATGCTGCCGGGCTAATTTCCCAAGCACCTTGTCCAGCGCCGCCGGACTCAGCTTGGACGCTCAACCCGCAGCTTTCACCGACTCCGTCAACCGAAATGGCTTGGTTTCGGGCACGAAGACAATTGTAGAGGATCGCCGCAGGATTTCAGATTTTGCCATTGCAGATTTCAGATTAGTGCGTGGAAAACGATCCGAAGATTTCAATCGCCAATCTACAATCTGAAATCTACAATCGGTATTACTTCACCGTCACATCCGTTACCCGTATCTCCGGATACGCGCGGTTCCACTGCGCCGAGACGCTGTCGAACGTCAGGCGGAAGGGTTGCGTCTGGCCGGGAGCGAGCGGCGCAGAGCCGAAGTCGACCGCCTCCGGATAAGGCCCGCTCGTTCTCAGCAGCCGCAAGGGCACTTCTTCCCGCTGCGCAAGTTGGCCGATCTCGTCCTTGAAGACGACTTCGACAACTGCGCGGGTCACAGTTTTGTCACCTGCGTTCGAAACTGCGCCGTCCACGTAGGTGACCGTGTGTCCGATAAAATTCTCGGCTGCACTCATCTTCAAGTCAGAAATCTTCAGATTGGCAGCATATGGCGGAACCGTCTTCGCGGCCTTGGGCGGCTCACGCAGAAGAAACGCAAGCCCGAGCATCACCGCGATCACGCCCGCCACGGCGATCGAAATGATCAGCCGGCTGGAGTCGCGTTCCTCCGGGGCCGGACTTTGTTGCCCCAAGCTGCCCATGCCGTGATTGTAGACGAGATCAGAGTTTTGTCATCCTGAGGCGGTCGCTTTTTCCGCCGAAGGATCTAGGTGAGCCGCGCGTTGCGTCGCGCTGCTTCTATTAAGAAAAGCCGCGACGCAAAAATCGCGCGCTTGGCTTGCTTTCGTATTAAGGCAAGTTCACTCCCTACATCCCCAGCAGATTTTTCTTCAGCTTGGCGTAACCGTGCTCGGCCGCCCAAAGATCGAGCGGCGCGGAAACGAGTTCGTCCACGAGGGGCTCGGCGCGGCCATTTTTGGTCAGGTCTACGGTCTTGATGTAGGTCTTACAGGTGTTGCAGCACTCCACGCGAATGTAATCGAAGTCGCTGGCAGAGAAGACCGCGAGCTTCCGCTCATTTCCTTCACCGCAGCCGGGGCAGACGATGCGGCGGAAGTCCCATTCCGCCAGGCAGAAGCCGCAGACGAGCGATCGCGCCGCACCTTCGCCCATTTGCCGCAAAACGCCAAAGCCGGGCTTACGATGGCAATAAGGGCAAACCGCGTAGGTTTGCTGAGTGGCGTGGGGTGAAGCGCGCGAGCGGACCAGTTCGCCGAAGGGCTGAAGAGACGCTGCAGCCAACAATTGCGCGGCGTCGGAAGCCGAGTGTCCAAGCCAGGCGCTGTTCAGCAGATCACGCCACACCGTCTCGCCGCTGGTTTTCAGTTGGCGGCTGATTTGAGCCAGATGCTGCGGACCACGCGACTCGGCAAGCGAAAGAAACGACTCGAATCTCGAAATCAGTTGTTCCAATTCGGCCGCGCCTAGTTCGCTGTCGAACCGAGCACCAGCCGTCTGCAGCACCCTGCCCAGCCGCCGGTGCGACTCCTCCTGAAAGCGCGCGACATGGATATAAAAGCCGAGAATTTCTGCCGCGAACGGACGTTGTACGATCAACTCCTCGGCGCGCTGGGTGCGCCGCTGCCAGGGGGAAGCGGTCATCGGGCCATTATGAGGTTCAGGGGCCAAAGCCGCAACGCGTCGCCCCTGCCGAAAGCGCCCTCCAGAGGTTGACTCCCTTCGACTGAAGAGACTATAGTTCCCCGCATCAGGTGGGCTTGACCTCGGTCGTGAGGCGTGGGGACGCGGCGACCGCAACCCTCAACTTCTGTAGAACATCTCGGGTGTTTAGAGGGCTCAGAGCAGCCGCCGCATCAAGATCACGCGGCAAAATGCCGGAGGTTTTCGATGGAGTTTTCCCGCAGGACCTTTCTGAAGGGCGCCGTCCTTGGCGGAGCAGGCCTCTCTACACTTGGATTCGACCTGACTCCCGTCTACGCGCAGACGCAAAGTCTGAAAATTTCGCGAGCCAGCGAAACACGCAGCACTTGCCCTTATTGTTCGGTGAGCTGCGGCGTCATCATCTACACATTGGGAGACAAGGCCAAGAACGCGATCCCGCAGGTCGTCCATGTCGAGGGCGACCCCGACCATCCTATTAATCGCGGCACGCTATGCCCCAAGGGATCGTCGCTCGAACAGGACATCCTGAATGACCGCCGCCTGCTCAAGCCGCAGGTGCGGCGGCCCGGCGGCACGGATTGGGAAGACATTTCGTGGGAACAGGCATACGCCGAGATCGCACAGAAAGTGAAGAAGACGCGCGATGACAGCTTCATTGAGAAAGACGCGTCAGGCAAGATCGTAAACCGCTGCGAGACCATCGGCTTCACCGGCGGATGCACCGACACCAACGAGTTCAATTATCTGGTCGTCAAAACCATGCGCAGCCTGGGGGTCTGCTACCTGGAAAACCAGGCCCGGGTTTGACACGGCCCCACGGTCTCCAGTTTGGGGCCAACATTCGGACGCGGGGCGATGACCAATGGCTGGATCGACATCAAGAACACCGACTTGATGTTGATCATGGGGGGCAATCCCGCCGAAAACCACCCCTGTGGATTCAAGTGGCCGATTGAAGCCAAGCTTCACCGCAATGCCAAAATGATTGTGGTCGATCCGCGCCTGACGCGCACGGCCGCGAACGCTGATCTCTACTTGCAGATTCGCGCCGGCGCCGACATCGCGTTTCTCGGCGGCCTGATTCGCTACGCCATCGAAAATAACCGCATCGCGCACGATTACCTCGTGAATTACACCAATGCCGCCTTCATTATCAAAGACGGATTCAAGCTGCCTGAAGACGGTCTCTACTCCGGTTTCGATCCAGAAAAGAAGACTTACGACAAGAAAACGTGGAATTACGAAGAAGGCGGCGACCTCACCGGTAAGCCGGTCATGGCTTCGCCCGCCGAGAAGGCCGCTGCGCCAACGAAGCCAGGCAGCCCTCCCCCTGCCCCATCGCTTCCTGGCAAGGCGGCCTTCGATCTTTCCCTGCAGCACCCGCGTTGCGTCTTCCAGTTGTTGAAGAAGCAATACGACCGCTACACGCCCGAGATGGTCGAGCGCATCACCGGCATCCCCAAGGGTCAATTCCTAAAGGCCGCCGACCTGTTCACCTCCGTCCGCAAAGACGGCGACATGAAGAAGGTCGCCACCATCATCTACGCGGTCGGTTGGACGCAGCACAGCTTCGGCACGCAGATTATCCGCACCGCCGCCATGCTCCAGTTGCTGATGGGTAACGTTGGCCGC
>CAYOUY010000393.1:0-7448 GCA_964407245.1 uncultured Acidobacteriaceae bacterium
GAGTAGTCCTTCATCTGCTGCTTTTTCTTCTTGGCATCGATGGGACGCTTCAAGGGGTCGACTGCCTGGTCTTTGGGCGGCGTTTGTTGGCTGTCGGCCGCATCTTTGGAGGATGTGTCAGCGGCCGGCTGGGTCTGTTGATCCTGTTTTGCGGGATCTTGCTTCTGGGAATCCTGAGTTTGGGAAGCTTGGGCGAATGCGGAAGCAGTTGTCAGAGCGGCAACTACCAGCAGAATTCGGAGAAGCGATGGAAACGAACCAACCCGGAACATGAGAGGGACTCCTGCCAGACACCTTTCGTCTGCTTATTCTAGGCTGTTTGCCCGCGTGAAGCAAGGTTAAGTCGTGCCCCGAGAACAAATTAAAAGCCGGCCGCGAGACCTCTAATTTTAGAAGCGGGCAGGCTCTTTCCGAGTTGCCTGAGCCGGACTCTGATCCGACATATTCAGGGCAGTTGTTGTCGTTCCACACACGCTATAATGGCTGGTTCCGGGGGCAGTCTCTATAAGTCTCCCACCGAAACGGGGCTCGGGTCACTCTGGTTGTTATTCCTGAACGTTCCTGCTGACTGGGTGACCTTCGCCGGGAACTTTCTGGGTTCCGGCAGCGTAACAAAGAGTGTGTGTCCGTCACCCTGGCCGGGCCGTCCGCATGAAAGGCGCAGTTGCGGAGCCGGGTTTCAATCGTGGGGGCAAAGGTCGCCCGGAGCGTGACGGCAATCATGAAAACCTGGAAGAAAATTGCGATTGGCGCCGGGGTTGCGGTTGTGCTCGCAATCCTGGTGGCGTTTACCGTTCACCAAAGCAGCAAGAACGTCGTGACGGTGCAGACGGGAAAAGTACAGCGCGAGGATCTGACGACCGTGGTTAGCGCATCGGGTGAAATCAAGCCGAAGACGTACGTCAACATCGGCGCCAATGCGTTTGGCAAGATCACGCACCTCTACGTGAAAGAGGGCGACCGGGTGAGGAAGGGCCAATTGCTGGCGCAACTGGAGAACGTGCAGTCCTCGGCCGACGTGAACGCCAACGAAGCGTCGCTGCAGGCGGCGCGCACGGACGCGCTTGCCGCCGACGCCGGGCTCAAGACTGCGCAGGCCGACCTGCTGCGCGCCCAGGCCGACTACGACCGCAACAAGCTCGACTGGGATCGCGCTCAGAACTTGTTCAAGGACGGCCTGATTTCCAAGTCAGACTTCGACAGCCGCAAGAACGCCTGGGCTACAGCCGATGCCGGACTAACGCAAGCGCAGGCCCGTGTTGCGCAAGCGAAAGCCCAGAAGGATTCCTCGGAGCGGCACGTGGCGCAGGCCGAGGCCACGCTGACCCACTACACCGACTTGCTGAAGAAAACTTCCTACCCCGCGCCGTTTGACGGAGTGATCACCAACCTTCCCGTGCGCGAGGGCGAGACGGTGGTCATCGGCATTCAGAACGCACAAGGAAGCACGCTGATGACGCTGGCCGACATGTCGGTGATCACGGCCGAGGTAAAAGTGGATGAAACCGATATTGTGAATGTGCGCCTGGGGCAACCGGCCGAGGTCACAATCGACGCCATCCCGAAGAAAGTGTTCCACGGAACAGTATCGGAGATCGGCGACAACGCGATCGTGCGCTCCAGCGGCGTCTCGACTTCGCAACAGGCCACGGCCAGCGAGGAAGCCAAGGACTTCAAGGTCGTGGTCAACTTGACCGATGCCCCGGAGGATCTGCGGCCGGGCCTCTCCACCACGGCGAAGATTACGACCGCAACTCGCACCAACACGCTGGCTGTGCCGATTCAATCGCTGACGCTACGCACGAAGCAGCAGATCGATCAGCAGAATAATCCCCCGGGATCCGTGCATGCCGCGGCACCAGCAGCGAGCGAAGCCGCATCCAAGAGCAAGAAGGAAGACGATGTTCAGGGCGTGTTCGTCGTCCGCAGCAAAAAGGCGATGTTCGTTCCGGTCACGACCGGCATAACCGGCACTACCGATATAGAGGTGCTTAACGGCCTGAAGGAAGGTGACGAAGTAGTCACGGGAAGCTACAAGGTTTTGCGCACGTTGCGGCCGGGCAGCAGCGTCAAAATCGATAATACGGCCCCCAAGAAAGAGGACGAAGCTTCATAACGGAACGCGGGCTGGCACGTCCAAACAGGGATCAGGGTTCAGGGGTCAGGGTCTCGAGAAAGCAGGCACTTAAGAGATTTCGAAACAACACGGGAATTGGTGGCAAGACACTGACCCCTCGCCGCTAGTCCCCAGCCCCTGCGGTAAGAACGGAGAGGTCAGTGGCATCGGACGAGCTTGGAAAGCAGGAGAAGAATATGGCAACCGCAGAAGTCCTCAGCATGCCCGCGCCAACCGCATCGGCACCGCCGGAAACGTGCATGATTGCCGCCGAAGATCTATGGAAGACGTACGACATGGGCTCGGAGCAGCAGGTGCACGCGTTGCGCGGCGTCAACCTGCGCATCGAGCGCAACGAATACGTCGCGATCATGGGTCCCTCCGGTTCGGGAAAGTCGACCCTGATGAACCTGATCGGCTGCCTGGATACACCTTCGCAGGGCAAGTACTGGCTGAACGGCCAACTGGTCAGCGAACTTGACGACGACGAACTGGCGCGCATCCGCAACAAGGAAATCGGATTCGTTTTTCAGACGTTCAATCTGCTGGCCCGCGCGACCGCGCTTCATAATGTGGAACTGCCTTTGATCTACGCCGGTATTCCCACCGAGGAGCGCCTGGAGCGCGCCAAGGGTTCGCTGGCGGCGGTGGGTATGGAATCGCGCATGAGTCACAAGCCCAACGAACTCTCGGGTGGACAAAGGCAGCGCGTCGCCATCGCGCGCGCCCTGGTGAACAAGCCGTCTATCATTCTGGCCGACGAACCCACCGGCAATCTGGATTCACAGACCGGCCTGGAGATCATGGCCTTGTTCGACCGGCTGCATGCGGACGGCAACACGATCGTGCTGGTCACGCATGAGCACGACATTGCCGAATATGCGCATCGCGTGATTCACATCAAAGACGGCGTGATCGCCAGCGACGAGAGCAAGGGGCCGCGCCGAAATTAGACGCGTTGTTCTCACCACAGACTTGAAGGGAAGAAAACGCTCAGCCCCGCGGCTGGGCGTTCTATTCTGCGAAGTGACTGCTTCTCTTCTCAGCGGGCACCGCAGTGGCCGCGTCCTGTTTAGCCGGCGAGGGCTCGGCGACAACCACTCTGTCTCTTCCTTCCCGTTTCGCGCGATAGAGCGCGGCATCGGCTGTTTCAAGCAGTTCCCGGGGGGATGTGCCATGCTGCGGCAATTCAGCGACGCCTACAGAAACCGTGATCATGCCGAGAGACTGCCCCTGGTGCATCACCGTCAACTCGCGCAGTTTGGAACGGATTCGCTCCGCCCGCGCCTGCGACGCCTTCAGGTCGGCCATGGGAAGGATGACGACAAATTCCTCGCCGCCAAAGCGGCACACGATGTCTTCGGCACGAACGCTCTTCGCCAGAAGTGAAGCCGTCTCGCGCAGCACGGCGTCCCCGGCGTCGTGGCCGTAGGTGTCGTTGAAGTTCTTGAAGTGGTCGAGATCGAGCATCATGACGCCCAGACCGCATTCGGCGCGAACCGCGCGCCTCGTCTCCCGCTGCATCATTTCTTCCAGATACCGCCGGTTATAGAGGCCGGTCAGAGGATCGCGGATGGATTGCATGCGCAGCGCTTCACGCAACCGGACGTTGGCGACGGACAATCCCACCTGGCTGGCAAACGTAGTTTTGAACGACAGTTCCGAGTCGGAGAGGCTGGGCGCCTGGTCGGTCGCCTGAAAATGCAGGATGCCTAGCGCCTCGCCCTGGGCCAGGATCGGAATGCAGAGATACGTGTTCTCGACTCCGGCGGCGTGCGCGCAGCGCGCAGTGGTATCGCCCGCCACAACCAGATGCGGTTGTCCCGTACGCAGCGCCCAGCACGCACTCGGTTCAAATACTTTCACCGGCAGGCGACAGTCATGCCATGATCCGGCCACCTCGGCCAGACTGCGCTCAGAGCTGAGCAGAGCCATGGCTCCGCGAGTCGCGGGGAACACGCGCGGCGCAAAACCGCGCGCAGCAGCGAAAATTTCGTCTTTGTTGACGCAGCTCTGCAGGACCTCGCCCATCTTCGCCAGCAACGTGGCGCGCTGTGAGCGCTCGGTGAGTTCGTGCAGCATCTTCTCGTTTTGCTCATCGAGTTGCCCGCGAGCCAGATCCTTTTCCCACATTTCCTCCTGCAGGCGGGTATTGACCGTAGCTAATTCCTCGGTGCGCTCGCGGATCTGCTCCTCCAGGACCTGTTGATTGTGCTTTTGATCTTCGATGTCGGTGCAGGTACCAATCCACTTGATCACTTGCCCTTGTTCGTCCCGGGCGGGGTTCGCCCGGGCCAGGAACCAGCGATAGACGCCGTCAAAGCGGCGCAGGCGGTATTCGAATTCATAGGCCTCGCCGGTGCGGACGCAATGCCTCCAGCGCTCCATGCAGGGTGGCAAGTCCTCGGGATGCAGCACGTCCGTCCAACCCCAATCCTTGCCCTGCTTTTTCGTGAAGCCGCTGTAACGGTGCAAGTGCTCGCTGATGAAATCCACCGAGCCGTTGGGCCTGGCCGTCCACAGCATGGAGGGAATCGCCTCGGCCAGCGTTGGGAACGAGAGCTCTGTTTCGCGGCCCGGTGACGCGCGTTCTTCTCCGCGCCAGCGGCGAGCAATGCGGGACCAGACCCTCCGGGCGGCCTCGTACGCCGATCCGCCCAGACCCGCGCAGGCCGCAAGCAGAACGATTACAAGCGTCAGGAGCACGGGCTGAGCGGCGCGATTCGCGTAGATCAGGTTCGCGGACGTCAAGCTTGGGCAGAGCATCGCTGTGGCTGGCGTGGAATTGTCCCGCCTGACTAATGATCGGCAAAATCGAGGTTTGTCGTATTAGAGGTTTCTAGGACAGTGCGATGGGGCAGGGTCTCACGAATAAACTCCGGCGTAAGGCAAGCGGCCCTGATCCAGCACCCTAGTTGCGGAGTGTGAGTCTTACTGCTGCGCGGGGGCGGTGACTGTCTTCACGTCTGCAGTGTCGGCAGGCAGCATGGGTGCGGCGCCGGATCCGGCGGTGAAGAAATTGTGGTCGTACAGGTTGCGATACATGCGGCCGGCGATCTCCGCTGCTTTGGGACCAAAGGTCGGACGACCACCCTGCAGAAAGACCACGACCACGACGCGTCCCAGGCTGGTGTTGGCGTAGGAGGCGAACCAACCGAAGCGCGTGCCCGCGTGCGAGCAGGTTCCGGTCTTGCCCAGAATTTCTTCCTCGTTGAAGTTGAGGCGCACGCTGCGCGCTGTGCCGTACAGCACAGCTCCTGCCATGCCGTCGGAAATCTCAGGGATCAGCGGAGCAATATCAAGCTGCCGTTTCACCCGGGGCTGAAAGTCCGCTACCTCTTCCGGCGTGGTCGGGTGCTGGAGGTAATAGAGCGTTCCACCGTTGGCGATGGCTGCGACCATGGCGCCCAACTGCAGCGGGGTCATGGAAACGCCTTCTCCAAAGGAGCACATTTTGCCGACGCCGCCGAGTTTGTCGGGAATCACTTCATCGGGATATTCGCCCAGTTGCTCGCCGGGTATGTCATAACCGGCGAGTTCCCCGAGACCGTATTCGTGGGCGTAATAAGCCACCTTTTCAAAGCCAAGCTTGCGTCCAAGGGCCTCGAAGTACGCGTTGTTTGAGTGCGCCAGCGCTTCGGTCAGATTCATGGTGCTGCGGCGGCCGAGAGCGACTTCGGTGTCCTTTTGAATTAGTCCTTCGTTCAGAGCGGCGAGAGCAACGGAAAGCTTGATGGTCGAGCAAGGCTGCGCGCCGCTCGACAGGGCCAACTTCTGATTCACCATGGCCAGCACGCGTCCGCTGGTGGGCTCGATCGCGACCAGCGTACCGTTCATGTTGCCGAGCGCGTCGACTGCGGCCTGCCGCACAACCGGATCCTCACCCGTGGTGATATCACCGGCCGCGATGTCTTCGGCAAACGAGCTCATATGGAAGCGCTCGTGATAGCGCCGGTGCGCCGAGACGGTAGTCACGGCCGCGCTGCGGCTGCGCGCCAGGTGATGGTAGCGGCGCCGCGTGCGCTGGCTCTCACTGATCTTCTGGGATTGTGATTTCGATTTTGCGGGAGTGTGCGTGATGTGTGCAGCCCAGCTCACGCTCGCCAGCGGCAAACAAAACAGAAGACCCAGAATCGGACGAAAAAGGCTCGTTCCCTTGGACATCACTCTGACTTTGCTCCCCAGAATCCTAGGTGTTTCGATGCACTTGCGGTGCCAGCGGGCGGTAACCTCACCCATTATTGCTCAACTTTGCGATAATACGGGACTTAGCTCGAAACAGGCAACACTAAAATTTAGATCGATGCCAACATTAATTTTCCTTTAACCCATTCTGGGACAGTTACATACACGAAAATTACCTCGGTTCTAGCGCTTTCGGTAACCCGTTACTTGATTACTGGAAAGGTACTTCCCAGAGTGAAAGCATTTTCCGCTGTCAGCGGTGAGCTATCGAGCCACGGGCTTTGCGCACTGCCGTAAGAGATCGGTTGTCGCTCTCGCTCACGACTCGCAACTCGCAACTCCTACATCACCTCGTTGCGTTTGCGCAGAAATGCCGGCACATCCAGATCATCGGCCTCAAAGTTCGGAGCCATATTCGATGTAATGCTCGACATGTTCGAGAGCACAGCAGCGCGCGCCAGGTCGCGGGAAGGCTCGAGCGGAATCATGTCAGCGCTCGTGCGATCGGAAGCGTGCGCAACTGGCGCATCGTCTTCGTAGACGCGATCACCGGTCATCGTAGCTTCGACCATGGCGGTCCCAGACATGATGCGCTCCGGTTCGGGCGTCGGCGCGCGCGGGCCTGGTGCCGCCGGAAAGTCGTCGTCGAGCGAGGCGGCGTGGGCGGACGCAAATGAATCATGCGTCTGATGCTGGCGATGCCGCGCCGTTGGCACTTCGCGAAATCCTGTGGCAATGACCGTGATTTTCACCGCGTCTTTCATCTTCTCGTCCATAACCGCGCCGAAAATGATGTTGGCGTCTTCGTGCGCGGCGCTCTGGATAATCGAGCAGGCCTGCTGCACTTCCGCCAGTTTCAGCGATGTCGAACCGGTGATGTTGATGAGAATGCCGCGGGCGCCGTCGATCGCGCCGGCTTCGAGCAGCGGCGAAGCGATGGCCTTCTGAGCCGCTTCGATCGTGCGTTTCGCACCCGCGGCCGAGGCCGTACCCATCACGGCATAGCCCATGCCGGCCATGATGGTCTTCACGTCGGCAAAATCCCGATTGATGATGCCCGGGATCGTGATGATGTCGGAAATGCCCGGCACGCCCTGCCGCAGGATGTCGTCGGCAATGCGGAAGGGCTGGAAAAAGCCGGCATCTT
>CAYOUY010000394.1:0-2705 GCA_964407245.1 uncultured Acidobacteriaceae bacterium
ATAGGCCAGCGACGCTGCCGTAGGCTCGTTGATGATGCGCTTCACGTCGAGCCCGGCGATGCGGCCTGCGTCTTTAGTCGCCTGCCGCTGCGCGTCGTTGAAGTACGCGGGAACGGTGATGACCGCTTCGGTTACCTTCTCGCCCAGGTAGTCCTCGGCTGCTTTCTTGAGCTTCTGCAGGATCATCGCGGAAATCTCGGGCGGGGTGTACTTCTTGCCCTGAGCGATGACCGCCACGTGATCGCCCTCGTTCTCCACCTTGTAGGGGACCATCTTCATCTCTTCTGTGACCTCGTTAAAGCGTCGCCCCATGAAGCGCTTGATGGAGTAAATCGTGTTCTCCGGATTGGTGATGGCTTGGCGCTTTGCCACTTGCCCCACCAGCCGTTCCCCAGTCTTGGTAAAAGCAACGACCGAGGGCGTGGTGCGACCACCCTCTTCGTTGGGAATGACCTTGGGCTCGCCGCCTTCCATCACGGCTACCACCGAGTTGGTTGTGCCCAGGTCGATGCCAATAATCTTTGCCATTTGAACCCCCTTCCACTAATAAGTGCCGTAATCCCGATAAGTTACGCCTTGAGTGAGTTATTGTCAAGGATATAGATGTGCTTGGGGCTCAATTGGTTGCAGGGATTCTGACGTAGGCCCAGCCGCCCCCGGCTGGGCGGGCGAGCAAAGCTCGCCTAAAATCGCAACCGCGCAGGGCCAGCCGCCCCCTCGACTGCGCTCGGGGCAGGCCCCGCTGGGCGGGCGAGCGAAGCTCGCCTATAATCCCTGCCCCAGCATGCCAGCCAGCTTCTATCGCCGTAATCTTCCCCACCTTCAACGAAACGACAAGTGCCACTTCCTGACGTTCTGCACTTATCGCCGCTGGATACTGCCTGAAATCGCACGTGAGATCGTCTTTTCTTGCTGCCTGCACGACCATCAGGTGCGCTACGAACTGCAGGCAACGGTTGTCATGCCTGACCACGTGCATATGGTTTTCGTGCCGCTTATCAACGTCGAAAGGCAGGAGACGCGGTCGCTGGCCGAGATCATGGACGCGCTGAAAGGTGCATCTGCGCACATGATCAACCGCAGGCTCGGACGAAAAGGTAAGGTGTGGCAGGAGGAATCATTTGACCGGGTGCTGCGGTCATCGGAAAGCCTCGACGAAAAGATCGCGTATATCGTGAATAACCCCGTACGGAAGGGGATCGTCCACACGCCTAAGGAATATCGGTGGTTATGGACGGCAACAGGCGAGCTCCGCTCGCCCGCCCAGCCGGGGGCGGCTGGGCCTACGTGATTTTCGCCTACTCTACCGTCACCGACTTGGCCAGGTTCCTGGGCTGGTCTACATCGCAGCCACGCCGCACCGCAATGTGATAGGCCAACAACTGCAGCGGGACGATCTCGAGGATCGGCAGCAACAGCTCCGGAGTCGGTGGAATGAACACCACGCGGTCCACTTCCTCCCGGATGTCCTCGTCTCCCTCGGTCGCCATGGCGATGACCTTGCCCGAGCGCGCCTTGACCTCCTTGATATTGGACATGGTCTTTTCGTAGCGCATCACCGAATCGGGATTGCCGCGATCGCAGGTAGCCAGCACCACCACCGGCAGGTTTTCGTCGATCAGCGCGTTGGGACCATGCTTCATCTCGCCGGCGGGATAGCCTTCGGCGTGGATGTAGGAGATCTCTTTCAGTTTCAGAGCGCCTTCGAGGGCGATGGGATAGTGTATGCCCCGGCCCAGGAACAGGAAATCCTGCGCGCGTGAGTATTCCTTGGCCAGATCTTCGCAGACCTCATCGTGGCCGAGAATCGACTCCAGTTTGCCGGGGATGCGGGTGAGCTCGCCCAGCAGGCACTTGGCCTGATCCGTGCTCAGGGTCTCTCGCATGCGGCCGAGATAGACGGCAAACAGGAACAGAGCCGTCAGCTGGGCGGTGAAAGCCTTGGTGGAAGCTACGCCAATTTCCGGCCCGGCATGAGTGTAGATGGTGCCGGCAGCCTCACGCGTGACCATGGAGCCGACCACGTTGCAGATGGCCAGCGTCTTGGCGCCTTTGGCCTTGGCCTCGCGCTGGGCGGCGATGGTGTCGGCAGTTTCGCCCGACTGCGTAATGAGCATGGTCATCGAGGTGGGCGAAACAATAGGATCGCGATAGCGGAACTCGCTGGCATAATCAACTTCCACCGGTACCCGCGCCAGCTTCTCGATCATGAACTTGCCCGCCTGGGCAGCGTGCCAGCTGGTGCCGCAGGCAGCGATGTCGAGCTTGGTCAGGTTGCGGAACTCGGCTTCGCTGATCTCCATCTCGTCGAGAAAGACTTTGCCGGAATCAAGCGAAACCCGCCCCAGCGTGGTGTCGCGGACGGCGCGCGGCTGCTCGTAAATCTCCTTGAGCATGAAATGCTTGAAGCCGCCTTTTTCCGCCATGATGGGATCCCAGGTGACGTGCTGGACCTGGCGAGCGACAGGGTGGCCGTCGAAATCGGTGAGTTGCACGCCGGTGGGCGTGATGACAGCAAGGTCGCCATCAGCGAGAAAGAACAGGTCGCGCGTGTGGTAGAGAATCGCCGGCACGTCGGAGGCGACGAAGTATTCATCCTTACCCAACCCGATGACCGCCGGAGGGCCATTGCGCGCGGCGACGATCTTGTTGGGCTCGTCCACGGCAATCACGGCCAGCGCGAAGACGCCGGTCAGTTCCTTTAC
>CAYOUY010000395.1:0-11724 GCA_964407245.1 uncultured Acidobacteriaceae bacterium
TTTACGTTCCTGCCGACGATCTTACCGATCCGGCTCCGGCAACGACCTTCGCCCACCTCGACGCGACGACCGTGCTTTCGCGCGCGCTGACGGAAATCGGAATTTATCCGGCGGTCGATCCGCTGGCCTCGACTTCGCGCATTCTCGATCCCCGCATCGTCGGCCAGGAGCACTACGATGTCGCGCAGGCCGTGAAGAAGACGTTGCAGACCTACAAAGATCTGCAGGACATCATCGCGATTCTCGGCATCGACGAGTTGAGCGAAGATCAGAAACTCACCGTCGCGCGCGCCCGCAAGATTCAGCGCTTCCTGTCGCAGCCCTTCCACGTGGCCGAGCAATTCACCGGCGCGCAGGGACGCTACGTCAAGATCGCCGACACGGTAAAGGGCTTCAAAGCGATCGTGGAAGGCAAGTACGACGACATCCCCGAGCAGGCATTTTACATGAAGGGGCCGATCGAGGAAGTGCTGCAGGCGGCGGAGAAGATGAAGGCTGCGTAAGAACCGTCGTTGGTCGGTGGCCGTTTGTCGTTAGCGAAGCATTGCTAACGCAATCGATCCGGGCCAACGACCAACGACCAACGACCCATGGCGGAAGTATTCCAACTCGAGATCGTGACGCCGGAGAAAAAAGTCGTAGAGACGGCCGCGGCCGCGGAAGTGCAGATTCCCGGCAAGAATGGCTACCTCGGCGTCATGCCCGGGCACGCTCCGCTGATCACCGAACTGGCGGTGGGCGAAATTACTTACCGCGAGAACTCCGCCGAACAGCGGCTGGCCGTCGCCTGGGGATTCGCCGAAGTCCTGCCGGATAAAGTGACGATTCTCGCCGAAACCGCCGAGCGCCCGTCAGAAATCGACGTGGAACGCGCGCGCAAGGCCAAGGAACGCGCCGAGCAGCGCCTGACCAGCGGCGACCCCAACGTGGATGTCGAGCGCGCCCTCGATGCCCTGCACCGCGCCGAAACTCGCCTGGATGTCGCAGCGCGCGCGAAGTAACTACCCTACATTTGCGTGGTCGTGGTTTTCCGCCGGCACATACTTCACCGCCGCCGTGCGTTCCAATTTATCCCAGGCAAATTTGCGGCCTTCGAGCGCGCGCTTCAGCGTTTTGAAGAGCACAATTGAAAACAGCTGCCGATAGGCGAAGCGCTGCAGCCAGACCTGGCTGAGCAGCCAGGCATCTTCTTTGTCGTCTGGGCGGCGCCGCTCCAGAGCGAGGGCAATCGCCGAAGCGAAGAAATCGATCACCAGGAACGCGAAGAAGAACGCGACCAGCTTGTGAAAACTCGCCGGATCGGTCGAGTCGGGATGGAAATGTTTCTGGATGAAATACCAGACCGTCCCGACCACGAACATGATGTCGATGAGGGGCGAGACCAGCGGCAGCAGAATCTGGAAGATGACGATGTTCGGAAGCGCGATCCAGCCCAGCACTCCTTTGCGCGCGAACACACCGCGATGTTTGTAGACCGATTGCAGGATGCCGAAGGACCAGCGAAAGCGCTGGCGCATCAGGCCATTCGCGTTGGTCGGAGCTTCGGTGTAGGCCAGCGCCATGTCCTCGTATTCCACGCGATAGCCGCGGCGCAGCAGGGCCATGGTCAAGTCGGCGTCTTCGGCGACCGTATCCACGTGGAAACCGCCGGCTTCGCGCACTGCCGAAACCCGCCACGCGCCGATCGCTCCCGGCACAACGCTCACTGCGCCCAAAACGTCGAGCGCGCGCCGTTCGAAATTCTGGCTGGTGATGTACTCCAGCGCTTGCCAACGCGTCCACAAATTCACGCGATTGCCCACCTTCGCGTTACCTGCAATGGCACCGACTTTGGGATTGATGAAGTGCGGGACCAGACGTGAGATGGCGTCCGGCGCGATGATCGTGTCGGCGTCGATACCCACGAAAAGCTCAGCGTCGCCGATGTGCTCGATGCCGTAATTCAGCGCCTCAGCCTTGCCAGAATTCGGCTTGCCCAGAATCAAAACTCTCCCCGCAGCCGCTTCGGCGGCAAACGCCCGGCGCGCGACTTCGAGCGTCCGGTCCTTCGATCCGTCGTCAATCACGATTACGCGCAAATTGGGATAGTTCGAGTTCAGCGCCGCTCGCACCGTGCGCTCGATGACCTTCTCCTCGTTGTACGCTGGAATCAGCACCGCGACTTTCGGCTTGTAGGATGCAACCTCGGCCGGCCGGCCGAATATCTTCTCATGCAACCGGTCATACACCGCCGCCGCACCGATGAAGAGCAATCGCCCGGTCATCAGGAGATCGCCCACCAGAAAAATCCAGGCGATGCCGACAACACCTACATCGAACAGCCAGAAGCCCATACGATCGAGCCGCGCCGCCCACAGCTCGCCCGCAGGCAGCGGAGCCATTACATCCGCTCGCGTTTTGCCCAGCAGTTCATACACCGGCGCGACCTCGTAGCCGCGGGCACGGATGCCGTCAATAATCATGGGCAGGGCGCGGACTGTTTCCGCGCGATTGCCGCCGCCATCATGCAACAGAACGATGTTGCCGCAGCGCAGATTCTCCACGCGGCACGGCGGCAAATGCTCCAGCACATAGGACGCAATTTCTTCCGCCGTGCGGCGGCGGGGCACGTCGCTCCAGTCGTTAGGATCGATCCGATTGCCCACCGTGATGTAGCCCATCTCCTGCGGAATCTCGAGCGGGCGCACCTGGTCGGCCGTGTCTGGTTCCTCGTCGATCGCATACGGCGGACGCATCAGCGTGGCGCGAACTCCTACTAGACTGGCAAACAGCCGCTCGGTAAGGTTCAATTCCACCTTCATGTACGTGGTGGAAATGTTGCTCACGTCCGGATGCGTGAAGGTGTGATTGCCAATCGTATTTCCTTCGCGATAGATGCGCTTCGCGATGCCCGAAAACTTGTCGGTCTGAATCCCGATCAGAAAGAACGTGGCAGTCGCTTTCTTCGCTTGGAGCACATCGAGAATTTTCGGCGTCCACTCCGGATCGGGGCCGTCATCAAAGGTGATCGCCACCTTGTTCGGACTGTATCCGTAGCGCCCTACGCGGTAAGGTTCTGGCAGAGTCTGAAAGACTTCGTCGGTGATCAGGTGGCTGTCGGCATCGACAGTCAAATCGCGCGTGCCGTGCGAAGGCTTGTCTTCAATGCGCAGAATCTCGCCCTGGCCCTCCATGTCGACGTCGGCTCCGGGCGGCACATCCTTCAATTTGTCGACGGCGCCGAGATCGCCGGGCACATCCCAGATGCGCCACAGCGAACGGTCCTCGCCGCCCAGGCGCCAGAGTGCGAAGGTCTGGATGCCCAGCGTCTGCGCCGCACGCATGTGGTTCAGCGCTGTGACTGCATCGAGGAACCAGATGTCGTGCCGCAGGCCACGCTCATCGAGATAGCTGAAATGTGGATTCAGCGCATCGTCGTCGAAATTGACGTCCACGTCGGAGTCACGCGCCGCCAGCCACGCTTCCTGAACGCTTACGCTGACATCGTGCACGTCCGCGGGCAATTTTCCTTTTTTCGGCTTGAGCACCCAGTCGTAGCCGTAGTCGGCGATGGCGCAGATGATTTTTTCCTGCGGAATTACAGTCCTCGCAAAATTCAGGTTCTGCACGAACCAGTCCTGCGAGGCCACCGGGCCCGAGGCCGCGCCGGGGAAGTGCTCGTCGTAGTTCATGAGCACCACGCCGTCGGCCGCAGCCGCAATCGTCGGATAATCGTATTCACCGTTGTGCGGCGGCACGGCGACGTAGAGTTTCATCCCGCGTGCATGCAGATCACCCGACAGTTCCCGCAGCAGAGCAACGTAGCCGGGCTGGCCCGCGGCAGGGAAGGCCTCGAAATCGATCATCAGGCCCCGGAAACGCCCGGACGAGAGAAATTGCGCCGCCTGCTGACGAAATGACTTGCGTGCATCGGGATTGTTCAGAAATCCAACGATGTCGCCCACCCAGTCCACTTCGTCGAAGTTGTTCACCATGGGGAAGACTTCCATACCGGGGTCTTCCGCGTTCAGGAACGGCATGACGCGGTCGTCAACCGGGCGAACCACACCGTTCTTCACCACATCGAAAAACTTGTTGGTCTGATCATCGATCGCTTGCAGGCGGCCGTCCGGCGTGAGCACATGCAGCCAGTCGGGGTAAAGAATGTCGATCTGGCGGGCATAATCGCGGAGAGAGGAAAAACTAGCGGCATCCCAGGGTACATAAAAAGCGGCGCGAATTCCTTCTTCCTGATTGAGTTTGACTTGGGACGCGGCCAGCTTCGACTTGCGATGTGAACGCGCGGCCAGCCGCTTCTGGCGCTCCCGCGCCTTGTCTTTTTCACTCTCTTTGAGCGCCTTGAACGCGCGCTTCTGGGGAGAAAACAGTAGACCAGGCAGAGGTTCATCCTTCAAAGCCGTGTACACGAAAAAGATGATCAGCGCGGAAACGCTCACCGCCAGCACGTCAAACAGCCGCCGCAGGCGTTTCCAGCGGGCGCGTCGGGGATCGTAGAAGACCGGTTCAGCCATGGGGAAACGGCACGTTTATCGTAAGCCGTGCGCGGGACAGGGTCAATTCTGGCGGCGCAGGGTGAGGGTTTGCTGATTCGATGCGCTTTCGCCTCTGCGGGATGGCAGCAAACGCGCTATCATTCGCTCGGTGCGCGGGCTTGTGCAGAATAACGTGCGGAACGTTGTTCAGAACAACGTGCGGAATGATGTACGGAATGGCGCCCGGTTCTACCTCGCGGCCACTCTGGCCGCGCTGTCCCTGCGGCTGTTCTTTGTGGTCGAGTTTCCCGGGGTCGTGGATGACTCACGGCTCTACGCCAACATCGCGGAAAACTGGCTGCAGCACGGCGTTTACGGCATCACCAATTCCGGCGCGATCGTGCCGACTCTTTCCCGTCTGCCGGGATATCCTGCGTTTCTGGCCGTCATTTTCGCATTGTTCGGCGGCGAAAATTTTCGCGCTGTTCTGCTGGTGCAGGTGCTGTTTGATCTGGGGACCTGTTTCCTGATTGCCGATCTCGCGCGGCGGCTGTTTTCACGGCGCGCCGCGAAGGTCGCATTCCTTCTGGCCGCTCTGTGCCCCTTCCTCGCCAACTACGCGGCGACCGTACTGACCGAGACCCTCGAGATTTTCTTTACGACCCTGGCCTTGAATCTGGCGATTCGCGGGTCGGGAGCCGGCAAAGCGGGGGCCGGAGAAGAGAATGACACCGGCTCGCACATCTCCGGGAAATGGATCTGGCTGGCCTGCGGGCTCTCCGTCGGCGCCGCTATCCTGCTGCGACCCGACGGCGGCATTTTGCTCATAGCCACAGGCGCATATTTGCTATGGCTGCTGTTTCGAAGCTTGCGCGACAAACAAAATCGCGCTACGACCGCAATTCTCTGGGCGGGGGTGCTGGTTGCCGCCGGCGTCATTGCGCCGCTGGTTCCGTGGACGCTCCGCAACGCGCTCACCATGCATCGGTTCCAGCCCCTGGCGCCACGCTATGCCAACGACGCCGACGAACCACCGATGAGCGGCTTCAACCGCTGGGTGAAGAGCTGGATCGTCGATTATGTCTCGGTCCAGGAGATCTACTGGAACGTGCCCGGCGAGCAGATTGACCTTACCCGCCTGCCCAACCGCGCTTTTGATTCGCCACAGCAACACGACCAAACCAGCCAGCTCTTCGCCGACTACAACAGCGATCACGACCTGGCGCCCGAACTCGATGCTCGCTTCGCGGTGCTGGCCGCCGATCGAGTGCATGCTTCCGCCCTGCGCTACTACGTGTGGCTGCCGGCGTTGCGCATCGCCGACATGTGGCTGCGACCGCGCACCGAACTCCTGCCCGCCGATCCGCGCTGGTGGGAGTTCAACGACGATCCGCGCTGGCTCGCCGTCAGCCTGGGTTTCGGATTGATCAACCTGCTCTATGTCGCCACGGCGGCCGCCGGGCTGCTTCGCGCCCGCAAATTTCTTGGCGTCGGTGTATTTGTTTTGTTTCTGCTGCTGCGCTCAGCGTTTCTCGGCACCCTCGAAAATCCCGAGCCCCGCTACACATTGGAATGCTATCCCGCTGTGATTCTGCTGGCTTCGGTCCTCTTTCACGCGCGTGAATAAACTTCCAGATCTGGAAGGAAGGCTGTGAAATGGCGTATTTAAACGCTTGAGTCTCGGCCATTCCATTGAAGATTCAACTTGAACATCATGGCTGCGAAGTTGCACAATAGCCCCCCATCAGGTCCCCGGGGCCTCGTCCTCTGCAGAAAGCCTTGGGCAAGCACGATTTAGGAAAAATCAGCCCGTCCAAGTAAGGTTCGGGTAAGGAGATCACCATGCGTTCCGGCTCATGGCTGTTCGCTTTGTCGGTAGGCCTGCTTCTCAGCACTCTGGCGTTGGCGCAGACGGCAACCACCTCGTTGCATGGCACCGTCTACGACGCGAAGGGAGCCGTCGTCACCGGAGCGACCATTACCATCAGCAACCCAGCCACGGGATTTTCCCGGACGACCAAGAGCGACGGCTCCGGCAATTACCAGTTTCTTGAGCTGCCGCCAGCGAAGTACGACCTCACCGTTAATGCCGCCGGCTTCGCCACCATGAACCAGACGGGCATGGAACTGATGGTCGCCAGCCCGGCCACGTTGAACGTCACCATGCAGGTAACGGGCGGAACGATCACGGTCGAAGTGTCGGGCACCGCGCCCCTGGTCAACACGCAAGACGCGAGCCAGGGGCACGCCTTTGGCACGGAGCAGATTGCCAATCTCCCGATGGAGGGGCGCGATCCCACGAGTATTCTCAGTTTGCAGCCGGGAGTAGTCTTCACCGGAAATAGCGGTGCCATCGATTCTGCTGCCGACAGCCGTGCAGGTTCAGTGAACGGCGCGCGCAGTGACCAGACCAACGTCGTCTTGGATGGTGTCGACAACAACGATCAGCTTCTCGGTACGGCCTTTAAGGGAGCAATTCGCGTTCCCCTCGATGCCCTGGAAGAATTCAAGGTAACGACTAGCAACTCCGATGCTGATACCGGCCGCTCCTCCGGCGGACAGGTGTCTCTTGTGACCAAGAGCGGGACGAATCGCATTCATGGTGGCGTCTTCATTCTGAACCGGCCCAATTTCACGCCGGCCAATGACTGGTTCAACAAGGCTACGGAAATCGGCTCCCTTGAGCCCAATAAGCCGTCCTTCCTTCTGCGCAACACCTTCGGCGCCGACGTGGGCGGGCCGATCATCAAGGACCGGATGTTCTTCTTTGTCGACTACGAAGGCAAGCGCCAGCGCGAAGACCTGCAGGTGGATCGCATCGTGCCCGACGCCGTCCTTCGCACCGGTGGCATCGGCTATCTCTCAGGCGGCAACGTCGTCACTTTGACCGCGGCCAATGTTTCATCCATGGATCCCAATTGCAGCACTGCGGTGCCTGGATTCCCTAACGGCACTTGCCCTCTGGGACCGGGCGCCAACCCGCTCCTGACTGCTAGCACCAACCCGGTGGTGACTGGTAGCACTTGTCCCCTGAATTCTTCCGCTCTTTTTTGTCAGGATCCGTTGCCGAACACGGACGCCGTCGGCTTCGGCCTCGATTTCCGCGGCTTCACGTTCCCCTCCCCTCTGCCGCTGGACGAGAACGCTTTTGTCGCCAAGCTTGATTACCGGCTCACCCGCGACGGCAACCACAGCTTGTTTCTGCGCGCCATCATGAACAACGACCGCGCTGCTAATCCGTTCGCGCCCAACGGGGACACGGAGGAAGCCACCAACTACGGAGGAGAGCAGTTCCCTGGGCAGCCGCAGATGCAGGTCTTGCACATCAACAACAAAGGATTTACCGCGGGCTATACAGCGACCTTCAGCAGCACTCTGATCAACAACCTCCGTTTCGGGTATACCAGCCAGCTGATCAACAATGCCGGCCTTCAGACCCAGCAATACATTGACTTTCGCGGCATGGACAATCTCACTGCTCAAACACCCACTGTGAATACCCATGTTCCCGTGAAGAACATCGTGGACGATCTGACCAAAGTTATTGGCAATCACACCCTGCAGTTTGGCGCGAATTACCGGCTGGTCGACAATCTTCGCCACTCCAACGAAGAGAACTTTTTCTGGGGTCAAACTAATGTGTACTGGCTGAACTTTTCGGGGATCGCCAACACCGGCAGCAGCCTGGATCCAGCGGCCTTCGGGTTTCCCGCCGTGGATTCAAGCTTCGGCGCCAGCTACGACTTTGCCATGGCTGCCATGGCCGGTCTGATCACAGAGGTCTTTTCGAACTACGAGCAGGATAAGAATCTCAATGTCATTCCCCAGGGCGAGCTGGTTCCGCGCCACTTCCGCGACAACGAGTTGGAGTTTTACGGCCAGGATCAGTGGCGCCTCAAGCCCAATCTGACATTCACGTACGGTCTGCGCTACTCGCTGCTGCAGCCACCCTATGAGACTACTGGCCTACAATCCGCCCCGACGATCAGCCTGCACAACTGGTTTTTGCAGCGTGGCCTCAATGCTGCGGAAGGGCAGGCTTACGAGCCCGAGATCCAATTCAACCTGAGCGGCCCGGCGAACGGCAAATCGCCCTATTGGGCCTGGGACTACAACAATTTCGCTCCCCGCATCGCCGTCGCCTATTCACCCAGAGCAGACAGTGGGTTCTGGAGAAAGCTTTGGGGCGGCGAAGGCAAGACATCGATCCGCGCCGGCTACGGGATTTATTTCGATCACTTTGGCGAAGGCGTGACCAATACCTTCGATCGCAACGGCTCTTTCGGTCTGACTACTTCAATTTCCAACGTCGCTGGCGTTCAAAGCGTGGATGGCTCGGCGCGCTACTCCGGCTTGAATACGATTCCAACGACAAGCGCAACCACCACCGGCGTTTGTCCTACCTCACCGTGCTCGATCGTCGAACTGCCTCCGCCGCCTCCTTTTCCGGTCACTCCACCCTCCGGCCCGGGCGCTGGCGGATTTGCCATTGCGTGGGGTCTCGATGACAAACTGAAAACTCCTTATTCGCATGTGATCGATTTCTCCATCACACGCCAGCTGCCCTCGAATTTCGTATTTGAGGCTTCCTACATCGCCCGCTTCGCCCATCGCCTGCTGCAGGAAGAAGACCTGGCCGAACCGGTCAACCTGCGCGATCCGAAGACCGGCACGACTTATTTCCAGGCCGCGCAGGCGTTAGCCAAGCAGTACTACCAGGGCACTCCCATTCAGAACATCAGCGCTGCAGCAATTGGCACCAATTACTGGGAGGATGTGTTTCCCGGTGCTGCCGGGCCTGTCTCGACGCAGGTCGGGGGCGAAATTAGCAACTTTGGCTCCTTCTGCGGTCCCTCAAACGGCGGAACGCTGAACACTGTAACCGCGACCCAGGCGATGTATGATCTGTTCTCCTGTTATCAGGGGAATGAGACAACCGCCATCGAGTACGCCGACGTGCCGGGGTTGGTCTATGCCAACTCCTGTTACCCCTCGTGCGCTACGCTGAACGGAACGCTCACCAGCGGATACGATTATTACGACTCCCAGTATTCCTCCCTCTTTGCCTGGCGCAGCGTCGGCAACAGCGCCTACAACGCCGGCCAGTTCAGCCTGCGGCACAAGTCCGGCGGGTTGGAATTCGACATCAACTATTCCTATTCGAGATCCACAGACATGGGGTCCAATGCCGAGCGCATCAACGAAAACGAGGGATTCGGTCTGGGCAGCCAGATCATCAACTCCTGGTTCCCCAATCAAAACCGTGCCGTTTCCGATTTCGACACCAAGCACATCATCAATGCAAACTGGTTCTACGAATTGCCTTTGGGAAGAGGCAAGCGCTTTGCCGCCAACATGGGCAGGATCGGCAATGCCGTGTTGGGTGGCTGGACCTGGTCGGGAATCTGGCGCTGGTCCACGGGATATCCCTTCACTCTTTTTAGTCCGGCATGGGCCACCAACTTCAACCTGGAAAGCCCGGCTGTCCCAGTGAGCGCGGTTCTGCCCAAGACTGGCAGTTACATGGTGCAGCAGGCAAGCGGTTTCACTGGTCCGAATGTATTTCAGGATCCTGGGATTACCGATTCCGCTACCAATCCAAACGCGGCGATCAATCTCTTTCGTGCTGAGTTCCCCGGTGAGGCTGGCATGCGCAACGGCCTGCGCGGCCCGGGCACTTTCAACGTGGACACCAACCTGCTGAAAAACTTCGTGGTCCGCGAAGGCCAGGTGCTCACTTTCAACTGGTCGCTCTATAACGTCACCAACACGCCGCGATTCGACGTAGCTACGATGTCCATCAACGGCAACACGTATCTTTCCACTCTCGGCAGCTTCGGCAACTTCAGTTCCACGCTGTCGAATCCGCGTGTGATGGAGTTCGGCGTGCGCTACACGTTCTAGCGCGCGCTTGACTGAAGAAATGAAAACGGGGCGAAGTTCTTCCGCCCCCTTTTTCTTCCAGATGTCAGATGGCCAGTTCGAACGGTGCGAGGTTAGAAGCTCTATCCCAGCGGCGAGTCGCTCATGCGGAAGCGCGTGCGCACGTGCTCGGAGATCAGCTCGATGGCAGCCCGGTTCTTTACCGGGTCGGCCTGCGCCAGATACCGCATGGCTTCGACCAGCACGCGTTGCCCGTCTACGTAACGAGGATCGGAAGTGCGCTCCCGGCGCCGGCTTCGCAATTTCGGGGGAACTGGAATCGTAAAAACCTTGGCCATGAATGAACCCAACAGACGTTGACGCTCAGTATAGCGCCCCAGTGTGCAAAACTCAGCACACTTCTTCCTCTTTAGACTCAACGACTTACCGGCCTGACGAGATCGTCTGCGTCTTGCTCGTGGTCTTCAGCCGGAAAACCTCGTCGGGAATCTTCTTGCCATTCACCTGAATATTCGAGTACTTGGCGAGCCGGTAGTCGTCTTGTGGATCGATGAATTTCTGCTGCACCGAGATGCCTTTGTCCAGATCGATCCACAAAAGAATCTGCTTGAAATTGTTTCGCACTCGGGTCGACTTGGGCACCAGCCGCAGCTGTGCCGTGGCCACTCCGTTGATCTTTTCTGCGCCGACATACGTTACGTCGAACGCTTTCACCACGTCTTGCCCACTGCCGCCGAAACCGAGTACGAGATAACTCTCGAAGTCAGAACTGTTCTTGCCCAAGTCGTATTCGGTCACCTGGTCGGGCTTGGGCTGGTACATGCGAATCTTGCCATCGCTGAACAGCACGTATTTCGGCTCGGGCTTCAACTGGCCGGGAGCGTTGCCCGCCAACTTGATATCGGCCTTCATCTCGATGTCTTTGCTGTTGCCGTTGCGGCGGTAGTAGATGGTTCCAGTCTGCACGTCGTCCACTTCGTCGATGACCCGCTCGTAACGGTCCCACTCGAAGTCGGCTTGCGTGGTGCGAAAGTTGGCGGCCGCTTCATCCATCTTTTTCAATACTGAATCGAGACTGCCGGGGCCTGGCTGTTGAGCTTGTGCCGCGGAGAAACTCAGCAGGCTGCACGCCATCCCGATCGCGAGCGAGAGTGAGAGTGGTTTCATCAAATGCAGGCAGCTATGAATTGCAGCGGAGTACGAGGTACCGAAAACTGCGTACTGGCTTCTACTCACGCCGAGTGTTACTCACGCCGAACCACGACTTTGTAGCTTTGCGTGCGTCCTTTGGCGTCGCGCACCGCATCATAACTGACAATCGAAACGGCTCCGGAGATCGGCTCGATGATGCGCAGCAACTGGTCGCGCA
>CAYOUY010000396.1:0-1796 GCA_964407245.1 uncultured Acidobacteriaceae bacterium
CCTCCATCGGCGCGGCCACGGCGAGGGCGATCTGCTCGGCGCGCTGCAAGGCCAGAGTCTTGGGCACAAGCTCGCCCAGGATCACGTGCATGTAGGTGATCAGGCTGAACGCGATGGCAATGGCAATGGTATGGGCATAAATCGCCACGTGTGGAAGCCGCTGCACCACCGGCAGGCTGCCGACCAGGCCGGCGACCATGGGCTCGCCGATCCAGCCCAGAGTGAGGCTGACCATGGTGATCCCCAGTTGAACGCCGTTGACGACTTCGTCCAGGTGCAGATGGAGACGCTGCACCGCGCGGGCGCCGACGCGCCCAGCTTCGACCAACTGCTGGATCCGAGTATCGCGAACGCTGATTAGAGAAAATTCCGCGGCGGCAAAGAACGCATTGGCTGCGACCAGGAGCAGGATCAGAAACACCCGGAGCAGCACAAAGGCGAGCATGGAGGACCTAATTCTAACATTTGGAACTAGTTGCCAGTACCCGGAGGGACAGAAGCCGCGGGAATCTCCGGATTAAGTCAAGGCGAAGCGGCCGATCGCCTGCTTCGTTGCGCCGGTCACAAAATTCACATACTCCGCGCGCTATCCTTTTACTGGGACGCTGGTCTAATTGGCAGGCGGCAGAGGACTTAGACAACCCGCCCGGAGCTTTTCGGCTCTTACGTCAAAAAGCAGTTGAAGCTCGTTGTCCGCAGAAGGGTCCGCAAAAAGCTCGGAACAAAACAAGCTCTGATCGCGTAGATAAGAATGACGGTGCGAAATTCGACCCAGCCTTGCGAAGAGCCGCAGGATGGGTTACCCAAGAGATTCCATCTGACAGGTTCCCGAGGAGGTTTTTGTGAACGGTAACGGCAATCACAAGAAAAAGCGCCGCAGACTGATTATCTGGGGCAGCGTGGTAGCGGTGATCGTGCTGCTCATCGCGGGTGGAGTAATCGCGGCGACGCGCGGCGGCACCAAGATCGACCCCTCGAAGCTGGCCAAGGTGGAAAAAGGCGATCTGGCCAAGAGCGTGGTGGCGACGGGCAAGGTCACGCCGATCACAAAGGTCGAGGTGAAGTCGAAGGCCTCGGGCATTGTGAAGAAGCTATATGTGGACTACGGCGACAAAGTGAAGCAGGGCCAACTGCTGGCGCAGCTCGACAAGATCGAGATTGAAGCGCAGGTGGCACAGTCGAAGGCTGCCCTCGAGGCCGCGCAAGCGAATCTGAGTAGCTCCCAGGCCGACTACGAGCGCGCGAAAGTCGATGCCGAAGGCCCGGATGTGCCGCCGTTGAAGCGCGCCTATGACCGCGCCGTCGGCATGGCGAAAGATGGAGTCGTTTCCGCCTCCGCCCTCGACGACGCCGAAAAGAACTACACCATGGCGGTGAACAAGCAGAATGTGGCCAAGGCGCAGGTCACGGTCCTGAAGGCAAAAATCGCGCAGGCACAGGCAGTCGTAGCGCAGGATCAGGCCAACCTGAAGCAGCTGGACGAGCAGCTCAGCTACACCGACATCGTTTCGCCGATCGACGGCATCGTGCTATCGCGCGACGTAGAGATGGGCGATGCGGTCAGCTCCATCCTGGTGCTGGGTTCTTCGGCCACGCTGGTCATGACGCTCGGCGATACCAGCGAAGTCTATGTGAAGGGGAAAGTCGACGAGAGCGACATCGGCAAGGTGTATCTCGGACAGCGGGCGCGGATCAAAGTTGAGTCGTTCAAGGACAAGACTTTCGAAGGCAAGGTAACGAAGATCTCGCCCATGGGAGTGGAGAAAGACAACGTCACTACATTCGAAGTTCGCGTC
>CAYOUY010000397.1:0-3224 GCA_964407245.1 uncultured Acidobacteriaceae bacterium
GCGGTTGGTGGCCGCGATCAGGCGGATATCCACCTGGATGGGATGCGTACCGCCGACACGCTCGAACTCGCGCTCCTGCAGCACGCGCAAGAGTTTTACCTGCAGCGCCGGGACCAGTTCACCGATCTCATCCAGAAACACCACGCCGCCGTCGGCCACCTCGAGCCGGCCTTTTTTCTGACTGACCGCGCCGGTGAATGCGCCGCGCTCATGCCCGAACAAGTCGCTTTCCAGCAGCGACTCAGGAATGGCGGCGCAGTTGATCGCCACGAAAGGCTTGCCACTGCGTGGGCTGTTGCGGTGCAGGGCTCGGGCTGCAAGTTCCTTGCCCGTTCCGCTCTCGCCTTCAATGAGCACAGTCGAATTGGTCGGCGCGACTTTCCCCACTAGCTGGAAGATTTCTTTCATGCGCGCGCCTTCGCCGACCAGGCTCTGATCCTGACTGGCCTCCAAGGTCAGCCGCTCGTTTTCCTGCTCCAGCCACTGCAGCCGCCTCGCATTGTCGAGCGCCACTGCGGAGATTCCGGCGATCGCCGCCATAAGCTGCAGGTGGTCCTCCTGCAGGCGTGTGCCGGGCTTGGTGCTGTCGAGATAAATGCATCCGATCACGCGCTGAAACACGGTGAGCGGAACGCACAGAAGCGAGCGCACTTCCGAGGTTGCCAGGCTTTCGACGTTGCGCAGCTGGCCGCTGGCCGGCACATCGACGCTGAGGATGGCGACATTCTCTTTCATCGCCTGGCGAGCAACCGTGCGGCTGACCCGCACGAGTTGCGGCTGGCCGGCTGTCCGCGTGCGGGCGTAAAGCGAACTGAATTCCTGTCCGCCGGCTTCCGCCAGAAGAATCGCTCCTCGGCCTGCAGGCACAACTTCAAAAATCAAATCGAGCAACTGCGCCTGTAGTTCCTCCAGGTCGCGAATTGCGTGGACCACGCGGCTGATTTTGAGCAACGCGTTTAGGTTGCGCGCCACGGGGGAGCTCGCGGGCAACTCGCGCAGCAGGCGGTCCGGCTGCAGATACAGAACTTCCTTGGGATGAATGACCTTGGTTTCGGCCGGAGGCTGGGTGTCATCGAATTCAACGCGGCCGCCGGCGGGAGCTGCACCGTCGTCGTCCACAAGAAACAGGAACACGGAATCGCCCACCGCAATTTCGTCGCCGTGATGCAGCCAGTGCTCTTTCACGGCCGTACCATTGACGAGCGTGCCATTGCGGCTGGCCAGATCACGGATCTGGAAACGCCCGTCTTCTTCGCGCCGCACCAGGCAGTGCTTGCGGGAAACCGAGGGATCGATCACGGGAACTGCGTTGGAAGGCTCACGCCCGAGTGTGACCTCTCCCTCCGGCAACGGAAGGGTCGAGTCTTTCAGAGGGCCGGCAGTAGCCAATAACCTGGGTCGCAAGCAAGGGTCTCCCATTCCGCCAGACCTTCTTATCACAGCTTTGGAGCAAATGCATGCCCTGCGCGGCCGGTTTCGAATATCCGAACAGCTAGGGAAACTATCCGATCGGATAGCTGAGGCGGCGGACAAGCCAATGGCAACGGACTTTCCGGACGCTGTGAAATGTCAGTAAGTCGATGCAGGGAAGGGGCTTGCACGGTAATACGAAAATCCGGCTTGGCCTTACGGGTTTTGGAAACCGGCATGCATGAAGGGAGATTGCGAGTGCTCGGCAAAAAGCGATGGGGGAAGCGCTTTCAATCAGTTTCCGCCGGGATCGCTAGGTCAGGAGTCCGAGGGACCCCCTCATCGGGCTCCTGGCTTTTTTGTTGCTCCGTTAAGGGCCCGGGCCTGGTCTTACCCCGCGGCTTGGCTGGGCGTAATGTCGGCAGGTGAAAGCTGCGTCGTGTCTCGTACCGCTATTCCATCCCGATAGCTGACCGACTTGCCCGAGATCGCGGGAATCCTCTCACCCGGCACGAGAATTCCAACCAGGTTGAGCGGATCGGCGGCCGACAGCGTGATGGTTTCTCCGCTCAAGGGCTGGTTGCGCATCGCACGCACGGATTCGACCGCAACCGGCAGCGCGAATTGCTCGCCCAGGAATCCGTCGACGAAACGACCGCCGCGAATCTCGCCGCGATCTTCGAGGCGCCGGAAGCCCATCAGCAACTCTCGCCAGGAAGGCAGGTTCGATTCGCGAGCGAGCAGGTCGCGAATGACGATGCCATAGCGGCGCAGGAGCATCCAGCAGGCGCCCTCGACGGCGCGGGCACGTTCTACCGCCACATCGGCATGAAGCAGCGCCCACCGGCCCGCGCTGTGCCGCGGCCGTGTGCTTCGGCCGCTTCCCTGCCCGGCACGCCGCTTGGGATCGATTAGTGATCGCAGATTGTCGAAGCCATCGGCTGTGACGAGTCCGCCGGCGACCAACTCCCAGAGCGCGGTTTCAATTTCCGCCTTCAGTTTGCCGGTGCCGCGCACGATGTCGGCGAAGAACGAGGCTCCGCGCTGGCGCAGGAATTCGAGAACTAGCTGCGCCCCGTGACTGAGCCCGCCGCCTATTTTCGAATCCGGGTGCCCCACTTCTCCCCGGTTTTGGGAGAAGTGGGGATTTTGGCTGATAGCCATCCAGTCCGCTTCCTCCCGCACAAAAAACGTGATCGGCGCCACGCTGGTCGGAATGACGCGCCGTTGACGAGTCGTTCCCTCCGACTCGCCGGGCTTGCTCCCACCGGAATCGAGGGTCGCGGGATGCGGTGACAACCGTCCCCACCCCACCGCGCCGGTCAGGCAGAGATGGTCGAGCCATTGCGGATCGTAGTCGGTGATCCTGCGCGCCAGCACCTGGCGCTCCCAGGCGTTCGCCGGAATTTCAAAGCCCTGTAGGTGCTGGAGCACTTCGAGCGTTCCGCGTTCGCCCGCGACCTGCGTTCCGGGAGCGACATGCTGCCAGCGCATGAGCCAGCGCATGAATTGCGCCGCTGTGACCGGCTCGATCTGCTTGCGCAGCATGCCGACCGTGAGGCGGTGAATGCGCGCCAGCAGCCTGCGCTCGCACCACTCAGTTTCTTGTGTAGGGGCGGACGCATTCGTCCGCCCAGTCGAGCGGAGCTCGACGGATTCGAGTGGTACGGGCACTTCTGCCCGCACGCTGAGGGTGCCGCCGAATTTTCCCCGCAAAACGGTTCCGCTGGCTTCCATGCGCAGCAGGGCTTTTTCAATCTCGGCGGCAGGAAGCCCGAGTGTCGCACCAAGCTGTGACGCCGTCGTGGGGCCAA
>CAYOUY010000398.1:0-2236 GCA_964407245.1 uncultured Acidobacteriaceae bacterium
TCCTTCAGCGCCTGCTGGATGGCATTCGAGACCTCCTGCAGGTCCACCTTGCTTACTATGTCAAACGATTCGGCCATGCGTCCTCAGCAGTGCAATAGATTACCTTGCCGCGCCCGGTGATGGGGAAGGAATCAGTGTTCCGTCGTTACCAGGCGGGGCCAGTTTGAAAAACCGGTAAGCGTTCAGCGCGGTCTGCAGCCCTATCTCCTCGGTTGTTAATCCGCGCAGCTCGCCGATTTGGCGAGCCACTTCGCGCACAAAAGCCGGCTCATTGCGCTTGCCACGGTGCGGGACAGGCGCCAAAAACGGAGAATCAGTTTCAATCAGGATACGGTCGAGCGGCAGCCCCCGCGCCGCGTCGCGAATATGCTGCGCCTTGGGAAACGTCACATTGCCGGCAAAAGAGATCATGAAACCCATATCAAGCGCTTTCCGAGCGTGCTCGATCGACCCGGTAAAGCAGTGGAGGATGCCGCCAAGCCCACCAGGCGCCCAGTGTTCAACCAAAGTCGTCAGGCACTCATTCCAGGCGTTCTGACTATTTGCGGATGGCCGGCAATGGATCACAATCGGCAATCTTGCCGCACGCGCCAGCTCGATCTGCGTAAGAAAAACTGCGCGTTGCACATCCCGTGGCGAATGGTCGTAGAAATAGTCCAGCCCGATCTCGCCCCACGCGACCACCTCGGGACTTCGCGCCAGCGTGCCGAGTTGGTGGAAATCGGCGTCCGTGGCGAGCTTGGCTTCATGGGGATGAATTCCAACCGTCGCGTAAATGTGCGGTTCCGCAGCCCTCTCTCGGTTTGCGAGTTGAATGGCACAGTCGAGCGAGCCTGGACCGGTGCCGCTGCCGATCGCGACCACGGTCTCGATTCCGGCCTCGCGGGCCCGCACCAGCACGGCGTCGCGGTCGGCGTCGAATTGCGGCATTTCGAGATGCGCGTGGGAATCGATAAACAAGCCAGAACCTTACCGCGAATTTGCACGGATAGACACAGATCGAACTAGAAAAGAAGGGAAAAATCCGTGTTTATCCGTGGAAATCCGCGGTTCTCTTTATTTCAGCCTCGCCCCGACGGGAACATCTTCCAGAAATCCCGCCAGCACCGGCGACCCCCTTTCGCCGACCGAGGCGGCGACGATCATGCCATTGGATTCCAGGCCGCGCAGCTTGCGCGGTTGCAGATTAACGACAAGGACCACCTTGCGCCCAATCAGCGACTCGGGTGCGTAGGCTTCGGCGATGCCAGCCACCACCTGGCGGACTTCGCTGCCAATATCTACCTCGAGGCGCAACAACTTATCAGCGCCCCTCACCTTTTCGGCGACTCTCACCTGACCTACGCGCATCTCGACCTTGGCGAAATCGTCGATGCTAATGCGCCCGTCAGGAGTGGCGGCAGTAGCTGGGGGTGCAGGCCCTGCGGCCGGTAGGGCCGGACCCGCAGCCGGAGCCGGGGCTGGGGTGGAGGCAGCCGGAGCGACGGGTGCGGCCGTGCGCTGCTGTTCCATCACTTGCATCCTTTCGATGGCGGATTTGTCAGCGCGCGGGAAGACAGCTTCCACCTTGCCCAATTTCGTACCGTGCTGGAGTTGCCCCCATCTCAAATCCGTCAGGCGGAAGCGGGAAATATCGCCGAGTCCCAACTGCTCCCAGATGCGCGTCGTCGACTCCGGAATTGCCGGGTGGGCAAGAGCGGTCACGATGCGCAGCGCCTCCGCTGCCGTGTAGAGGATGGTAGCAAGCCGCGAGCGGCTGCCTTCGTCGTCTCTCTCGGCGACGGCCCAAGGCTCATTCTCCACGATGTACTTGTTCACCGCGCCGACCAACGACCACGCGGCCTCGAGCGCGCGCGAAAACTGAAAGTCATCCCACAGGGAGGAAAAGCTGGCGATAGTCTCCTCGGCCGTGCGGGCAATGCCGTCGTCCGCCGCCGTGCGCGCTGCGCCGGGCGAAGGGTAGGGCACCTCGCCGCCGCGGAAGTAGCGTGTGATCATGGTCAGTGTGCGGCTGGCGAGATTGCCGAGATCGTTCGCCAGATCGGAGTTGTAGCGCTGCACCAGCGCATCGAAAGAGAAACTGCCGTCCTGTCCGAAGACTACCTCGCGCAGCAGGAAGTAGCGCAACGCGTCGTTGCCGAGAACGTCGATCACGGTTTCGGCGCGCACGATGTTGCCTCGCGACTTCGACATTTTGCTCTCTTCGAACAGCAGCCAGCCGTGCGCGACGATGGAT
>CAYOUY010000399.1:0-15310 GCA_964407245.1 uncultured Acidobacteriaceae bacterium
GCGGTGGCGGCAAATTCATGGGCCGCAATCGTCTTCGGAGTGCGTGTCATGGCCTCTCCTGCGGTCAGATCCAGCACGTCTTTGCCGCGTTTTTCCAGCAGCCGCCGCAGGTCGCCGTCGCTGACGATCCCCACCAGTTTCTCGCCTTCCACCACCGCGGTCACGCCGAGTTTCTTGCGCGACATTTCATAGATCACATCTGGCATGGTCGTCTGCGGCGAGACCCGCGGCAAAGCCTCGCCCGTGTGCATCAGCGACTCCACACGTGCCAGGCGCTTGCCTAGCTTCCCGCCGGGGTGCAGGTTGGCAAAATCTTCTTCTTTGAATCCGCGCCGTTCGCTCAGGGAAACGGCCAGCGCATCGCCCAGCGCGAGCATGGTCGTCGTAGACGCAGTTGGGGCGAGGCCGAGAGAGCAAGCCTCCTGCGCAATGGAACAGTCCAGCGCCACATCCGCCGCCGTTGCCAAAGTCGAAATTCCTCTCTTACTGTCATCCCGAGCGGAGATTTCTCCTCCGCAAGCGGACGAGAAATCGGAGTCGAGGGACCTTGGGTTTGCCGTTGAACCGCAAATCACATCCCCCGTCATGGTGATCAGCGGAACCTGCAGCCGCTTGATCGTGGCCAGCAGCGCGAGAATTTCTTCGGTTTCTCCGCTCGCCGAAAGTACCAGAACCACGTCTCCGCGCACCACCATGCCCAAGTCGCCGTGCAGCGCCTCGACCGGATGCAGATACAACGCCGGCGTTCCCGTCGAACTCAACGTGGCCGCGATCTTGCGCGCAATCAGCCCGCTCTTGCCCATCCCGGTGACGACCACGCGCCCCGCGCAGTCGAACATCAGATCGACCGCACGCTGAAACGCTGCCGCCATTGGCCCGGCAATCCGATCGGCCAGCGCGCGCAGCGCCTCAGCCTCAATTCGCACCACGTTTTCGCCCGTGTGTTTCATTGACTCGAACAAAGATGGATTCGCACAAAGATGTTAGCATGCATGGGTTGGCGAGTCGGGGCTTGGGTCTTTGGTCTTAGGTGTTGGGGACAACCGGTGAACCGGAAGCGGAGCAGCCGATGCGCGCGGCCAATCGCCGAAGACCTAAGACCCAACACCTAGCCTGCTCAGAAGTGGTCCGCATCTACACCCGGTGCGGGCGGACGCGGTTTCTGGCCCAGCACCGCCAGCCCCTTCGCCTGAATCAGCCGATCCCACGGTCCGGCCTGCCAATTATCGCGTGCCTTCTCGGCATGTCTCCAGGCCGGGAGAGTCAGCATCATGTTGCGCGCCGTTGAGTGCACGTAGGGTTCGTACATCGAGCGCAATTTGGTAAGTTTTTCGCGGGCCGTTTCGTCGCTTCTCAGTTTCAACCCCGCCGAGGCCAGAACCTCGCGCAAAACCTCAAACTCAGCGTCGGGCAGGCGGTCGGGGGCCGTGGGATCGTAACGCGCGTTGACGACCTGCGCCAGATCGACCGCGGCGTGCCGCGCCATGGCAAAGGTCAGCTTGGCCTGGCCCGGGTGCACGCCCTCAATTCCGGCCAGCACCAGCGAAGTTACGTCGAGCACGGTGGTCAGCGCCGCCAGCCACGATTGATTGCTGTGCTGCGAGCGGAAAAATGTCAGCACCGGATACGAAATTTGGCTCTCCAGCAGCTCCGCCGACCACACTTCCCAGTGGCGCAGAACCTCATCCAGGATCTTCTGATCGACTCCCGGATCCTCCGACCGACCCGCCAGCCGCACCAGCAACTCAGCGGCCGAGGGCGGCGATCCAGCGCGCGCGTCCATGATGGAGATCTGAATCTCGCGGCGCGAGAATGACGAGTACACCACCGGAATGTAGCCGATCACCACGCCCAGAAAGGCGAAACCCATGCCGGCCTCAATCACCGAAAGCGCCCGCGCCGCGCCCGAGGTGGGCACGATGTCCCCATAGCCGAGCGTGAAAAATGTCTCGCCGCTGTGGTAGACGATCTTGCCGAATGTCAGCGGTTCGCCGCTTAGCTGTTCATGCCCGCCGATCCCGAATTGAATAAGTGAGAACCCAAGAATCAACCCTGTCGCCCAGAAGCCCAGCAGAAGAATCAGCGAGAGCGGCCCGAAGTAGCCCAGAAAATTCTGCTGCCGGGAAGCGGTTTTGATGCCGGCGGCAATTCTGCGCCAGGGAATCCAGGTGCGGCGGTAGAACCACGCCGTCAATTTGAAGTGGCGCGTAACCCGCCGCGGCAAAACCACGGTCTCAAAGGCGTCGAGTAGCACGGCAACGATGATGACGATGCCGAAAATTACCGCGCTGATGTGGCCGTGCGAAGGCATGAATGAAGACGAGAGCATGAAGACGAAGGCGAGATGTAGATGCGGTGGGAAGATTAACAGATTCGGAGGGCTACTGTGGCTTCGCCGTCTGCTGAGATGACGGCGGCGTCTGGGGCTGAGTCTGCCCGGCCGCGGGTTTGGCAGTCGAGGGCGTAGTAGTCGAAGGCTTCGGAGCCGGCTTCTTCTTGGCTGGCGGCTTCTTGGCCGGTTCGTTGTCGTCCACTACGATTTTTTTGGGAGGCACGGCCGGAACTGCGGCCTGTGCGGTCTTCAACTCCACGCGCAGCCGAACGATTTCGGCCTCCTTCGCAGACGAAAGATTCTCGATACGTCCGGCAAACTGCTTGCGTGCACCTTCAAAGTTGTTCAGATCATTGGAGAGCGCCTGAAAATCGTCTTTTGACCCGAAGGCGCCGGCTGACTCCACCACGCTCCCCAGCACGTCGTACAGGGCATCGAGGTTACGGTAGAGTTTGAACGTGACAGGCACATCCTCTGGAGCAGCACGCAGCTGCTTCATGATCTCGGGCAGCGCGCCCTGCAGGTTGCGCTGAATCGAGTCTACGTTCGTCAGGGCCTGCTTCTTGTAGGCCGTGTCTGTCTTCCAGCGCTCAATGCGCAGCTTGACCAAATCCGCCTGCGTGTCCTTCGACGCCGCTTCCAGCTGCGCCAGGATGCCATTCAACTCCGTCACCGAGGCGTAGGAAACTGGGGTGGCAGCCGCCGGTTGCCCCTGCACGGAGTAGCGCTGGGTTTCGGCGGCGGGGATGGGCAGGTCCTTGTTGGTGTTTTGACTGGTGTCTTGCTGCGTGGCTTGTGGGGTCTGCGTCGACTGACCTGACGCGGGCAGGCTCGCGAAAGCGGCGCAAACCGCGAGTGCCGCTGATAAGAAAGTCACCGACAGGACGGAGGTCCGTTTCATGGATCGAGAGGTTCGCGGGTGCAGCCGTCGCCCTTGCGAACACAGCATACTACCACGGCCACCGGCGTATCGACCGGGTTGGGCATTGAAAACGGCGCGGCTCCTAGTTCGCCGGCAGGAGAGAAGCGCGCGCAATCACAGTCCCGTTCACGAAAATTGTATCAATCGCGTCGTAGGCAGCGATCGCTTTCAGCGGATCGGCGCGCAAAAGCAGCAGGTCAGCCCTTTTTCCGACTTCGATGGTGCCCAGATCTTTTGCCAGGCCGAAGGCGACGGCATTGTCGAGCGTGGCCGCGCGCAGGATTCGTGCCAGCGGCACGCCGGTGTCGACCCAATGCCCCATTTCCATCCGGCCATTCAGCCCCGGCGGATTTCCGACGCCTTCCCCAGCCGGCGTGTCAGTGCCGAAGAGAAGCTTGACGTCGTCGGCCAGCATCAGACGAAGAGTCGCAGTGACGCGGGCGGGCCCGATCGACATCGCTGTTGCCGGATCAACCGACGGCCCGAGAATTTTCGCAAACACCTGCCGGTATTCATCGGCCATGGCGCGACGGGCGGCTTGACCATCATTGCCTTTCAAATAGGCAATCACCGAGCGCGGCAGCGATTCTGCCAGCCGCGGATCGTCGAGCAAAGAGGCATCGAAAATCGACCCCTCGCCATAGACCACCTGCAGCGTGGGTTGCACCCAGATACCTCCGCGGGCCGCGGCCTCAATTACGTCACGCACTTCGCCCGGAGGCATCGTGCCCATGCGATCGCCCGGCCAGTGCCAGAGTCCGTGTGCGATCACATCGGCATGAGCGTTGATTGCGGCCTGCCAGCTTTCGACTGCATTGGCGTGAATGACGAAAACAAGTCCTCGCCGGCGAGTCTCGGCGCGCAGGGCATCGAGTGTCTCAGCGGTGGGAACCGGCCAGTGAAATACACCGCCGAATCCGGTTTCAACGAAAGTCTTCACACAGATGCCGCCGGCTTCGACCACCCGATCCACGGCGCGCGCTGGTGTGTAATCACGCGGGTCCAGATACGCAGGCCAATCCTTCGCCTGCGACGACTGATAAACAATGTTCATCCGATTAGCTGCCGCTGCATCCTTGGGGATTCGCTGTGCGGTATATCCGCCCATCACGCGCACCGCCGGTCCGCAATGGTAAAGAGTGGGATGGACCGGCGCCCGGTTAAACCAGGAGAGCGTGTCCGGGGCGAGATTGAGGTCAACCAGCGTCGTGAATCCGAATGCCAGAAACGACCGAGGCAGTTGCGAGCGGTATGCCTCGAGAAGTTCGGGATGCGCGGTGACGGCGTCGTCATCGAGGGGAGCGGCGTCGCCGACGTGCACATGCGTGTCGATGAGGCCGGAAATCAGGAAGCGGTCCCGCCCGTCTATGCGCCGCGCATGCGGGCCGCCCATAAGATTCGTTCCGATTTCGGCAATCCTTCCAGCGCGAATCACGACAGTCGCATGGGGCAGTGGAGCCGGCCGCTCAGGAGAGATCAAGGTCACATCTTCGATCACGATCCCGTCATCCACTACCTTCGCTGCCGGCCGCGCCTGCGCCCCGGCGAAGGCCACGCCACCTGCAAGGACTCCTGCGACAAACAGAAGACGTTGTGTTATTTGCATCATCATGGCCAACCTCCTGCTGCGGCGTCGCAATCGTACAATGGAGTTATGAGGACTCGTCGCCGATTCACCGCCGCGCTGTTCGTGGCAATCCTGCTGCTGACCGGCGTTATTCCGTGTGCGGCTCAGGAGCTCTCGCGCCGGCTCATCCTTAAAGACGGCTCCTATCAGCTAGTAACTAAATACGAAATCAAAGGCGACCGGGTTCACTATTTCAGCTCCGAACGAGAGGAATGGGAGGATTTGCCTTCTGCGCTCGTGGACTGGCCCGCGACCGAAAAATACGAAAAAGACCGCGTTGCTGGCGCATCGGTTCCAGAGGTGGTGCAATTCGACAAAGAATTGGCGGAGGAAGAGGCAAAGCAGGAGGCAGCGCAACCAGAAGTAGCTCGCGGACTCCGCCTGCCGTCCGATTCCGGCGTGTTCCTGCTCGACACTTTCCAGGGTGAGCCGCAGGTTGTGGAGATTCAACAGAACTCCGGCGACGTGGCCCACAGCGGCAAGGCCAATATTCTCCGCGCGGCCATCCCGGGCGCGGGAGTGAAACAAAGCATCGAGATCGAGGGCGCGCACGCCACCGTGCAGTCGCACGTGGACGTTCCCACGCTTTACATCAACCTCGAGGAACCTCCAGACCAGACCACCCAGCTGGTGGTCAATATGGATTCGCCGCGTGCGTCGCAGCGTTCTGGCCAGACGCAACAACCGCAGCAGCCGCAGCAGCCGCAACAACCGGAGCAGCCGCGTGTGCCCTTCGACCGCTTCCGCATCGTGCGCATCGAGGTCAAAGACAACCGACGCATCGTGGGCGACGTGAAGCGCCAGGTCAGCGGTAAGATCACCGAGGAGCAGCACTTCATTAAAAGCACCATCACTCAGGTCAGCGGAGGCTGGCTGAAACTCACCCCCATCGAGAGTCTGCCGCCGGGAGAGTACGCCATCGTCGAAACCCAGGGTAAGGACTCGGTCAGCCTCTCCTTCTGGGATTTCGGCGTGAACCCCAAGGCCCCCGCCAATGCGAATGCGGTCAAGCCGGAAGCAGTCAAGCCGGAAACGAAGGCCACGACCGCGGCCCCGCCAAAATCGGACAAATAGGACGGCCTGCGTCTTCCTTCCGCAATCTGGCCCTGCTAACAGCAAGATACGGGTAGGGTACGGCTTCAGCCGTGCCGTTAAGGCCAATTCAGATGTGGGCTTTAGCCCCTGAGGGCCGTGGCGTGCAGCACTCCCGTCAACGACCAAGGACAAACGACCAACGACGGTTTAGCGCAGCACGCCCCGCTGCGCGATGCCGATGTTGTCGCGGGTCGAATTCTTCACCATGTACATCATGCCGTCGGCCTGGCGGATGACGTCATGCGCCGTACGGGCGTCGTGCGGATAAGTGGCGAGGCCGATCGAGGCGCGAATGTTGAGGTTCAATCCTTCTTCGCGGCAAAAACTGCTGTGGCGGAGCGCTTCCTGCAGGCGCTTGGCCACGACCAGCGCCTGATCCTTTCCCGTCTGCGGCAGCAGCACCACAAACTCGTCGCCGCCATAACGAAAAGCGAAGTCGATCAAGCGCAGCTGCGCTTTCACGAGGTAACCGATTTCAGCCAGCAATTTGCTCCCGATCAGGTGACCGTGCGTGTCGTTCACCGCCTTGAAATGATCGAGATCGATGAACAGAATGCTGAACTCGTATCCGAAGCGTGACGACCGGTAGACCTCGGTGTCGAGCGTCTTGTAAAGATGCCGCGCGTTGTACAGGCCGGTGCAGTCGTCGGTGATGGTCAATTCCTGGATCTTCTCGACCCAGCGCGCGTTTTCAATGGCGATGGCGGCGTAGTCGCACAGCGACTGCAGGAAGAACAACTCACCTTCCTTAAAGCGCGTCATGTCGACGTTCACCAGCTGGATCACGCCCAGCACGCGCAGCTTCGAGCGCAAGGGCACGCAGATCACCGACCGCGTCTCCCACTTGGTGGTGTCGTCAACGCGGCTGGCAAAGTAGGGATCGGAGCGCACGTCGGGTACCACCCGCGCCTCGCCGTTTTTCGCCACCCATCCCGCAATGCCTTCGCCCAGCTTCAGGCGCACGTTCTTCAGAGCTTCGGCCTTGTCGCCGACGGCAATAGCGAAATAGAGCTCGTCGTGCGACTCGTCCACCATGAGCAGCGACCATGTGTCGGGGCGGAAGTATTCCGCCATTTTCTCCATGATGGTCTGCAGAATGGAGTCGAGGTCCAGCGACGACGTCAGCGCCTTGGCCACGTCGTGAAAAATCGTCAGTTCCTGGCTGTGGCGCGTCAATTGAGTGCCGGCCTCAGGCATGCAGAAAATCCGTTGTTCCTCGCTGGACGGGGTGACAGTTCCAAAAATTATATTCGGCACTTTCGTGGAGGGGCAATGAACGTTGGTAACAGGAACCCCTAAAGCCAACGGCATGAAAGGCTTCCACCCGCCGTGCATCCGGCGAACCGCTACGGTACTCTTAGTTAACATGAAGGAAATCAGACTTTGCCGGCTCGCCCGCTTTATCCAGCCCGCCCTTCTGCTGATCGCCCTGTCTGCCTTAGCCTTTTCTCAGACAGGCGCCGGTTCCAAGCCTCAAACCGGCAGCAATGCTCTGTCTCAAGCTGGCAGTAGCACTTCGCAGACCGCCGGTGCGCCCGATCCCCACGCCGTCCCTGCGCTCGATGGCGGCCTTGGGCCTTGCTCAGCCGATTTCACCATCACCGCCGACGCTGCCGGCGCGCCGGTCTATGCCGCGACCGTCAAAGTCCACATCGCCTACGGATTCATGAATGTGCGCAAGTTGGATCTGCAGGTCAGCACCAACATCGACGGCAAGGCCCGCTTCACGGGCTTGCCGGATCGTCTCAAACACGGCGTCTATTTCCACGCGTCGGAGGGCGATCGCACGGGAGAGGCGTTCGACGATCCAGCTAACACCTGCAAGGCGCAGTTCACAATTGTGCTACAGAAGCAAACGCCATAGCGGGCGACCGTAGCGCCGACGTCCGGGCGGCAATCCGAGGGCGAGACCCCTCGCTACAGCCGGCAAGTTGCCCGGCGCTACTCACGGGCACCGCGGGCGGTAATCGAAATCCCGGCTCCTTGAATGTTGGCGAGAGAACTACCGTGGAAGAGCGGCCCTTCAGGGCCGCGTAAAGATCGTCTTCTGGTTTGGGCTTTAGCCCCTGCCGAACGGCTTCCCGCGATCCCTACCCCTTCACGCTGATCTTCGAGAACGACAACACCGCGCGGCTGGCCGTCGGACGGCCCATGGAAAGCGCCGGACGGAACGTCGTGAAAATCAGCATGCGCTTCACTTGCGGCAACACTTCCTTGGCCTGTTCCGTATCGTCAGAAAGAATCCGGTAATCCTGCACACGGCCGTTGGCGTCGACGTAGGCCTCAATCACCAGCGAATCGGCATTGATGGTGTCGAGCGTCATGCCGAACGCGCTCGCCTCTAACTGCGGTGCGGTGTTGACCATCACCAGCGGGACGTCGTTGTCGGCCTGCAAAGACGACGGCGCAACGAAATACACCATCGCCACTCCGAAGAGGATCAGCGCGCTCAGAAAACCAGCCGTTGCCGGCACCATGTGGGCGCGCAGAGAATTTTCCAACCGCACCAGCCAGCCCGCAAACGGACCTCGCGCCGCCTGGGCCCGCTCGTGCGAGATGGCGACGCGCAGCCGCAGCGCCAGATCCTCCGGCGCCTTTGGCCTTGCCATGCTCATCACCAACTGCTGCGTCCGGCGCAACTCCTGATAGCACTCGTGGCAGGGCGCGCACTCTGACAAGTGATCGTGCAGCGCGAGCATTTCGGTGCCCGTCACCGCTCCATCCAGATATGGAGAGAACAAACGTCGTGCCTGGCGGCACGTCAATGCCCTCTTCGTGCCCGTTTCTTGTGTGCCAGTGATCTTCATGGCATCACCTCTGCCCTTCTACCCCCTCCAGCAACCTGCATCCGCGCTTCTTCTTTGCTGTCCAATTCCGGCGCGGTCAGCCCCAGCTCGTGCCCAACTTCGCGGACAAACGGCGTCAGCCGCTGCCGCAACATGTCGCGCCCGCGTGTCAGCCGCGACTTCACGGTGCCCAGCGAAATCTCCAGCACCTCTGCAATCTCTTCGTACGACATCTCTTCCAGGTCGCGCAAAATCAGTGTGGTCCGGTACGGCTCGTTCAGCTGCCGCAACTCCTGCTCCACGCGGCGCTGCACTTCGCGGTGCGCCACATTGTCGAACGGCGAGTCCGCAGGATCGGTCAGGGCCGCCTGCAGTGCCGCTTCCGTGCAGCTGCTCTCCGCTTCCGCAGGAGCAATCGATGTCTCCTTCGCCTTGTGCCGGAACCACCAGCGCTTGCGATTAGCGGCCTCGTGCAACGCGATCCGGTAGATCCAGGTCTTCAGACTGGACCCGCCTTGGAAATGCTTCATCCCGCGAAAAACCTTCAGGAAGACATCCTGCGTGGTGTCGGCCGCGTCGGCTGGATCGTTCACGATGCGGTACACCAGCCCGTACACCGGCTGCTGGAATTCGCCAATCAGCCATGCGTAAGCCGCTTCTGAGCCGGCCTTCAGCTCGGCAACAATGGCCGCTTCTTCCTGCGCCCGAATTCCTATCGCACTTGCCAGATCACCCAAGGTGGTCGACTCCCCTGCCCACATAATCCCTGCCGCACATAATCAACGATTATAGGATTTTCCACCCCACCGCGCCCTGGAATTTCATGGCCCAATCCGAGTCCGGTCTAGCCTGCGACGTAGGCCGACTTCCTCATTAAACATAGACGCCGCCAGCAAGGCAGGAGTTCCCATCTCTAAGTGATTTATTTTCATGGGATCCGGAGCCTGGTGGAAGTCTCAAGCAATGCCACCGAGGCAGCCTCGGGCAGCAAGCACAGGCAGTAACCAAATCGGAGTTACGGACGATTCTGGGCGTGCTCACCGCGTAGCCGCAAACGGGCTTGCCGGGACTTCCAGGTTCAGTTTCTTGAGGATCTCGGCCACGGCACTCAGCAGGGAATGGGGACCTCTATCGAGAGCGAGCTCGGCCTTTGCGAGAAATGCGAAGGCGCCGTCTTTGCGCAGCCGGTCTTCGTTCTTCTGCGACATTCCCGTGAGGACCACCACCGCGATCGCCGCGGTTGCGGGATTGCTCTTCACGGCCTTCAGCACATCCAATCCGGTGATCTTGGGCAGCAGCAGATCCAGCAGGATCACGTCCGGCCTCTTCTCGCGCGCTAGTTGCAGAGCGCTCTCACCGTCCGCCGCAGTCAGAACCTCATAACCCGCGTGGGCCAGCGACCGTTCGGTCGCCAGTCTCAGAAACTTGCTGTCTTCGACCAATAGAATCCTGGTCATAATCCGCTCTGCCTTTTCCATCGGCAGAACAGGCGGAGAGATTCAACTTTTCAGCAAGAGTAACAATGAGGCCGTTCTAATCCTGCGGGTCCAACCTAATCTCATGAATCCACTTAAGCCGGTTCTGCACGCCATCGCCCATAAGTTCCGGTTTGCCCGTCATCTGTCCGGTAAGTGGGGGGCGACCTATAGCAAGCCAAGATGGTCCGGATACTTGGCTTGCAAGGAGCTTACCAAGGTGTCAAATTCAGGGAGGCTTCGCACATTCTGGAGGCAAACGTCTTTCAGAAAAAATGGCCAGCACGCAAATCCGTGATTGACAGCGCGTTCAAGCCATTCAAAAGCCACGTCACGGCCCAACAACGAAAAGATGCAAGCGATCTGATAGTAGGTGTGGTGGGCGTGCCCGAAAGATTTGGCACTGCTGCAGGCGCGAGTCACACACTCCAGTGCCTGTCCAGCGTTCCCCACCAAAGCCCAATAGACACCCAGCAAACTGACGATTAGCGGTTCCTCGGGGAAGAGCTGGATCGCTTCGTCGAGCAGAGCCCTTGCCTCGTTCCAGTCGCTGGACATCAGGGCGTGTTGCGCAGCAAAGTAGATGACATACTTGTTGCTCAGGCCCTCGCCTCGCCAGGCCTGAATTTCTTCTGCTGCGAGATCAAGCTCCCGGTTCCAGAGATAAACCTGGACGATGCTGTGATTGACCGCCTTCTTTGGTTGGAACGGGCGCCCTCGTTCATACATTTCACGCGCTCGATCCAGCAGACCGATATGAGCCAGGATTGTGCCCAGGCGGTTGTAAGCGCGCGGCAGATTCTTCTGCAGGGCTATCGCCTTCCGCAGTTCGACCATCGCATCCAGATGCTGAAAGTTCTTTAACGGGCTCCAAAGCAGAAAAGCTTTCGCAACGTGGGCTTCGGGCAAATCACGGCTGAGCTCGAGCGCCCGAGCGCAATGAAACTCAGCTTTTTCCGACCATTTGCTGGCCGGGTCAACTTCGAGATAACGGGTTGCACAGGCGAGCGACAGGGTCGCGTGGGCAAGAGCAAAAGACGGATCGCGCGTCACCGCGTTGCTGAGTCGCTGTACCGCTTCATCCAGCAGCGCATGATCTCCGGAAGAGCTAAGACGATATCCTCGCATGAATTCCGCGTACGCCAAATGGTCTTTGCTGTACCGCTGGACCGGCGGAGTGTGAGGGTGCAAGGGCCTGTTCAATGCAGTCGCGATCTGTTTAGCAATTTCATCCTCCAGTTCCGCAAGACGATCGAGGTCGAGGTCGCGCTTCCATGTGAATCCCGCTCCCTGCAAATGTGTATCGAACATCTGCAATGCAAGACGCCACTGTCCCTTTGATTCTCGAAGGGCGCCGTGAACTACGAAGCGAACACCGAGGCGTGACCCGACATCCGAGGCGCTCATCTCTGCCGGTACACTCAGCATTGACGAAGTTGGCAAGACATCCAAATCCTTCAAATTCCCAAGGCGCGATACCAGTGCGTCGGCAAAACCGAGACACACCCCCTTGTCGTCAGGAATATTTCCGAGCAGACACAGTGGCAGTACCGCAAGGGTAGCGCGTTCCTCCGGGAGAGGAATGCGCCTGGGGATGGCCTCGGCTGCCGGATTTTCGTCGAAGCCGGAACGCGGGAAGCACGCATCAATCACTCGTACGGGTCCGATAAAGCGGTACCCTTTGCCAACTATCGTCTCCAGAAAACGCGGCTTCCCTGACCTATCGCCCAAGGCCGTCCTGATTTTTCGGATGACATTGTTGAGGTTGGCCTCGGTATCAACAAAGAGATCCGAACGCCAAAGTTTCGTGACGATGTCCTTACGCGTAACCAGTTGCTCCCGGCGGGCCACGAGAAAGATCAGCAGCTCCATGGGCTTCTTCTCGAGCTTGACCGGCCGCCCCCGGCGTCGGAGTTCATAGCGCCCCAGGTCCAGCTCAACTTCACCGGCTTGTGGTTGTGCACTTGGCATAGGGTTGCGTTCCACGCATTATCCCCTAAGATTGAAGAATTTACGACGATAGATCAAAAATATGGAAGCGTTATCCCATTCAGATTGCAAGATTGGCTTGGCTGAAGGATTATCGTGGGCGATCGTTATCTACTTCAACTCTGGAGGCAGAGCTAATGAAACGGAACGGATATTTGAAGGCGACGGTGGTGGCGCTGCTGTGTGGGGTGACCTTGGTCTTTACGATTGCAGCGCAAACAGGTTCCGCCAAACACGCATTCACTCCCGACGCGGTTCCATACGGTCCGGCACCGGCATTTGTTGCCGCAGGCGCCCAACTCGCAGTTCTAGAGGGCAACCCGGCCGCTTCGAGCGGGGATTACACCGTGCGTTTGAAGATGCCTGACGGATATCGCATCGCGCCGCATTGGCATCCGAAACGGGAAAACGTTACCGTCATTTCAGGGACATTCAAAGTTGGAATGGGGGACCGCTTCGACGAGAGCAAGATGGGAGATTTCCCAGCCGGTAGCTTCGCTTATCTCGACCCGGACATGCACCATTACGCGATGGCAAGCGGCGAGGTCGTGGTGCAGGTTCATGGAGCGTCTCCATTACAGTTCAACTATGTCAATCCTGACGACGACCCAAGCCGGAAAAAGTAGGGTGGATCGTCGGCCACAGGGAAGGTATGCCCCGAAACAGAAGAAACCAAGCCCTGCGGCATGTACCACATAGGTCCTAGATACTTTCCAATCGGCCTGCTTTCAGTTTCCTCCCGAAGTGTCGGGGCACTTGGCGGAGAACCTGCCGGTTCCGTCGAGCAGCGCTTGCACGGCTGTCCGGCAAGCGCAGCGCAGCTCCTCCTCATGCCCCTCGGGGACGGCCTTCGACAACAAGAGCGTGGTCGTTCCATGCACCAAGGCCCAGACGGCCAACGCCATCTGCGTGTGAGCTTCTGGGGCACCACCCAGCCGTTTGGCCAGCCTCTGCTCCAGTATGGCGAAGTTTGGCCTGAACTCCCGGATCGGCCGGGCCCGGCTCCGGGGCGGTGTCAGTTCGTGCACGTTGGCGAGAAACAGTTCGTATTCGTGCGGGTCGTGCAGGGCCTGGTCCACATAGGCCTCGGTCACAGCTTCAATCGTCTCGCCTGCCTGAAAGATCTTTCCGATGCGAGTAATTGTGCGCAACAACAAAGCCCGCACAATCGCCTTGCGATCTTTGAAGCGGCGGTAGACGGCAGGCGTGTTGGTGCCTGCGGCCCGCGCCACCGCCCGCATGGTGAGCGCCTTGTCGCCCCCTCGCTTCCACAGCGTGTGGGCGGCCTTCAGAATGCGTTCTTCGAGATCAGGATCGGGATGCCGCGGCATCGCTGTCCTCCGGTGCGAGGAGTGCACTCCCACTGAGATGAACCCCAATATATTGACACCGTCCACATAACCCTGTATAGGTGACTACCGAGAGCCTTCCCCCAGGTCTAACCTCGTTTGTCCCGAATAGGGCTTTCTGTCAGGAAAGGCGGTGCGCCCATGCGGCTTGCAGCAACTTCCTGACGGGCGCCTTCGTCTCGCCTTTACCGCTGGTTCTGTGCCTGCAGCCACCGTTGCCGATGGCTCTTTGGTAACGGGGGTCTTTCCAATTATTATGTTGACAGCGTCTACATTACGATGTATAAGTAATTGTTATTCGGCCCTCCCCTGCGCTTTTGCAGATCCAAGTGTAGAGATTCGGGTTTTAAAGATTCAGGTTGTAAGGATTCAGGAGTTGTACCAGATGTACCGGTATGAAAACCCCGAGGACAGGGTTCTGATTGTCCAAATGAATTCCGAGCTGCGCCATGCTCAACTGGAACTGTTGAGCGCACATTGCGCCACCCATCAGCTTCGCCTCCACTATTCCGCTGACGACCTGGCCCGCTTCGGGCGGCGCGACGTGCTGCGCAAGTCCGCCGAAGCCGCCAGCGCGTTGAACGAGTTTTACTCCTCGCTCGAAAAGCACATCCCTGAGCACGAGCCGGCTGCCGCGCCCTGCCCCGCGCCAAACGACGAGCAGATCAGCCAGGCCATCGAGTGGCTTGCCGCGTGCCTGCGTGACGGTCGCGAGCGCTATCTGCAGCATTCCCGCCCGCTCAGCAATGAGCAGATCGCGATCTTCTCACCCTACTTTTCTGAGGTGCTGCTGAAACGCATTCGCATCGCGGAGCTCAACGGCGCGCGCGTCCCGGAGCCGGAATTTGTCGCCAAGGCCCGGGCAATGGGGTTCAATAACCTGCCCGACATGCCACACATGGAATCGCTCACATTCATTGACCTGGTGGTCTTCAACCAGCGGCTTAACGAACGTGCCCTGTTCCACTCGCTGGTGCACTCGGTCCAGATTCAGGCCGTCGGCCTGGAGCGCTACGCCGAGCTTTGGGTGCGCGGCTTCCTGAAGACGCGGGCGCACTTCACCGTTCCGCTGGAAGTGCACGCGTTTTCGCTGGCGTCGCGCTTCGCGCGTCCTATCCCGGAGAAATTTTCCGTCGAGGATGAAGTCCTGCGCTGGGCCGCCGACGATCGCTACTAGATGCACGCCACGAGCTGACGGGATGAAGGCTCAGCAGTCAGGAATTGACGAAGTAAAGAAGCGGCGCAGTGAGCTGTTAGCGCGCCGCGACCACGACTTGATTTTCCCCCAACGCACAAACCACAACGAAGGGGCGGCTAAGCACCGCCCCTCGCAACGCCGCCTAGTCTCATCCGCTCATTGGCGGCTTGACTCCCCGACCTGCATTATCTGAGGCGCCGTCAAGAGCCGCGACGGGCAGGCCGCTGGCGCTACAATAGAGCAGCGGTCGCTATGCCTGACGACGCGATCACCATCTCGCCGGGGCCGAAATTTCGGACGGCCATGCTGCTGGCCATCGTGACTGACGCGCTGCAGCTCGTCGTCTTCCCTTTGTTCGTTGAGGGCGCGCTGTCGCCTGCCGACGACCTCCTCGACATTGGCGTCGCGATGGCGATGGTTCGCCTGCTCGGCTGGCATTGGGAATTTCTGCCGTCGTTCCTGGCGAAACTGATTCCGGGCGCTGACCTCGTGCCCTTCTGGACGCTCGCCGTGGCCAACGTGTGGCGCAAGGCCAAG
>CAYOUY010000400.1:0-18114 GCA_964407245.1 uncultured Acidobacteriaceae bacterium
ATCCCGTGCCGCGGGATTGCGCCGGCTCACCGCCTGTGCTCTCAGCCCGCCACGCCGTCCATAAAGCCGTGCCGGAAATACCCGGGTGTTGTTAAAGACCAGCAAATCATCCGCTCGCAGCAGCTGAGGAAACTCCCGAAATTGCCGGTCTTCGAATCGGCCGCTGCCAGCTTCCAAGTGCAGCAGCCGGGAACTGGCCCGGTCCGCGAGCGGTTCTTGGGCGATCAATTCCTCCGGAAGGTCGTAATGGAAATCGGAGACCAGCACGCCTCCGATTATAGGGACCCGCAGCGCCCCCTGTTCCCTTGTCATCCTGAAGCAGGCGCATTTTGCCCGCTCGAGGACCTGAGCGAGGCGCGCGACGCCTGGCCTGCCCTGAGCAAGCGCAGTGCGTCGAAGGGAGTTCCTTGCGACGCAACCAACCCGCGATGGGGCCGCCTCCCTATCGATCCGCTGCCCGGCAATCGCGCCAGATGGCCCCAAAATCCGGTTGTTTCCGCGCGTTGAGTGCTGGTAGTATCGGGGCTGAGTGCGGCCTGCTTTTTGTCATCTCCCCGAAAGGTAACCATGCCTACCGAACGTCAACACAGGCAGGAAATCGTCCGCTACGGACGGATGCTGCACGAGCGTTGCTTCGTTGCCGCCATGGACGGGAACCTCTCGGTCCGCCTCAAGAATGACCGCGTTTTGGTGACTCCGACCTGCCTCAGCAAAGGCGCGATGCAACCCTCGGACATGGTCATTGTTGACATGGAAGGGCGGCGTGTCTCCGGCAAGCGCAACGTGACCAGCGAGATCGGCATGCACCTGCTGATTTATCGTCTCCGCCCCGACGTTCAGGCCATCGTGCACGCCCATCCGCCGACCGCGACCGGCTTCGCCGCCGCCGGCATCGCCCTCACCGAGCCTCTGGTTTGCGAAGTCGTGATGGGCCTGGGCTGCATTCCCCTCGCCCGCTACGGAACTCCGGGCACGTCGGAACTCACCCAGACGCTCGAACCTTACGTCCCAACTTACGACGCCATCCTCATGTCCAACCACGGCGTCGTAACTTACGGCGACACCCTCGAGCACGCCTACATGAAGATGGAGACCGTCGAGCATTTCGCGCAGATCGCCCTGGTGACGCACTTGCTCGGCCGCCAGCAGCCCCTGAAGGAAGTGGAAATCGAAAAGCTTCTCCTGGCCCGAACGAAGTATTTTGGGGCCAAGGCCGCTGCCGCCATGCCCCAGCCGCGTGTTCCGCAGGAAGTCAGCTAAGCCGCGTAGCGGCGAAAGAATACAGCCCACGGCACAAGCCGTGGGGTCAAGAAGAGAATAAGGGGAACAAGCCCTGAAAGGGCGAAAGAAGGACTCCTCACGGCACTCATGCCGACCATATCTCCGTAAACACCCTCCGGAAATTCAACCCCAGAACTTTCTCAACCGCGCCGCTGGAATAACCGCGCTTCACGAGCGCATCGGCGATGATCTCCATCTTTCTCGGTGTGTTCATATCCGGAATGTAAGGCGGACGATCCTCCCCCGGCGCCGAAATTCCCGCGGCCTTGCGCTCGTCCACTTCCTTACGCAGCGCATCGAGATCCGGCGTAGCAATCTTTTCAAAGGGAACGTCGCTGCCCACTCCCACATGATCTTCGCCGCAAACGTTTAGCGCGTGTTCCATGTGGCGCATGTAATCCTCCAGCATCGGCTGCTTCGGCGACGGGGTCAGAAACGGCAGCATGTAAATCCCCATCACCCCGCCCTTGTCCGCCAGCGCCTTCATGTCCCGGTCCTCCTTGCTTCGCGGATGCTGATAAACCGCCCGGCATCCGGTGTGAGAGAAAATCACCGGCTTGGTCGACGCGGCAATTCCCTCGCGCGTGGTCTGCGTATTCGAATGGCTCAGGTCGACCGCAACGCCCAGTTCGTTCATCTTCGCGATTGCTTTGCGCCCGAGCTCGGTCAGCGCCTCGGTATCGCCATCCAAACAACCCACACCGAACGGACTGCGTCGGTTGTAAGTCAGCTGCATCACCCGCACGCCCAGATGACGGAACATCTCAATCCGCTCGAGTTTGCCCTCGAGCATCGCCTCGGCCTCGAAGGAATAAATGAATCCGAGCTTGTGCTCCTGCTGCGCGCGGCTCATGTCTGCCGCCGTACGGACCGTCATGAGATCATTCGGCCAAGCCTCGATCAACTGCTCCAGCGCGCCAATGTCTGCGACCGTTTCCTCGAACTTCCCATTCCCTCCGCCCAGCGTGCACTTGACCACGGTTACGCCTGATTCGCGGATATCTTTCAGCAGATCCTTCTGATCCACTCGCGGCGTGTAGCCGGCCGAGGACAGCGTGTTGCAATCGAGGACAAACGCCTGGCAGTAGAGCGCAGCCGCAGTAGTCGCCTGCGCGCGCAGCAGTGGGTTTATCCCGGCCAGGGCAAGCGCCCCTCCCATCCCCTTGGAAAATTCCCGGCGTGTGAACAAACGATGACCTCCTGTCGCTAGTGTACGGTTACAGTGACAGATAGTTTCGGTCAAGATTTGTTCTCCGATCTGCAATCAACAATCTGAAATCCGCAGTCTGAAATCTCCAATCTGAATCTCCAATCCTCCTGTTCTCCCCCAATCCGGAAACGCCGGGTGCCCCATTTCTGCCGCGCCTTTTGCGGCAGAAGTGGGGCTTTTGCCCGAACGCCTACTCGCCCCCAATCCGAAACCGCATCCCCGTCCTGAAATCCGCGTGTAACGAGGGATATCCCGTCACTTCCTGGTAGGTGTGGTTCAGAGCATTCTCCACGTTGGCATAAAGAGTCACACGGGAGTGCACCTTGTACCATCCCCCAAAATCCATAAGAAGGTATCCCGGCGTGTGCGTGATGCCGAAGCCGTCAAAATCGGAATCAGGCCGCGGTCCGACGAAACTGCCCTCGAGAGTTCCTCCCCAGCGCGGGGAAAGATAAGTTAGCAGGGTGGTGGCCGAGTGCCGGGGCCGGCGCAGAAAAGGATCTCCTTGCGCGTATGGAGGAAATTCGCCCGGCGCCAGCAGGATTTGCGTAGATGTGTAGGTATAAGCCGTGTTCCAGGAAAGTCGCTGCGTGATGCGGCTCTGCAGCTGAATTTCCGCACCATGCGCCAACGATTTCTCGAGATTCTGATATTGCCCAACAGAGGTATTTGGATTGATCGTGACAAATGCGATCTGATCGTGGAACAGATTGTTGAAGTAATCGGCGGCGAACACGACCCGGCCAAACAGATCTTGCTGAAAGCCGGCCTCCAGCGCGCGATTGCGCTCGGCTCTGAGGTGCGGGTTCGCGACTTGATACTGACTGGTGACATAACTCTCTTCAAAGCGCGGCTCTTTGATGCCGGTGGCGAACGAGCCAGTCAAGCGCGTACCTGAAAGAATGTGTCCGCCGCGAAAGAGTTGGAATCCCAAAGCCACGCGCGGCACGCCCGTGTTGCCGAATGTCGTGTTGTGCACGAAGCGGCCGCCCGCGATCAGGTTGAACCGTCCCCACGTCAGCGCCTGTTGCATATAGGCAGCCTCATTCAGTCGGAGTCCTTGGCCTGCGCTCGCGAAGGCTGCCGGCACTGGGGCATTCACCGAGCCGTTCTCGTCCTCAAATTCATAGCCGAAGGTGGTCTGCGCCCAGCTGCGCTCCAGGTAGTCGCCCTGATAGTCGAATCCGGCGCGGTTAATGTTAACCAGTGACTCAAATGCTGTGTTAATCAGTCCGAACGGAGTGTTTTCTGGAGTGATGCCGGTGTCGAGGTTTTTCGTTCTGTAGCTGAATTCGAATCCAGTGAAGTGCTGGGTAAAGTTGGTCCCGGTTTTCACCGCGACGTCGAAGCTCGCGAGCAGAGTGTTCTGGCGCGCGCTGCCGCCCAGGTCTGGCGTGAGAACGTAAGTCGTCCCAAACACGTCGAAGACATTCGTTCCGTTGAAATTCCAGGCGCCCGGTACGTCGGTCGCGCTGTTGTCATGCCGCACCCGCAGCCGCAGCGAGATCTGGTCGCTCGCCGCGAAGCCCACGTTCATGCCTTCCAGAGAGCTCGAATACGCGTCGTTCGGCCCGGACCCGGCGGTATTGAACTGATGGCCGAAAGCGTTGTAATCGAACCGGCCCTTGGCGCCGGCTACCGACGCGTAGCCGCTCTCCGTGCCATAGTTGCCGGCATCGCCGCCGAAACGCAGCTCGGGAACCGGCGTGCTTCCCGTTCGCGTCCACACCTGCACCACACTCGACATGGCGTCGGAGCCATAGAGCGTGCTCTGCGTTCCGCGCAGGAATTCCAGCCGGTCGGTCCCGGCTAAAGAGAGCACGCCGAAGTCAATTGTTCCTCCCGGTTCGGTCACGCTGACGCCGTCGACGATGACCTTGTTGTAATTGGAATCCCCTCCGCGCACGAACAGCGACGACAACCCTCCCCGCTGTCCCGCCGTATTCACCACCGCGCCCGGCAGAAACCGGACCGCGTCATCAGCCGCAACCGGCTGCATGGTGGTCAGCTGCTCCCCGCTCAGCGTGTCGACATCCGCGCCCGCCGCTTCCGCCGCCACCGGCGTCCGTGTCGCGCTTACTACCACAGTTTCTGAAGCCGTCACCAGACGCAGCGTTACGGTAATCTCCGTCTTCTGCTTCACGTCCACCGTCTCTGCCGCGAAACCTGCGGCCAGAACTCTAATCTGACCACCGCCTGCACCGGTCAGAGTCGCTGCTCCTTCCGCCGACGTCGTCTGCGTAGCGAGAATTCTTCCACCGCTCGCCACCAGCGACACCGCGGCCCCCGCGACCACCGCCCCCTGCTGGTCCACTACTTTGACTTTGATGTCGGCCGCCGCCGCAGCCGCAGACAGAAACCCTGAAACAAACAAAGAGAAAAAGAGAAACAACGAGACACGAGCGAAGAAAATCCGGCGCATACCATCCTCCTTTGCACGCGAAAGAGGTTGAAGGTGACGGAGCACGCCGGTCTCCTGGCTTCGCGAGTAAGAATGATTGACCAAAAAACGGTTCGACCAAGAATGATCGAACTGGAACGTCAACCATCCATTGCGCCCGCAGCCTTCCCGGGACTTACTCCCAGTGGCCGCGAGCAGTTTCCTCGCTTACAGTTGCGCGGCAGCGCGGGATTCACACCCGCTTCCCTGTCCTGGCCGAGCGGCCAGGACGCGCATTCCGTAGAAGTTGGAAAGAACAGAAACTACGACCAATGAATCTACCGAGATCAGGACACCGAAGTCAACCGCGAGCTGGCATGGGTAGTGGCTCAAGTTGAAAGCCCGTTCGATGCGTCATCCCGAAGGCCCGCGCTTTCACCAGCGGGCCGAGGGATCTCGCGCGAGCTGCAGCCGGTCCTCGCGAGATCCCTCGCTCCGCCTGAGAACCGGCTGCGCTCGGGATGACGCACTCCAAGTGAAACGAGCGTCCGAGAGATTCACGGGTGCCGCCAGGGACTCATGAAAATAGCAGCCAGTTTGCTGGCGGGGAAGCGGAACCCGATTCCAACCACGTCCCTAGAGACGCCTGAGACGCACAATACGCTTTACCTCCTCCACCTTCCCACCACATACAGCAACAGCGACAACACCACACTGAGCAATATCGACGTCACGATCGGAAAATACACCGTCGTGTTCTTCCCCCGATAAACGATGTCGCCGGGCAATCTCCCCAGCGGCAGGTTTAGCCGTCCCACGACCGTCAGCACAACTCCCACGACCACCAACGCCGCACCGGCAAAAATCAGCAATTTGCCAACATCGCCCATAAATCATTTCCATCATGCACTCAGTCTCACCAACCGAGCAGCCACTGTCCTCAAACACCAATCCTGACTGGCCAACCGACCAACTCCCTGTGGGGACATTCTCCCATGTACCATCGCGTTTGAACGGCAACGGAAATTCTGCAAAACTCAACTCAGAACGAGCGCCTTCCACTTCGCCGCAACTGCAACCGAAACACACCTCAGATTTACGCCCACGCAAGGAGGTTCGCTATGCGCTTCGCCTCGCCCTCTCGCTTCCACAGTCTAACAGCGCTTCTTACCATTGCGATTCTGTTTGCCTTGCCGTCGCGGGTGTTTTCGCAGGACGTCCTCACCTACCACAACAACAACGCCCGCACCGGACTTGACAACAAGGAAAGTACCCTCACGCTCCCCAACGTCAACGAGGCTACGTTCGGCAAGCTGTTCACCGTCAAGGTCGATGGTCTGGTCGACGCTGAACCGCTCTATCTTTCCGCCGTCACTATTGCCGGGGTGAGCCACAACCTGCTGATCGTCGTCACCGAGAACGATTCCGTCTACGCCTTCGATGCCGACTCCGGGGCTTCACTCTGGAACATCAGCACCTTGCCTTCCGGCGAAATGCCCTCCGATGATCGCGGTTGCGGCCAGGTCACGCCCGAGATCGGAATCACCTCGACTCCAGCGGTCATCCGTCCCAAGAATTCCGATCCCGTGATCTACACCGTCGCCATGTCAAAAGACAAATCCGGAAACTATTACCAGCGCCTGCACGCGCTCGACGCCACGAACGGCAGCGAACTCCACGGCGGTCCGGTCGTCATCACGGGAAAGTATCCCGGCACCGGCGACAACAGCTCCGGCGGTTACGTCATCTTCGATCCCGCGCAGTATAAAGAGCGTGCCGGCTTGCTCCAGATCGGCAACACCGTGTATCTCGCCTGGGCGTCGCACTGCGACGACCGTCCTTACACCGGATGGATCATGGGCTACAACATCAACACCCTGGCCCAGACGACAGTGATCAACCTTACGCCCAACGGCAATGAAGGCGCCATCTGGGGCTCGGGCGCGGGCATGGCGGCCGACAGCAGCGGCAACATCATTCTGCTCGACGCCAATGGAATTTTCGACACCACCCTGAATTCCTCCGGTTTCCCTTCCGACGGTGACTACGGCAACGCTTTCGTCAAAGTCAGCACCAGCGGCGGACTCGCCGTCGCCGACTATTTCGAAATGTATAACGGCGTGTCCGAGAGCGCCGGCGATGTCGACCTCGGTTCCGGCGGAACTCTTCTCGTCTCGCAGAAAGACTCCACCGGAACCGTCTGGGACTTGGCTGTCGGTGCGGGCAAAGACTCAAACCTGTATGTCGTGAACCGCAACAACATGGGCAAGTTTCAATCGGGCAGCAACAGCAACATTTACCAGGAACTCCCCGGCGCGCTGCCCGGCGGAATCTGGTCCATGCCCGCTGCGTTCGGCGGCAGAATCTACTACGGTCCAGTCGGCTCGCCCATCCTCGCTTTTCAATTCAAGAACGCGAAGCTGCTCTCGACTCCTGTCGCGCAGACCGCGAATGCTTTCGGCTATCCCGGAACCACGCCCAGCATTTCGGCCAACGGGAACAAAAACGTCATCGTGTGGGCCAGCGAAAACACCAACCCCGCAGTTCTGCACGCTTACAACGCGGAAAACCTGGTCGAAATCTACAACACCAATCAGGCCGCCAATGGCCGTGACCAGTTCGGCGCGGGCAACAAATTCATCACGCCCATGATCGCCAACGGCAAGGTCTATGTCGGCACCACCACCGGCGTCGGCGCCTTCGGCCTGCTGTCGTCAAAGCAAAAATGAAGGTGAATGGTCAACCCTTCGTGGGTTTTGGTAGTGGTCAGTCTGATTTTCGAAAATCAGACTGACCCACTACCTGGTTTTTCAAACGGCCGGGCGCGAACCGAATGCGGCTTGGGTGCCCCACTTCTGGCCTGCTAGCGGCGTTCTTCACGGCAACCCGATTCTACTTGGTGATGCAAAGTACTTGACAGAATTAAAAGAAGTCTTTACCCTAAGCGCATGTTCGGCCCGCGTCCACACCGTATGCGCCGTTTTCGCCGCTCGCTCGAGGATGCCTCTGCTCGTCCTTCGCCAGACCGGGCTGCTCTCGACGCAGCTCCAAATTTGGCAGACGATCTCCGCTTCATCCGCGACACCATGGAGCGCTCCGCCGCCTTCACCGCCGTCTCCGGGGTGGGATACGTCTTCCTCGGCTTCACCGCACTGGCCGCGGCCTGGCTTGCAGCAGTCCAGGTGTCCGCGTTCGCGTGGCTGCGCGTCTGGCTGGCCGAAGGCCTCGTCGCCATCGCCATCGGACTGCTGTCCTGCACCTGGAAAGCGAACCGTCGCGGCCTGCCGCTTTTCTCTGGCCCCGCGCGCAAGGTGGCTCTGGGGCTGGCACCGCCGATCGTCGCCGGCGCCTTCCTCACATTCCTGCTATTTCGCGCGGGCACGCAACCGGCCCTGCCCGCCACCTGGCTGCTGCTTTATGGCGCCGGCATCATGACCGGAGGCGCCTTCTCGGTCGCCATCGTCCCGGTCATGGGCCTGTGTTTCATGCTGCTCGGCGGCCTGACCGTGCTCGCGCCTGCCGCCTGGGGAAACTGGTTTCTGGCCGCGGGCTTCGGCGGCCTGCACATCGTCTTTGGATTTCTGATCGCCCGAAGGCACGGAGGCTAGACGACTTGGCCAAACCCGCCCCATCCCGCAAGCCGGCACATTCGCAACACTCCCGCGAACATACGCGTGAAAAGCCTCCCGCTCACGCCGCGCCCGTTCGCGCGCCGGAACTGCCCGAACTCGACCGCCTGATTCACGAGCGCATGCGCCTCGGCATCGTCAGCGCGCTCGCCACCAACGAATCACTCAGCTTCAACGACCTGAAACGCGTGCTCAAGACAACCGACGGCAATCTCAGCGTCCACGCCCGCAAACTGGAAGAAGCCCAGTACATTTCCTGCGTAAAATTTTTTGAAGGACGTGTCCCGCGCACCGAATATCGCCTGACCGCTGCCGGCCGTCGTGCCCTGGCCGAGTATCTCGATCAGATGGAGCAGTGGATCCGCGTCACCCGCGTGGAACGCTGAGGAAACACGAACGAGTCCCGCATGACGCGCAGCGTAGAAATTTCGGCCCCTATTCGCTCTGCCCCCCAGCTCTCACAGCGCGGAAGCCTTGTTTATAGGCCGAGTAGATGATGCGGTAGTCGGCTGCGCGATACTTCCAAAATTCGCCCAGAGTGCCTTGGGATTGTTATCCTGAGCGGAGTGAGGGCTTCACGAAGTGAAGCGCTGGCGGATGCGAAGGATCCCTTCTGTTGGCATAATAAGAGACTCGGAAAGGTATTCTTCTGCAGCTTCGCTTCGGCTTTGCGAAGCAAACATCCTCGCTTAGGATGACAAGTGCTTGGTTAATCCGTGAAAATCCGCGTGAATCTGCGGGAAGGTTGAATTTATGAACTTCGAAAACATTCTTCTCGAAAAGAAAAATGCGATTGCGTACGTCACTGTCAACCGCCCGAAGGTGCTGAACGCGCTCAACATGGCCACCATGGAGGAGTTGCGGGGGGCCTTTCACGACATCAAGAGCGACAAGGCGATCCGCGTCGTGATCTTTACCGGCGCGGGCGAAAAGGCGTTCATTGCCGGTGCCGACATCGGCGAACTGTCTAAGCACGACGCGGTCAGCGGCAAAGAGTATACGCACCGCGGGCAGTCGGTGCTCAATCTGATTGAGAACCTGGGCAAGCCGGTGATTGCGTGCATCAACGGATTCGCGCTCGGCGGCGGATGCGAGATCGCCATGGCCTGCACGATGCGCCTGGCAAGCGAGAACGCGAAGCTGGGCCAGCCGGAGGTGAAGCTGGGCATCATTCCGGGCTACGGCGGGACGCAGCGGCTGCCGCGGCTGATTGGCAAGGGCCTGGCGATGCAGCAGGTGCTGACCGGGGAGATGATTACTGCGCAGGAAGCGCATCGCATGGGGCTGGTGAATGAAGTGACGGCGCCGGGCGATCTAATTCCGCGCGCGGAGGCGATTGCGGCCAAGATCATCGCGAACGCGCCGCTGGCCGTGCAGTACGCGATGGAAGCGGTCAACAAAGGCATGGAGATGACGCTGGCCGAGGGATTGTATCTGGAGGCGACGCTTTTCGGCGTGTGCTGCGCGACGGAAGACAAGACCGAAGGAACGAAGGCGTTTCTGGAGAAGCGGCCGGCGCAGTTCAAGGGCAAGTAACTTCTTTCGCCACGGATGAACACGGATTACCACGGATTTCCATTTATCATTGTCATCCTGAGGCGGCGTTCTTTGCCGCCGAAGGATCTATGCAATCCACAACAAATTGCATAGGTCCTTCGCTTAGGATGACAAATGCTAACAAGCATCCAGATTCATTACCCCAACGTGATCGCCAGTGACGCCGAGAAACTGATTCGCTTTCTCGAAGCGATTGGGCTCAAGCGTCGTGGAACTCTCCCCCGGAGGCATCACTCCGCCTTATTTTCTGCTCCGCTCGGCGCAATAGGTGTCAACACGCTTCCCGCCTCTTTGTCGGTCGAAGCTGGGAACCGATTATCGATTGGCATCGCAAATCCCGATGTAATTTTCCAAATTGCGCAGAAATTTAATTTCAGGGTACTGAGAGACTCAGCGCATCCCGATACTCCTGCTCGCTCCTTCTCACTCGAGCTACCGGGAGGCATAATCCTCGACGTGGTTGGCGGACCGCCGGAACCGCCCACCGGGATTGATGGAAAGCTCGATGCGAAGGGGAAAAGGTTCGCAATCGTAGTCTCGCGCTTCAATGCCTTCATCACGGAGCGCTTGCTCCATGGAGCTCTGGATGCGCTTCGACGTACTGGAGCCAAGACGAAGACGGTTGTGCGTGTTCCCGGCTCATTTGAGATTCCGTCGGCGGCGCGCACGCTGGCAGAAACGGAGAGATATGATGCGATCATCTGCCTCGGATGCCTGTTGCGCGGGGATACTGCGCATTATGACGTCATCGTCAACGAAGTCACGCGCGGGATTGGGCAGTCGGCGCAGGAAACCGGAGTTCCGCATGCGTTTGGCGTCCTGACGTGCGACACGCTGGAGCAGGCGATTGACCGCGCCGGACTGAAGATGGGGAACAAGGGATTCGAGGCAGCGCTGGCGGCCGTGGAGATGGCGTCGTTGAAGCAAGTCATCAGCCGTCGGTCCTCAGGCGACAGCAAGAAGCAGATTCCTCGCTCCGCTCGGAATGACAGAAAGCAAACCGGCACGTCGAAGCGCAAGAATCCCCGCCGTCATTGAGCCTACCTACAGTAAACTGACTCGAGACACAATGATGAGGTGAGAAACGCGGGCTTGCGCCCGCGGGATGGGTGAATGCGTCCGTCCCTACACAAGCAATGGGCACTCGAAGAAAATCACGGGAACTGGCGCTGCAGATGCTTTTCCAGTCCGATATGGGCAAGCAGAACGCCGAACAGGTGCGGAGGACTTTCTGGGCCGAGCATGGGACAGCGAGCGCCGAAGTGAGGGGATTTGCCGAAGATCTGTTTCGCGTCGCCACCGACCGTGTCAGCGAGATCGACGGCCTGATCGAGCGTCACGCCGAGCACTGGCGCATGGAGCGCATGGCGGCGGTGGACCGCAATCTGCTGCGCGCGGCTGTGGCTGAATTTCTGGCGTATCCGGAGACGCCACGGGCGGTGGTAATCAACGAAGCGCTGGAGATTGCCCGCAAATTTTCCACGCCCGAATCGGTGCACTTCGTCAACGGCGTGCTCGACAGCGTGGGGAAAGAGCTTGGAAGCAGTGGTTAGTGGTTAGCAGTTCTTCGCCAACAGTGTTCCGCCGCCACGCTCACCGTCCCTCTTGAATCCTCCCTACGGCTTCACGACCAGCAGGTTGAACGAGCACGGCCCGGCAGTGAGACCACCTTCGATGCAAAACGGATTCAGGATATCGGGCAAGTTGGGAAACTGAAATGGAATCAGGTCGCTGCCGTTGAGCCCGGTCGTGACCTGGTGCAGCAAGCCGTCGTTACCTGCGACCAGAATATACCCCGTATCGATGGTAGCGCCTACGGTAGGCGCGCCCGCCACGGGCGCCGCAGGTGCCGCATTGTTGAGCAGCTGAATGCCGCCCACCCAGGCGCCGGAAGGGAAGTAATAGGTCAAGATCGAGTTCTGGTTGCTGGCCGGCACGTAGACCGTGCTGGAGTCGGGAGACACGAAGAAATTTAGGGCATCGACGGTCCCCTGTTCGAACTGGATGCGCTGTACCAGTGCCGGCGGGGGCGCGCCGCTGATGAAGCTCGCGGTCAACGGACAGCCGGTTCCCGTCGGCTGGATGGTAAGAATATCAATCCCAGTCGCGTCGAGAATGAGCACGTGCTCGCCGTTGGGGATGAGGTATCCGGAAGTGTCGAGGCCGTTGAGCAGTGGCGAAGGCAAGACCTTCATGACCATGGCAGCCGCCGGCAAAGCGACAGTGGCCGCCACCTGGTTGTTGCATATGTCGAAGAGGGTGAGATTTGCCGCGCCCGTGCTCGGCGAGGATTCCGCTACATATGCGAAGGCACCGTTATTGGAGAAGGCAACAGCGTTCACCACGGTTCCGGCCGCCAGTGGAATCACCTGCAAAGATTGCAGACCGGAATACACATAGAGATTCGGATTGTTGTTGTTGTCGAGTCCGAAGATAAAGGCTTTCAGTTCATCCGGCGAAAAGCCGGCAGCTGAGGCTCCGTTGATGTTGAGTGCGACTACGTTGAGCGACTGCCCCGCGGATATCGGGATATAAACCTGATTCGGAGAATGCAGGGTGTCCGAAAAAACAGCCATGTCTCCCTTGGGAGACACGGCCACCACCTGGCCGGTTACTGAACTCAGCAGTGAAAATGGGGAAGAGCTGCCGCCCACACTCCCAGGAGCGACTGCGAGGGCTCCAAACGCGCTGCCCATGTAGGCTTTGTCGCCGGCGAGGTCGAACATCAGCGAGTTGGGAGAAGACGGCGCCCCGCTGGGGTTGCCAGCCTGAGCTTTCGTTGTTGCGACGTTGTAGAACACAGTCGTGCACACCGAGGGCGGCTGGTACTCGCATCCAAGACTGCTGGCCAGCATGGACGCCGAAGCAGTCGATCCGACCACCAGGCCTGAGACGGGCGTGGCTGGATACACGGGCTGCGGCGGGAATTGAACCGTGGGAAACAGCGGGAACCCGATGTTGCAAGTGGGTGGCGAACACGATGCGGTGATGGCCGCAGCTCCGGTCGAGGGAAGCGTAACGGTGCAAGATAGCGTGCAGTTCGACCCCGGCAGGATCGCTCCGGACTGCGAAGAGATCCACGTCAACGGGATCTTACTGAGAACGATCGCGCCATCGGTGTTGGGAAGAGACGAATTCCCCATCACGTCGGTGACAGTGGCGACGATAGTTTGCGTCAGAGTCGTACCCCCTTTGGTGACCTCGAAGCTGGTTTGCCCGGAGCCGACTTGTCCGAGCTCCAGCTTGATGCTCTGGATGGGACACGTCTCAAAAAAATTCAGGTTCGTGCCGGGTGGGGGCTGCTGGAACGAAGTGCTGAATATGCCGCTGGCCTCGGCATAAATCTGCGTGATGCCGGGCGTGGTAGCGGTCGCCGTCGCCTGGTTCGTGGCGACGTTGTAGGCGACTCCCTGGTAATACACGAGGTTGAGCAGCGGAGTAATTTTCGCCACACTGGCGTTGTTCGCCGTCCAGATGAACGGGCCGACCGACGAGGTGATGTCGACGCCCTGGCTGAAGGCGTGGGCCTCCACCGTCATGGTTTGGCTCTGGGAAAGGCAAGGCTCCTGGATAAGCAGGCCGTTGAGCAGAATGCCGGTCACGGTGATGTTGTCGATGGGCGGGTGAACATAGACGAGCGTGGTCGCGCTGGTTACAGAGGAGGACGACGCCGAGGCAGTCACCAACGCCAAGCCGGTCGCCCCCGGAGTGCAGATGCTGAAAGTGGCGTTCCAGTGGCCGCCGCAAGCGGCGCCGTTTGGAGCGATATTGAGGATGGACGTATCGCTCGAGGTAAAGGTGAAGGTCCCACCAATATTTTGACCGGAGCCGTTCTGGGCCGAGGCTGTGAAAAAAATCACACTGCCCTGCTGCAGAGATGCATTCTGGGAAGGAATGAGGATCACCTTCCCGGCGAATGGAGAGACGCCGGGCGGCCTGTGGCCCCCGCAACCGGAGAACGTCAGGACTGCAATCAACCCCATGCCGAGCCACGGCATGATCGAACGCAAATTGCCCATGAACTCCTCGTCAGTGCTCGCCCCGGCTGCGCGTTTGGGATCGCCCAGCAGACGCTGCTGAATAAAGTGGAAAACTGTAAGTGTAGATGCCGCAACCGGAATCAGCAAGGTCCGTACCGGCCCATACCACGAGGCGCAGCACCACACGGCTTTCCAGGCTGCGGTAACGTGGGATGCAATTTGGCACAGATTCCGTTGCTAGCCGCCCTCACACAACTCTTCATCGCATTCGACATTTCGCCCGCAACACGTAGGGCAAGGCTTGTTGGGCGAGGGGATTGCCCGGCTCAGCCGCTTCCTTCGGAGTTATCCGATCTCTTCGCTCCAGGTCTCGAGATTTTTCTTCACCTGCGCCATGAACTGGTCGGCGACGGCGCCGTCGATGAGGCGGTGGTCGTAGCCGAGCGTCAGGTGGACGACAGAGCGGATGGCGATGGAATCCGTGCCATCCTTGTCGGTAATGACGAGCGGCATCTTCGTGATGCCGCCCACACCCATGATGGCAGAATTCGGCTGATTAATAATGGGCAGGCCGAAGACGGCGCCGAACTGGCCGGGATTTGTCACCGTGAAGGTCGAGCCCTCGACATCCTCTGGCTTGAGTTTCTTGGTGCGGGCTCGCTCGCCGAGATCGGTGATGCCACGCTGCAGGCCGAGAAAGTTCAGATCGCCGGCGTTCTTGAGGACGGGAACGATGAGGCCCCAGTCAAGCGCGACGGCAATGCCGACGTTGATGTTGCGATGGTAGCGAATGTTCTCGCCCTCGATGTTGGCGTTGATGATCGGCCACTGCTGCAGGGCTATGATGGCGGCGCGCACGAAGAAGGGCATAAACGTCAGGCGGACGCCGTGGCGCTGCTCGAATCCAGCCTTCTGCTTGTTGCGCAGGTTCACGATGCGGGTGAGGTCCACTTCGTACATGCAGTGAACGTGCGCGCTGGTGCGGCGCGATTCGATCATGTGCTTGGCGATCAGCTTGCGCATGTTCGTCATGGGGACGAGATCGCCGGGATAGGGCGCAGGCCGCGGGGGGGGAGCGGCGGCAGCAGACGGCGTGGATGCGGCAGCAGGCGCTGGTTGCGCAACCGACCCCTGGTGCTCGATGAACTGCAAAATGTCCTGCTTGCTGATGCGGCCGCCAAGCCCGGTGCCGGCGACCTGAGACAGGCTGATGCCGTGCTCCCGAGCAATCTTGCGCACGAGTGGAGAGGATCGCGCTTCTTCTCCCTCCTCTTTCACGGGAACGACAGCGGCGGGAGCGGGTGTTGGCGGTGGAACGGTTGCGGCTTTCTCTTCTTTCTTCGCAGCAGCAGCTGGTTTTTCTGGAGCAGGCGCCGCCTTCGCTGGCGCGGCAGATTCACCATCCACGGCAATTGTGCCAACCACGGTGTTCACGCCGACGGTTGTTCCTTCGCTGACTTTAATCTCCTGCAGAATGCCCGAGGCGGGGGCGGGGATTTCCGCATCGACCTTGTCGGTCGAGATTTCGAACAGAGGCTCGTCGCGTTGGATCTTATCCCCCGGCTTCTTGAGCCATTTGGTGATGGTGCCTTCCACGATGGATTCGCCCATCTGCGGCATGACGATATCAGTCGGCATGATTCCCTTCCATGCGTCTACGGTTGAGACGGAGGGCCGGACGCAATCGGATATTATAAAGCGTACGCACACTCGCGTGAGCGATGCATGCAACTGCCCCGTAGCGGCCCAGTTCGAATCCCATCCGGCGTCACGAGACTCACCCTGAAGTCAAACCGAGTCTTTCCCGCAAATATCAGTGATGATGGTCGTGTTTTTCTTTTTCGTCTTCCTTTTTCTCATCGCCCGTGTTTGGAGCCGCGGCGAAGCTGGTCTTCCAATATTCCTGGACCGCAGGCGGTAGCTTGTCCATGTGGGAAAGGAACATGGTCACCTTCCACATGTCCTGCTCGGCAAGGGTCTTGTCCCAGGCGGGCATGCCGGTGTAACGAATGCCGGTCCGCATGGTGTAGAAGATGTGCCATTCGGGATCGTCGGGCGGATCGGAAATGAGATTCGGCGGCGGGGGGTAGAACGATGTAGCCAGCGTGGAGGGCTTGCGGTCGAGGCCTCCGTGGCACAGGGCGCAGTTCATGGTGTAGAGCTTCATGCCGTCAATCAGGTTGGCGTCAGTGGGCGTGAGCGGATTGGCCGGGCGGGGAGCATGGCGCTCGGTGTAGGCATCGACGGCGCCCATCGCTAGATGGCGCTCCCAATGCGGCGGCTCGACGTTGGCTTGAGTGGGGAAAAAACCGAGCAAAGCGAAACCGAGTCCGCCCAGGATGATGACCAGAAGCGTGACGATCACACCGAAAACGAACTTACCCATGAGGCCTCCGGAAGAAGATGAAAGGGTATTGTGGCAGATGAACCGGGCGGGAGGCTAGCTGAGTGGGGCGGACGAATGCATCCGCCCCTACACAGGCTAGTAGGCTTTCAGGCGGCGGGCTTCGCGGACGACGTCTTCGACTTTGGGCAGGTAGTGATGCTCCTGGGGCGGGGAGAAGGGAATGGCGCTGTCGAGGCCGGCGATGCGGACGATAGGGCCGTCGAGATCGTCGAACGCTTCTTCGTTGATAATGGCCGCGATTTCTCCGGCCAGGCCTCCCGTGCGGGAATGCTCGTGCAGGATGATGACTTTGTTGGTCTTCTTCACGGTCTGCGCGATGGCTTCGCGGTCGATGGGGACTAGCGAGCGCAGGTCGAGGATTTCGATGTCGATATTCTCATTGCTCAGAATACCGGCAGCTTCGAGTGCGGTGTGGACCATCGCGGCGTAGGTAATCACGCTGAGGTCGTGGCCTTCGCGGGCCACGCGTGCCTTTCCGATGGGGACGACGTAATCTTCCTGCGGCACTTCTTCCTTGATCCGGCGATACAGGTACTTGTGCTCGAAGAAGAGGCACGGGTTGTTGTCGCGGATGGCGGCCTTGATGAGGCCCTTCGCGTCGTAGGGCGTGGCGGGGCAAATGACTTTAAGGCCAGGGTTGTGGACAAACCACATCTCGGGATTCTGCGAGTGGAAGGGGCCGCCGTGGACGTATCCGCCGCTCGGACCGCGCAGGACAAGCGGAACTGGCGCGCCCCACAGATAGTGCGTCTTGGCGACCATGTTGGAGATCTGGTTCATGGCGCAGGGGATGAAGTCCATGAACTGAAATTCAGCGACGGGGCGCATGCCGGTGAGCGACGCGCCGAAGGCCGCACCCACAATGGCGGACTCGGCGATGGGCGTATCGATGACGCGCTCGGGGCCGAAGCGGTCGATGAAACCATCCGTGACTTTAAAAGCCCCGCCGTAAATGCCGATGTCTTCGCCGAGGCAGAAGACGGTGGGGTCGCGTTCCATTTCTTCCCAGATTCCTTGGCGGATGGCTTCGAGGTAGGTGAGGAGCATAGTAAATTCTTCGCCGCGGATTAGCGCGGATGAACGCTGATAAAACCTATTTCAAATGCCCGGCGGCTTCAGTTTCTTTGTAGCCGCTCGTTCCCTTCTTCACTTTCGGCATTCCGTATTTCGGCTTGATTTCGTGGCACCCGTTTTCGCAGAAAACTCCGCCTTCGGCTGATTCTGGCGTAGGCATCGGCGAGTTCACCGCTATCTCTCGCTCTGCTTCGATTACTTGTTCCACCTCTGCGATCAAATCGACGTTCTCTTTCACGCTCAGCCATTTTTTCTCACGCACTAAGTAATTTTCGAAGCGTCCCAGCGGGTCGCGCCTCTTCCAGAACTCGAACATTCCCTCGGGCACATAACTCGCCGCGTCGTGGATGGCGTGGCCTTTCATGCGCATCATTTTGGCTTCGATCAGCGTGGGTCCGTCGCCGCGATGCGCGCGCTCAACGGCTTCGTGGGAGGCGTCGTAGACCTGGCAGGCGTCGGTGCCGTCGATGATCACGCCGGGAATGCCGTATCCGATGGCGCGTTCGGCCAAGTCCTGACAGCGGTACTGCATGTCGGACGGCGTGGAGTACGCCCATAGATTCGATTCGACGACGAGCACGAGGCCGAGATTCTGC
>CAYOUY010000401.1:0-14715 GCA_964407245.1 uncultured Acidobacteriaceae bacterium
CCGCAACTGTTGGAGTTAAATCCAGGGCCCAACCCGCCGTCGCCCTGGGGTGAATCGATCACACCTTCGACTTCGATGAACTGCGAAATACCGTTGTTAAACTCTCCTTGTTCGGTTGCGTTTAGAGTGGGGAAAAAACCTCCGGCTCCGGCCAGCCCGGTTCTCGGCCCTGGATCGTGAACGGTCATCTGCGATGTTGCGATTGCAATTCCCGCCAAGATAGTCGCGATCGACGCTGCTTTCTTCCAATGCTTCATGGGCACACCTCTCCACTGACACGAAGATCGATTCTTCCGGCGCGAGCCGGAGTCAGGCGAAGTTTCGCGATGCGTGCGTTAAGTTGTGTTCGTAGCGCGCAAACCTAGACACAGATCGGTGGCGTGCTTCTTCGGCGGAGAACCACTCTTGGGCAGTCAGCCCGGCCAAGGGCCGTCCCCAAGCTAGGAGAGTAGAAATTATTAGAGGGAATCTACTTTCGAATTGTGTGTCCGTCAATCCCCGGAAGTGCACAGGACACGGGCCAGAAGTACATGCGGAGTGCGTCCGGCAGGTCATACCGGTGCTGGCGAGTGACCGACGCTCATTCGTACGTGAAGAAGTGCTCAGCGGGTTTACGTGTACAGCTTGATGGGTTGAACGACTCGTGAGATCGCGCCGTTGGGACTGGGCTGATCGGGCTTCAAACCACAGCGCAGCGAGGCGAACAGCCCCAACAGCTGACCGAGCATTACATCGAGCACGGGACGATACGCGTCGGGAAAATCCGCCGGGCAATCCAGTGAGAGACAGTAATCGGTGAGTGCGGAGATGTTGTCGATCCCTTGCACGGTGACGGCCACGCGCACGCGTCCCAGCCGCTTGCGTTCGATCTCGCGCAGTAAGTCGAGCTCGTAACCCCGGCGGCGCGGCTCGCTCGAAAGATATGCCACGAAAAGCGTCTGCTCCGCCACACTCGACATGGGACCGTGGCGCAATCCAAGCGGCGACTCCGCCAGAGTGGTGACTTTCCCGGCGCTAAGTTCCACCACTTTCAGCGCCGACTCATCGGCAACAGCACGTAGAGCGCCTGATCCGACAAAGCACGCCCGCGAGCAATCGAGAGTGGAGACGGCCGCCGCGACTTCGGACGCCGCGGGAAGAAATTGCTCACCTGTCTCTGCCATCTGCGCTACCACATCGCCGAATTTCTCGAAATCTTCCAGATGAGCCATGCATTGCCCGCCCAGGAGCATGTTGCTGAACGAGCTGGTCATGGCTAATCCGCGGTCGTTGACGCTGTCGTTCAGCACGAGAGCAAGGGCGCGATCGGAATGCCGCGCGCACAACTGGGTCATTTGACCTTGCCGATTGCAGGTGATGACCACGTGCCGGATGCCGCGCTGCCGGCCGAGCGCGCGTTCCAGCAGGGCCACGCCTTCGGGGCTGTCGCCCGAACGCGAAAACGAGATCCAGAGATACTCCCGTCCCGGGAGGTGAAGGTCGTCAAAGTCGGTGAGCAGTGTGGTGCTCGGAATCGCCCACACATCGCAGCCCCAGCGCTGCCGAAGGAAAGGTGCGAGAGCGCGGCCAATGTAATCGGAAGTGCCGGCTCCGACCAGATACACCGTGGGCGAAGTGGTCGTTCCGCGGCCTATGCCGGCTTCACGCAGCGCACGGTTGAGATCGGCACGACGCTCGCGGCAGCGTTCGTAAGTGTCGCGCCAGGTCGCGGGCTGCTGGTGGATCTCGCGCGGCGTGTGCTCGAGTCCGCGCTCGGCTTTTTCCTGATCCGGCAACTCCAGCAGGGCGCGCAGGGGATTCCCCAACGTAGACTCTCCTTCCTGCCGAAAGACACTGTAGTCTATTACATCTCCGACCCGGTTGAAAAGTATTCGAAAGTAAATGAAACATTGGGTCGCAACAAAACGTCAACGCAGATATCAACAGATTGTCGCAGCCCAGGCATGCAACGCGGCAACTAATCTGGGACAATGGTGTTCCTTGTATCGAGGAAGGAGAACACCATGATTCGTGGTTCGCGTCCCCTGAGTTCACTGCTCCTGGCGGCGGCGATGGCGTCGTCAGTGGCTGGAATTGCCTGCGAACACCACTACTATCGCGTGTACGACCCCTATTACACGGACTATCACGTCTGGAACGACGAAGAGATTACCTACTACAATCGCTGGGCGGTTGAAACCCATCGCGATCCGCACCGCGACTTCCGCCACCTGCCTCCCGAGGAGCAGAAAGAATACTGGACCTGGCGCCACAACCACGGCGACCACGATCATCACTAGAAACGTGGGCTGGAACGCCAACATCGAGCCGGCTCTCAGGAACTCTTAATCGTTCTGAGAGCCTGCTCCGTCGTGGTCAGCCTTGCTCCCAGGCGTTGTAGTTCTGCGATTGCGCTTTCGCCATCCTGCCGCTTCAGGGTTTCGATCGCATCGCGCACGACGGCGACGCGGCATCCACGTTCGAGCAGACCCCTTGCGGCAAAGCTCACGCAATACTCAGTAACTACTCCGAAAACGATGAACTCGGGCTGAGTCCCCAGTCGCCGCACAAGTTCGTCCGCGTGCCGGCTTTCAAAAATATTCAGCGTCTGCTTCTCCAGCAGGATTTGCTGGTACTGATACAGATTTTCGGGGATTTGAGCGGAAGCGTCATTCGACACGCGGACTACCTTTTCCGTCAGCGCCTCCGGCACAAGTTCCGCCCCCGCGGTTCCCTTCACGCAATGCGGCGGAAAAATCCTGAACTCGGGATCATCGGGCGCATGAAAATCCCCGTGCGACACCAAGAACACTTTTCCCTGCCGCGCCAGATCCGTCAGCCGCCGGATGTTTGGCAGTAACTTCTCAGCTCCGGGAACGTAGAGCTTGCCTCCGGGCAGCATGAAATCGGCCTGCACGTCCACTTCCCACAGAATGAAATCGCGCGAGAGCATGGTCCTCCAGGCACCACCGGGCGTACCATCATCCTAGCAGCAAGAATCGTCCACTATGGCCAAACCGCGCGTCACCTACGACACCTTCCGTCGCCTCGCTCTCACGATGCCGGACGTCGAGGAAAGCACGTCGTACGGCACGCCCGCGTTGAAGGTGAAACGACAACTGTTCGTGCGACTCCACCAGGATCTTGACAAGATTGTCCTCAGAATGCCCTTTGACCGCCGCGAGGAGCTGATGGCCGAAGACCCCGAGACCTACTTCATCACTGATCACTATCGCGACTATCCCTGGGTCCTGGTCAGTCTCGCGAAAGTTCGGCCCGACGCACTGCGCGACCTGCTGAATATCGCCTGCCGCACCGCGCTGGAGGGGAAAAAGAGTCGCGTATAATTCGCCTTTCTGAAAGCATTTCAGTTGCAGGAGGACATTTGTGCATTACCGCAGGTTAGTTCTAGTCCTCTGCGCGGTGTTGCTGCCATCAGGAGTGTCGGCTCAAGTTTCCAACCCGGACTGGTGCCGTGCCCTTCCGCGCCCGGAGTACAAGGCGCTTGAACGCGTCACAGTGAGCGACCCCTGGTTTGAGGTGTTCAAACCGGCCCCTGATGTCTTCGCCATCTACGAACCGCACCAGGCCGAAGAGGTCATCAGCTATCTGATCGTCGGCAAGATGCGCGCCTTGCTCTTCGATACCGGTATGGGAATCAGCGACATCAGAAAGGTGGCGGCAGAACTCACCAAACTGCCGGTCGTCGTGTTGAACTCGCATACGCACGACGATCACGTTGGGGGCAACTGGCAGTTCGACACAATTTATGGCATGGACAGCGACTTCACCCGCCAGAATGCGCGCGGATCACGAGAAGACGCGCAAGCCGAGATCACGCCCGACCAGATTTGCGGAACTCTTCCTCAAGGATTTGACCCCAAGGCCTATGTCACCCGGCCGTGGAAGATCAAAGCCTATGTGCATGACGGCGACCGCTTCAATCTCGGTGGCCGCGTTATTGAAGTCATCGCGACTCCCGGGCACACACCCGACGCTATCGCGTTGATCGATCGCTCCAACCAGCTGCTCTTTACTGGCGACACCTACTACCCCGCACCCATTTGGTTGTACCGCCCGGAAACCGATCTTGACGCATACGCTGCTTCGATCCGCCGTCTGGCTGCCCTGGCGCCTGCAGTGAAGCTGGTCCTGGGCGCGCACAACATCCCCGTCGCGCCGCCCGGCGTATTGCCGCGACTCGTGACGGCATTTGCCGACGTTCGCGCGGGGAAAATTTCTCCCACGCCAGATTCGCCCGGCAAAGTGCTGTACACAGTTGACGGGTTTTCTTTCCTGATGCGTGCGCCGAGCGACGAGCGCAAGCAACCTTGACTGCGGCAAACAATAACGCCCTCAGCACAGTTGAGGCCGAAACTCGCGCCCATGGCAGCGCGCTGCGTCGCGAACTCAACATCATCGACCTGGTTTTCGCGCAGATCCTGCTGGTGGTGGTGCCGGACTTCTTCGGCACCGCGGTAAAGGCAGGCCCGGCGCACGTTGTCTTGTGGCTTGCTGCCATCCTGCTCTTCTTCATCCCACTGGCGTTGATCGTCGCCCATCTCAACCAGCTCATGCCGCTCGAAGGGGGCCTGTATGAATGGGCGCGTCTCGCCTTCAACGATCAGATCGGATTCCTCGTGGCATGGAATCTTTGGCTCTTCATCATGTTGTACGTCGCGGTGATCGGGCTGGTCGTGACTACGTCGGTTGCATATGCGGTGCCGTCGCTGGCGTGGGTCGCCACGAACAAATGGGCCGTACTAGCCGCTTCGGTGGCCCTGATCGGCTTACAAGTATTGCTCGCCGCGATTGGCTTTCGCGTGGGCAAGTGGTTCAACAATGCAGGCAGCATTGCCGTACTGATTACAGTTTCCGTGCTGGTGGGTCTTCCGCTGATAAATCTCTGGCGTGGAACGCTTTCTGCATCTGCCCCGCTGCGTCTGGTGGCGCCGCCGGGGACGATTTTCACGCTCAGCGTCTTCAGCAAGATGACCTTTGGCGCTCTAAGCGGCTTCGAATACGTTGCCATCTTCGCCGGTGAGTCGAGCAATCCAGCAGGCAACATATCGCGTTCGATCCTTATCACGGCTCCGGTAATCGCTCTTATTTACATCTTCGCTACCGGCGCGATTCTGGCCTATGTGTCTCCTGATTCGGTGGACGTGATCGGTCCGATCCCGCAGGCTTTGCGGCTGGGTTTCGGAAATTTCGGCGCGATCATTGTTCCGATTGCGATCTATCTTTTGCTGATGAACTATCTTTCAACGTTCAGCCTTTATTTCAGCGGCAGTGCTCGTTTGCCCATGACCGCTGGCTGGGACCATCTTCTCCCAGCGTGGTTTTCGCGCTTGCACGCGCGCTACAAAACGCCGGTGAACTCGATTCTTTTCCTGGGAGGAGCGACACTGGCCGCCAGCATCGCGGCCCTGATCGGAGTCGGTGAGCAAGAGGCATACGAACTTCTCTTGACCTGGGGTTTTACTTTCTACGGCGTAGCCTATCTGGCGCTGTTTGCCATTCCGTTGCTGGCGAGGAATCGCGCGCTGCGGCCGAGGCTTGCGCTCAAGATTGCTGCCGCGTCGGGCTTCTCCGTGACCTTGCTGTTTGTAGTCCTGTCGATTTTCCCCGTCATCCGGGTGGAAAGCGAGTCGAATTATTCGTCGAAGATCGCAGCGGTGGTGCTGGGTGCAAACCTCCTCGGCTGGATAATTTATCGCGCTGGGCCGCGCCACAGACCGGTCTAGAAAAAGCTAACGCAGGAATACGTGGGCCGCGTCCTCTACCCGGACGCTGGATTTCCTCCGCGCGCCCGTGCTGACGTTGTAGGCCACAAGCAAGTGATCCTCCACGATCAGCACTTCCTTCTCGCTGATCCATCCGATCAGCGTCGCGTGCGGCACGAAGGCAATTCGCCGCGGGGAGTCTTCGAGGCTTTTGACTTCGATCGCCGGCAGATCCATCAGCGCCTTGCGAATCTGCTTTGACTCTTCCGGATTCGCCTGGCCTTCTTCTGCGAGTTGAATGGACTGGTCGGCGCGCGCGGTTGCGGTGATCGTCATCGCGACAGATCCCAGGTCCGGCGAGAGCAGCGCGTTGGAAGTGAAGAAGCTCACATCATAATCGGGGTTTTTGTACGCCGCACGCTCGTCGAACATGGTCAGAGTCTTTCCGTTGTTGTGCACCAGCGTCTGATCGTTGCTTTGATTCGACCACCCACAACAACCAGTGTCGGGAATCGCCTCAACAATCACACTTCCGCCGGAAGCCGCGTCGAGCACGCGCCGCAAGGGCTCGGTCAGACTGTGGGCCGTCCACTTCCCCGCTTCTTCCAGGTAGATCGCGCTGGCTTTGTAAACCGGCTCCGTTTTGCCCGCAACAAATTCCGTCATCAGAAAGAATTTCCCCACGCCCTCCGCGGGCACCCATATCGATCCGTAGGCGCAGGTTTCTTCGCACGACCCCGAGGGGCAGCGGCATTCCGGAAACTTCACTGTGGCGAGATCTTCGCGAGCGGTGCCGCTGACATCCGTCCGCCAGGCCTGCCACGTGTTGGTGGTGGAAAGATCGACATCCTCGCGCTGCAGCCGCCGCGCCTGACTGCCAAACCAGAACAGATGCGTGCCGTCGGCAGAAAGGTAGGCTGCCGGCGCCGACTCGGTAACTGCTTGATTCGACCCCGTAGCCGCGACCGATCGAGCTACGCCGGTTTGGAGCTCGGTTGCGCTGCGGCCGTTCCAAAACCACACCTTGGCTGCCGATTCGACATCACCCTCGGCCAACGGTAGCGATGCAGTGGGCGTGAACAAAATCTGCCCCAAACGGTTGACAGCGATGTTTTGCGGCGAGTGTGCCGCTTCAGCTGGAACCTTGACACTTTGCTTCGCCTCAAACGTCGCAGGATCGTACTCCGTCATCTCACCCGAAGCGCGGAGTACCCAAAGCCGCTTTCCTTGTCCCTGGCCCCACAACGGTGCGGACAAAAGCAGCAGCGCGGTAATCAGGTGTGAAGTTGTTCGCTGGAGATGGAAGCTCGCGCGCATGGGAAGGGACTATAGTAACCGCCTTGTTAGTTACCCGCAGATCTCGCTCAGACTTCTCATCTTAAGTAGTATCACTTTCGTCATTACCTCGGGAAAACACACCGAAACTACACTGTGTCGCGGGGGTTTACATTCGCATGTCCAAAATCACCAAGTCGCTCGTAGTCCTGGCGGTGGGTGGACTGATGTCGCTGTCCGCCGCTGCACAATCCAACACTTCCGGCGCTGGCCCGGGCGTGGACGATCCCAATCATCCGCGCGTCAACCAGGTCAATCAGCGGGAACAGAACCAGCAGGATCGCATCGCCAACGGCATGAAGAACGGGCAGCTGACGCCCGGACAGGCCGCCAATCTGGAAAAGGGCGAGCAGCGCCTGCAGAATAACGAAAAGAAAGACATGGCCAAGGACAACGGTCATCTCACGAAGCAGGATCAGAAGAACCTGAACAAAGAAGCCAACCACATGAGCAAAAAGATCTACAAGGACAAGCACGACAAGTAGTCGTTCCCGTCCAGATTCGAGTAGAAGAGAGAGCCGCAGTTCTTGCGGCTTTTTTCTTTTGTGGAACAAGGCCGAGCCGAATGTTCCAACCACCTCCCAACGTGATAAGCTACCCAGCCCTGCTGGTGACGATCGCGAGCCAACGAGAGCGGAGGTTCAACCCTTCCCTTATAATGACCGGGGCCTGAACGCCTTCTAAGGGCCACAACCGAGATGGCGTCTGCGTGGCTCGCGCACCTCAACTAAGTACTTTCGCTATGGCAGTTGACTGTAAGAGCATAAAACCTGGGGTCGAGGTGGCGTGCCTGACCGACGTCGGACTGCAGCGCACGAATAATGAAGATTCCTACCTTTATTGGGAGCCCGAATCGGACGAAGATCTGGAACGGCATGGCCGCCTGGCGGTGGTCGCCGACGGGATGGGCGGGTACGAAGGCGGCCAGGAAGCCAGCCGCCTGGCGGTCGAAACGGTGCGCGAAGTGTACCGGAAGGCGGCGGCTGACGATCCCCTGCGGGCGCTGAGGGAGGCACTCACGGCTGCGCACCTGAACATCCAGAATTACGCACAGGAGCATCCGGAACTGCAGGGCATGGGTACGACCTGCACGGCAGTGTCGGTGATTGACCACCGACTCTTTTTTGCTCATGTTGGCGACAGCCGACTGTATCGAATCCGGGCGGGGAGCTCTTCCCGCCTGACCCGCGACCATTCCTATGTCGGCAGATTGGTTGAGAGCGGCATCGTGCGCTCAGAAGACGCCGAGTCGCATCCGCAGCGGCATATTCTCACTGCCGCGCTGGGATCGGGCAAGGATGTGGAACCGGATGTTCCCGAGCTGCCCATCTCTCTGCAAGCGGGCGACACGCTGATCTTGTGCACCGACGGGCTGTGGAGTCTGGTGAACGAACAGGAACTGATTCGCGCCGTCAAAACCGACACTCCGGCGCAGGCGTGCCAGGCGCTGGTAAAGATGGCTTTGGAACGGGGCGCTCCGGATAACATCACGGTGCTGATTCTGCGCATTTCCGCCTGAATCTGAGTAATTTTCCCGCGCTTCCGAAATACCCTCTTTTGCGAGCAGAAAGGGGTGAGTGTGCAGGAACCTGCGCGCGAACTTTTCACCCCCAGGATGGCATTTTCCGGTCCCACGAAGTGTAATCCGGTGCACACAGGTTCATGCGCGGAGCGCAATGGCCACCGCTAACCTGTTGATCCCACACCCATAACTCACGCCACCAGATTGCAATACGATGGCATAGCAAGTGCATTGCCTATAAACTTGATAAAGTCTATTGCAATTATCATATATTTTCGACGGGACCCCGGAGACAGAGCCTCAGGCACTCTCCCCAAAAATTAACCTCCTGTTAATGAAAGGAAGCAAGGCATTCGGCATCATGTCTAGTTCCCTTATGGCAATGCTCAGAGTCGTTTGAGTTTGGCATGGGCTAGTTCGGCCGTGCTAACCCCAAAATGGCTCAGTTGCGTTCGTGAGTCGTCGCGGCAAGTGTTTATTGCCAAGATTTTTCCCCTGAGCAGTACAAATCTGAAAAAGGAGAGGACCGTACTTCCATGAAACAGATGAATAAGCTGTTCGTGACAGCCCTGATGTTGGCGGTTTTTTCAGCCGGCGCATGGGCACAAACGCAAGTCGCTTCGAACGCGGGTCCGGCAACAGGATCTGCAACCCCGGCTGCCGCCCCAACCGCACCTCCGGCTCCAGCCGCAACCCCAGCCCCGGCGCCCGCCCCGGATCCGGCCATTACTACCGAAATTCAGGCGCTGAAGGACGCTATTTCTGCCCAGAAGGACGCCCTGGCTGCGCAGCAGCAGAGAATTCAGGCTCTGGAGGATCAGCTACAGCGGGCGCAAACCACCGCGACCGAAGCAGCAAGGCCAGAAGCTGCGCAACCGGCCCATCCAACTCAACTGGCGGAGTTCTCTACCAGCGCAAGTCCAGCCGGCCCGGTTGAGCAAGCAACCCCTGCGAGCTCAGGCCAGGACCAGGAAGTCTACAACAAGGACATGGAGGGCCCACTCACCATACACTTCAGGGGCATCCACATCACGCCCGGCGGATTTGCCGCTGCGGAATTTCTGCGGCGCTCGCGGGCACTGGGGGCGGACGTCGTCACGCCCTTCAACAACCTCACTATGCCTGGAGCTTCGCAGAATAGTCTGCCGGAGTTCTTCGGAACCGCCCGTCAGACGCGGCCTAACGTCTACGTTGCAAGCCGCGCGGGAAACATTGACTTCTCTGCCTACGTCTCGGGTGACTTCCTGTCCTCGGGCCTTACCTCCACCGCAACTCAGACCAACGGCTACACGTTCCGCATCCGGCAAGCCTGGGGACAGGTTAAGTTACCCGGTGGCTGGAGTGTCCTTGGCGGGCAGATGTGGAGTCTCGTGACTGAAAACAAGGTCGGCATTCAGCCCAGCGACGACACCGGTAAAACCAACGATGCGCGCCCGTCTACTATCGACGGAGCGTATTCGGTCGGTTTTTCGTTTGCACGGCAGAACGGGCTTCGCCTGACCAAGAACTTCAACGACAAGGTGGCGATTGCCTTCGCCGTCGAGAATCCACAAGCCACGCTGGCCACTCCGGCAACCACTTCACCGGCTGCCGTGCCGGGCGATTACCTGGTTGTGCAACCCGGCGCGAGCAACACCAACAACACGACTTCCACTTATGGTTTCAACCCTTCGCCCGATCTCGTCGCCAAGATCGCCTTTGACCCAGGTTTTGGCCACTATGAGATTTTCGGGCTGGCCGCTCGATTCCAGGACCGCGTTTTCCCCTGCGAAAACCTGGCAACTGTGACCTCTGGCACGCCTCCGGTCACCACGGTTGTGGGACAATTGCCGGCCTGCACTGCCACGGTCACCGCCGCGAGCCCGGTGGACGCCTACAACAGCTCCAAGAGCGGCGGGGGCTTTGGCGCCAACGCCCGCTGGACCTTTTTCGACAAGCACATCGTTTTCGGCTTGCATGGCTTCGGTGGAAGCGGCATCGGCCGTTACGGGGCAACGCAGCTTTCCGATGTCACGATCAACTACGACGGAACCCTGCGGCTGATCAAGAACCTGCAGGGTCTTGCAACGCTGGAGTGGCGCGGCAAGAAACTGGATGTCTACTCCTACGTCGGTTCCGAGTACGCGGGCCGGACGTACAGCTACGACCCCCTGCAAAGCATCACGACCAGCACGCCCGTGTACGTGGGCTATGGAGCGCCTCAATTTAACAACAGCGGGTGCTACACGGAAACGGGGCCAGCGACGGGTCAAGCCGGTGCGCTCTCCCATTGCACCTCTCAAACTCGCGACGTGACGGAAGGAACCCTCGGGTTCTGGTATCGCTTCCACAACGGACCGCGTGGACGCTATCAGTGGGGAATGCAGTACTCCTACCTGAATCGCGCCACTTGGTCCGGCACCGACGGCGGCAAGAATATCCCCGGGCTGGAGCCGCACGGACTCGACAGCATGATCTTCACGTCGTTCCGGTATTACCTGCCGTAAACCGGAAGACAGAGGTGGTCCCGCTCGGAATCACTGCACGGGACCACCATCACCCGAGCTTTCTGAGGGGTTAATGCCTTCAGAAACACTGCCGGCCCGGTTTTGGCTACTCTCCTTTTCCGGGCCGGCGGTGCTAACTCACTTCTACCGAAAATGAGGAGCACTATGGCCGACCAAAAATCTTCCGCCCAAGCCGGACGGTTCGCATTTGGGATTGACACCTGGGCTGTAATCATAGCTCTGGCGCTCGCACTCGCAGTCCGCGCCGACTTGTTTCACAAGGTGCCGTGGTAGATCACCGCCGGAACTTTGTTTCGCAAGCTGTTTCTGGAGGAGAGTATGGCCAGTTCCATCGCTGTTTCGCGCATCGCATCGGAACGTTCACCACTCAGCGTATTTCGAGTGGTTCCCGGGATCCTGCTCCTGGCCGCAATCGGTTATGCCGGAAAAATGTTGGAGAGGTTCCCTAATACCTACGCCAAGGCGCACCACTGGGCCTTCCCCAACATCGAGTATGTGCTGTGGGCCATCGTGATCGGCCTGGTCCTCTCCAATCTCGTGGACGTACCTAAAATTTTCCAGCCGGGCATCGCCACCTATGAGTTTTGGCTCAAGGTTGGGATTGTGCTGTTAGGCTCACGCTTTGTCCTGGCCGACATGTTAAAGCTGGGGGGAATCAGCCTGGCGCTCGTCGTCGTCGAGATTTCACTCTCCCTCCTCCTGATGCACGCGTTGGGCCGTGTATTCAAGTTGAGCCCGAAACTCACCAGTCTCCTGGCCGTCGGCTCTTCCATCTGTGGAGTCTCCGCCATCATCGCAGCCAAAGGGGCGATTGATGCCGACGACGAAGACTCAGCCTTCGCCATCGCCGCCATCCTCGCCCTCGGAGCCATTGCCCTGTTCACCTTTCCCGTGGTCGGCCACAGCCTGCATTTGGGCGACTCGGCATTCGGCCTCTGGGCGGGTTTGGGAGTCGACAACACTGCTGAAGCTACCGCCACTGGGGCTCTCTATTCGGACGCTGCCGGCAAGGTCGCCGTTCTCGCCAAAACTGCGCGGAATGCGATGATCGGGTTCGTCGTTCTGGCCTACGCTGTGTACTGGGCAAAGCGTGGACAGGCAGCAGCGGTGGAGAACAAAGCAGCATTTCTGTGGAAGAAGTTTCCCAAGTTCGTTCTCGGATTTCTGGCGATATCCCTGCTGGTCAGTTTTCACACCTTCACCAAAGACCAGGTCACATCGCTGGCGAATTTGTCGCGATGGGCCTTTCTTCTGACTTTCGCCGGAGTTGGCTTGCGCACGAACTTTCGCCAGATGTCGAAGCAGGGTCTGCGCCCCTTTGTCGTCGGCGCACTTGGCGAGGTGCTGATCGCGGCACTGACCTTCGGCCTGGTTTTAGGCGCAAATCGTATCTGGGGACTCTAGTCCAGTCCCAACAACTGCGAAGCAAAGGACCTGGACCGCAACTGAGGCGGCAATAGTCCTCAAGCTAGCCTGCGTATGGGATAGGCTCTTCGCGCGCCGGAGAAATCCAAGGTGCCAGGCGCGGCACACCAGCGAATTCTGCAGAAATTAACACAGCGTTAATTAACACACCTTTAATGAAAGCCTTCCGCGCGATTCCCTACCATTTCCAGTCAACCCAAGCAGGCAAATCGTAAACGTTCAGTAGCCAGCCTGAACTGATCCGTCGAAGTCTGGCAAAGAAGGAGAGTGCGCGCCGCGCCGAAGTCGGCGCGCGCTCTAGATGTCTGCCTGGAACCCAAATGGCAAGGAACTCAAACTCAAGAAGGAGAGAAGCAAATTCCATGAAATGCGTCAAGCATTTGTCTCTCATCGTTCTAGCGCTGGCGGCGCTCACAGCCAGCGTGTGGTCACAAACCGATACCGCTTCGAAACCAGCCAAGAAGAAGCGTGCCGCTGCAGCGGACGCGGCGCAACCGGCCGTTACTGCGGCAGAGGTGCAGGCGTTAAGGGACGCCCTCGCCGCACAGCAAAAGCAAATCGAACAGCTTAGCGAACAGTTGCAACAAAGCCGGCAGGCCTGGCAGCAGACGCAGGCAGCCGTCGCGAATGCTGCCACCAAGGCCGATACCGCTCAGACGACGGCCACCGACCAGCAGCAAACCGTGGTCGCGCTGAAGAGCGACGTTGCCGACTTGAAGACCAACGTCACCAACACTGCCCTGACCCTGCAGGACACGCAAAAGACCATCAGGGACGAACTGGAGAGCCCGCTGGCGATCCACTTCAAGGGCGTCACCATCACTCCGGGCGGCTTCCTGGCGGCTGAAACGGTGCGCCGCTCGCGAGCCCTGGCCGCCGATGTCAACACGCCTTTCAACAACATCACCATGGCGGGTGCATCCCAAAGCACGATGTCGGAATTCTTCGGCTCTGGACGTCAGTCGCGAATTTCCATGCTGGCAGAGGGGAAACTGAAGGCAGCGACGCTGAGAGGCTATTACGAGTCTGATTTCCTGTCGGCCGGCATCACCTCCAACGCTAACCAGAGCAACAGCTACACTCTGCGGCAACGCCAGGCCTGGGGCCAGGCTGCCTTCGATGAGGGCTGGACCTTCACCAGCGGGCAGATGTGGAGCTTGCTCACGGAGACCAAACACGGTACCGACAATCGCAGCGAGGCTCTGCCGATGACCATTGACGCGAACTACCAGGTGGGCTTCAGCTGGGCACGGCAATACGGGATTCGCTTGGCTAAGAACTTCGGCAATAAGGCCTGGTTCGCGGTCTCAATGGAAAATTCGCAGGCAACGTTAACCGCCCACGGCAACGCGGCCAATTTCCTGCTCGGTTCGGCGGGCGCGGGCGGCGGGCTCTACAATTCCGGCGTCACCACGTGCAGCACAACTAGCAGCGACGTCACTACTTGCACGCCTGCGGCCAGCTACTCCTTCAACCCTGCGCCGGACCTAATCGCAAAAGTGGCCTTTGAGCCCGGATTCGGGCACTACGAGATCTTCGGCGTCTATAGCCGCTTCCGCGATCGCGTCTTCCCGTGCGCGGAGTTTACCAACCCTGCCTGCCCGAGCACTTTGACCGCGGCCAGCGCGATTGAAGCCTACAATTCCTCCAAGGACGGCGGCGGCGTCGGCGCCAACGCCCGCTGGACGTTTGCCAAGCACCTCGACTTCGGATTGCACGGCTTTGGCGGCAGCGGAATTGGCCGTTACGGCTCCGGCGGTCTTGCTGACACGACGGTGAATGGCGACGGAACCCTGCACTTGCTGCGTGGATTCCAGGGCATGGCGTCGCTCGAGTGGCACGGACCGAAGCTCGACCTCTATCTTTATCCGGGCGCGGAGTACGCGGCTCGCTCGGCAAGTGTCGACCTCGTCTCTGGCAAGCTCGTCGGATACGGCGGGAACCCATACACGACAACAGCCAGCGGTTCTGCATTCAACAACAGCGGTTGCCTCAGCGAAGCCCCGCCCCTTGCAGGCAATGGTTTCACCCCCGGTGGATACGCCAGTGGTTGCACCGCCGACACACGGGTGCTTGTCGAAGGCACAGCCGGATTCTGGTACCGCTTCTACCAGGGGCCCAAGGGCAGGTTCCAGTTCGGCGCCCAGTACTCGTACGTGACCCGCAACACCTGGTCTGCGGTAGGCGGGGACCCGCACGGTATCGACGGAATGGTGTTCAC
>CAYOUY010000402.1:0-4085 GCA_964407245.1 uncultured Acidobacteriaceae bacterium
AGGTTGGGCAGGGAAACAGCAATAAATAACAGGGCGGCAAGGGTGCGATACATGTTGACCTCCTGATCGGTAAGTCCTTTGCTTGTACACTATGCGGCGATCAGCGGCAAGATTGTTTCGAGGTAGGGATTCTTCGACTCCGCTGCCGTTCGCTTTCGCAAACAGCAACTTCGCTCAGAATGACAACCTTCGTTCGGGGGGGATTTAATTTGACACACGATAACGAACAGCAAATCCTGCAACTTTTTGAAGATGGCGACCGCGCGCTGATGGCGGCCGACGTTCCCGAACTCGAGCGCATCTACGCCGAAGACTACGTTCAGCACGACGAGTCTGGACATACCTCGATGCGGCAGGATCTGATTCGCAATCTGACCTCGGGTGCGATCCGATTCCTTTCCATGACCTCAACCGGCCGCCGGGTGCGAGTTCTGCGGGACGACGTAGCACTCGTCCATGGCTCGGAAGTCGACGAAATTGAGCGCGACGGAAAGCGGTCCAAGGTAAGCTGCGTCTATTCCGATGTTGTAATGAAACGGGGTGGAAAATGGCAGATTGTCGCGTCGCAGCTGGCGAAAACGACCTGATGTCCGGGCGCCTACTTAGCGTCCTCGATTTTGACCCCTTCGGGCTTGGCGAAAAGTTTGGCGTCGTACGGAACCTCGCCAAATCCGCTATACCAATAGATTTCTCCTTTTTCTCCTCGCACGCGTCCAACAGCCAATGGCCGCTCGGGACTACCGTATGTAAAGAGGCCAAGCTTGGACCCGCCGATTTCCAGCTGATACTGGGTCGTCTGCTTTCCTTGCAGCACAGAACCCTCGCGAGGCATCGCTCCTTTACTGCTGAAGAACTCCATCTCGAGTCCGAACTCTAAAGCCCGCACTTCCCGGTCGGGGTCGTCTCCAAACAACGGCATGTGGCAGTTAAACGTGGGTCCTGGATCGACAACGTGCCGAGCGGTCTTCGTCATCAGGTTGACCATCCAGGCATCCGGTTCGTTGGTAATCAGCAGCCCGTGAATATGGTTCTCTGTGTCCTCTTCTTCCTCGACACGGCAATATCGATTTCCAGCCCGGTACATGATTTTCGGCTTGGCGGCAAAGCTGCCGGCGGGGATGTCAGGGCCTTGTGGTTGGACCGCGATTTTCGTCATCGTTTTGGGAGCCTCTTGCGCGAAGATCATGCCCCCGACTGTCAGCAGGGCAAGCACCATTGCTTTCATGGCGCAAAGTGTACCACCGCACCTTAGCCACTGAATGCCGAATCGCAACTCTTGTTCACTGGCCGCTGACCCCCGCCTCCTGTGCCCTAATCCGATTCTGCCAGTGGTTCCACACGAACCACACGAATCCACCCACCAGCACGACTCCGATCCCCGCGTCGAACTTGTGGAAGTACTTCCCCAGTTCGCGCCAGTTCTCGCCCAGCTTCATTCCAAACCAAGCCAGGCCAAAGCACCACGGCCATGATCCGAGAAATGTGTAGATGTGGAAGCGCCCCCGCGGCATACGCGCCACCCCCGCCGGCAGCGCGATGAACGTCCGAATCACGGGCAGGAGGCGGGCGATGAAAACTGCCAAGTATCCCCAGCGCGCGAAAAACCGGTCGGCTGAATCGAGTTCGCGTCGGGTCATCAGGATCCAGTGCCCGAAGCGCTCCACCAGCGGGCGCCCGCCGTAGCATCCGATCTCGTACGCCACCAGCGACCCCAGGTTGCAGCCGATCGCTCCCGCCGTGGCCACCCAGAGCAGCTTGAACGTGCCTGCGAACACGAGATACCCGCCGAACGGCATGATGAGCTCCGAAGGCAGCGGAATGCACGCCGACTCGATCGCCATGAGGATCGCGATGCCGCCGTATCCGGTCACGCCAATGACCGACTTGATGAACACAAAAATGATGGCCAGGATTTTTTCAGTCATGCGAAGGGTTCGCTAGTCCTTGGTTGTCGGCCGTTAGCTTAAACCGGCGACGAGCAACCGAATCCGATACGCCCGTTCCAGTGTAACGGAATCTGGGTTGAGTGGGATGCATGGAGTAAGGGGGCTCGCGACCAACGACCAGCGACTAACGACTGACTTAGAACGATCCGTCCTGGGTAAAGGCGTAGCCGGGCAGAGTTGCGCCCTGAGGAGTCTTTGAAACTTTCACGCGTACGGTGGGGGCGCTGGGCGCTGTGATTCCCGCCGGACGCAGCATGGCATATTGCGTGAATACTTCGTTATAGACCTTGGTGACCAGGTAGTCCTGGCCGTCGGCGTCGCTGCGCCAGACCTGCCCGAGCTGAATGGAATTAACGGCCACGGTATTGTCCTAAGTTCTGCTGATTCTGCCTTCAGACTACCGAGGCCGTTGCGACGCGTCAATTGCCAGCGAGGTTACTTAGGGACAGCGTACGAATCGCGGGGTTGGCGATGGAGGCGCCCGGCCGTTGGCAATCTTCAACTGGCAGTTGCTATGATGACACCCACCGCCAGCAGGGACTAATCGCACGAAAGGATTCCCATGCCCCGAGGAGTCGTGCCCCGCCAACCCGCCCGCACCGGCCGCCAGGACAAGGTTCGTGCGGCGACGGGCACTCCTGCCCGTCAAGCCGGGAAGGCAGCGCTTCCGTCAAGGCTACGCAGACCAAAGTTGGCGAAAAAGACCGCGCCAGCTCGCGCGGGCAAAGCCTCAGGAAAGGTCACGGGAAAAACCACAGGCTACAATCCCATCGCCACGGAACGCGTGGCAGAAATCCTGCAGCGGCTCGATCAGCTTTATCCCTATGTGACTTGCGCTCTGACCCACTCGAGCGCGTGGGAGCTGCTGGTGGCGACGATTCTTTCCGCACAATCGACCGATGTGAACGTCAATCGCGTCACGCCGGAACTGTTTCGCAAATATCCCACAGTCCAGGATTTCGCCGCTCTCACGCCGGAGCAACTCGAGCCCGACGTCCGCTCGACCGGATTTTTCCGCAACAAGTCAAAATCAGTGGTCGGGGCGGCTAAAAAAATCGTCGGCGACTTCGGCGGCCAGGTACCAGATGAGATGGACCAGTTCCTGACGCTCCCTGGCGTGGCCCGCAAGACCGCCAACGTCGTACTCGGCACCTGGTTCAAGAAGGCCGAAGGCGTGGTCGTGGACACGCACGTGCACCGCATTTCACGGCGGCTCGAACTGACCATGCAAAACGACCCGCAGAAAATCGAACAGGATCTCATGAAGATCATCCCACGCGATAAATGGATTTTGTTTTCGCACCAGGTCATCTGGCACGGGCGCAAATTGTGTTACGCGCGCAAGCCGCGCTGCGCCGAGTGCGCGCTCGAAAATCTCTGCCACGCCGGCGACAAGACCTGGAGCACAGTCGACATGCACAAGTGAGCGAAAGCGTAGGCGCGACATAGTCCGCCTGAATCTGAGCCCTCACCCGCACGGGGTCATCCCGAACCGCGGCGTAGTTCAGCCGCGGGAGGGATCTCCCCAAGCACGATTCTCCGGGAGATCCCTCGCTCCGCCTGAAAAACGGCTCCGCTCAGGATGACGCCACCCCAAGAAGTTCAAACTAAGTCGCAGCCGAGAAATCCTCTGCTAGACTTTTCTTTCGAGCGTTTCGACTGATCTTCGGTTCATACACGCGAGGTTCCCGGATCCATGCGCACTCTTGTCCTGTTTGCTATCGTCATGCTCATGAGTACCCTTGTTGCTGAAGCCTTAGCCCAGACTCTGACTCCGCCCCAGGCCGTCACCGATCCCACCAAGATCGCTTCCAAGCCCAACGCGCAGGTTGAATCGCGCGGCATGACCATCGAGAAGCTCTACATGACGCGCCAGATCGGCCGTTCCACGTGGTCGCCCGACGGCAAGACGATCGCCTTCGTCTCGAACATGAGCGGCCGCAATAATCTGTGGCTCGTTCCCTCTGACGGCGGATTCCCCGAGCAGCTCACGGTCAGCGACCAGCGCCAGACCGCGCCCGTGTGGTCACCCGACGGCAAGTGGATCGCCTACCAGTCGGATTACGACGGCGACGAGCTGTGGGACATCTTTCTGGTCTCGCCCAAGACCGGCAGGGTTGTGAACCTCACGCAGACGCG
>CAYOUY010000403.1:0-4376 GCA_964407245.1 uncultured Acidobacteriaceae bacterium
TGGCGAACTCCATCGCCCCTGGTTAGTTTTACCACAGAGGGCACAGGGGAGCACGGAGGTTTACGTTTTCCGCTCCACCAGAAACTGTGCCAACTCCTTCAGCGGCTCGGCCCGCTCGCAGAAGCTCTCCAACTCGGCGAATGCTTGGTTCACCAGCGCGTCGGCCTTGCGGGTGGAAGCTTCAACACCAAATAGCGCCGGATAAGTTGCCTTTTCCGAAGCTCTGTCCTTGCCCGCAGTCTTTCCCAGTTGCTCGGAAGTCTGGGTCACATCGAGCACATCGTCCACAATCTGAAACGCCAGCCCAATCGCCAGCCCGAACGCTCTAAGCTTGGCCACTTGGCTGTCTTTCGCTCCGGCGTAAAGCCCGCCGCTCACCAGGCTCGCAGTGATTAAAGCCGCCGTCTTCGAGCGATGAATGTATTCGAGCATCTCCGGCGTCGGCTGCGTGTGTTCGGCTTCGAGGTCGACCACCTGCCCGCCAATCATGCCGTCCACGGTGCCCGTTCCGCGCGCAATCTCCTCGATGATGCGCACGCGCGCCTCGGCTGGGCACTTCAGCCGCGCCCGCACTTCATAGGCCTGCGTCTGCAGCGCGTCGCCTGCAAGAATGGCGATGGCTTCGCCGAAGACTTTGTGGCAGGTCGGGCGCCCGCGCCGCAGATCGTCGTTGTCGAGCGCCGGAAGGTCGTCGTGGATCAGCGAATACGTGTGCAGCATCTCCAGCGCCGCGCCGAGTTCATCGATCCCGGCCGGCAGTGACCCCGCGACCATGCGCGCGGCCTCCATGCAGAGGATGGGCCGCAGTCGCTTGCCGCCGGCAAATACGCTGTGGCGCATGGCCTTGTGAATCGACTCAGGCTGCTGCGTTTCGAGCGGAATGAGTCGATCGAGGGCTTCGTCGGCCAGACGCCGCCCTTGTTCGAGAGTGTCTTGGAGCATGAGGAGTGAGTATAGCAAGCGCGCAGCCGCGGAGATGTGAGTCAAACCAGGTAACGGGAAAAGGGCGAGAGGCCAACAAGAAAAGGACGCCCGCAGGCGTCCTTGAAATCAACGTTGGTGAATAGTTGGAATGCGCCGCGTGACGGACTCAGGCGGCGGCCGTGCCGCGCGACAGGGCCATGCTGCGTAATACCGAAGTCAGCACCGTTCCGACGTCATCCGCCGGGCAAACGTCGCTGGCGCCGGCTTCAAGCGCGGCCATCCACATCTCCTCATCGGGAATGCGGTGCGTGCAGACGATAGGGAGCCCAGGAAAATCGCGGTGCAGATTGGCGATCTCAGTCAGCCGGCAATCCTCGATGTCGAGAACGACAACTTCGGGATGCTTACCGGACAGCCGCTCGCGCAGTTCCTCGCGGGACTGGATGAGGTGTACCGAGAAGTGAGGGCGCAAACCCAGAGCCAGATATCGCGCCACCCGTGGATCCTTCTCAAAGACAATTACGCTTTGAGCCATTACAACCCCCGATCTTCAACCGTCGTCAACGGCGGACGTCAACGTTCGACTAAGGCTGCGGGCCGGGCTGGGAAAACCAAACCCCACAGACAACGATGAATTCTCAAGCCGCGTAAGGGCGGGCGCTCACCGGCGCGCCGGCGCTTTGTCAGTCGTTTTCTCCGACTGCGGCTCGAATGGTTCAGCCTGGAGCTTCCCATTCTTCTTCAGCAGAATCTCGACTTTCCCTTCCGCCTGCTCCAGTTCTTTCCGGCAGGCGGAGGAAAGCTGCATGCCCTCTTCAAAGAGCGTCAGAGACTTCTCGAGCGGCACTTCTCCCTTTTCCAGTTCCTGGACAATTTTCTCCAGTCGCTGGAGGCACTCTTCAAATTTGGCCAACGGGCTTTTGCTCCTGCCTCTATTTTAATGCAACTATCTCGGCGGTCTGTCTAGTCTTTTTGTGTAAATATTCACAGCCCAAAGGTCGTAGATGCACCGAATCGGGAGAAAGATCGGGAAAATAGGGAAAAGATCAAGAAACTTCAGACCGAAGCTGCCGGCCGCGGCGTCCCCAGCGCCTCCAGCACATCTACCGCAGACGTGTACCGGCCGTTGGGGGCGCTGATCTGGGCTCCCTGGACCATCTGACGGGCAGCGATCAGCATCTCGCGTGCAATGGCCACGCCCTCCGCCCGCGCCGTTTCCGGCGTTTGCGCCCGCGCCATGCGCTCCAGGATCGAATCTGGCACTGAAACCCGTAGTTCGTTTTTCATGAATTCCGCATTGCGCACGCTGACCAGCGGCCAGATCCCCGCTACCACGGGAATCCGGCAACCCTCAATGCGCCGGAGGAAAACCTCGAGCAGACGCAGATCGAACACGGGTTGAGTGACCGCGTACTCCGCTCCTGCCTCCACCTTGTACTCAAACCGGCGAATCTCCTCATCCAGATCGGTGATGCCCGGATTGGCCCCTACTCCGACCACAAAGCTGGTGCCGGTCCCGATGGGATTACCGCCCAGATCGAGCCCGCGGTTCAACCGGTGCACGATATTGACCAAGCCGATTGAGTCCACGTCGAATACGGCCGTCGCATCCGGATAGTTACCCATTTTGGGAGGATCGCCGGTGATGCAGATCAGATTCCGGATGCCCACGGCCGCAGCGCCCAGCAGATCGCTTTGAATGCCGAGCACATTGCGGTCGCGGCAGGTGTAGTGCAGGATGGCTTCAATGCCCACCTCGCGCTGAATCAGCAGCGACAAAGCCTGATTGCTCATGCGCGCCGAAGCCCGCGGGCTGTCGGGAATGTTGACCGCGTCCACCCCCACAGACTTCAGAAAGCGCGCGCCCTCCACTTCCTTTGCGATATCCGTGCCTTTCGGGGGCACGATTTCAACCATGGTGATAAACTCGCCGCGCGCCAGTTTGGCGCCGAGTGCAGAACGCTTCTCGAGCAGGACAGTTGGAATCTCAATCGCTACGGGCGAAGCGCCCGCAGTGCGTGTGGCGGCAGACTTACCCCTGGCTTCACCGACGCGCAGAGCGGACTTCATGGTTCGAATATGCTCCGGCGTCGTGCCGCAGCATCCGCCCACGATCCGTACTCCTGCAGCCACGAACTTGCGGGCATAGCTGGCCATGTACTCGGGCGAACACAAATAGATATTCCGGCCCTCCACCGAGCGCGGAATTCCGGCATTGGGCTGGGCTGAGAGCGGCAGAGTAGTCAGGGCGCGCACGCGCTCCATCGCGTCCAGCATCGCGACCGGGCCCACGCTGCAGTTGCAACCGATCACGTCCGCTCCCCACTCCACGAGTTTCGGCACGAACGTCTCCGGATCGGAGCCGTCCAGAGTGTTGCCGTCTTCGTCGATCGTCACCTGCGCCACCACCGGCGTCGAAGCATTTACTTCCTTGGCTGCCATCAAGGCCTGGTGGATTTCGTCGAGATACCCGAAGGTCTCCAGAATCAGAAGGTCCACTCCGCCTTCCACCAGCGCTTCGATCTGCCCGCGGAACGCCTCACGAGCCTCCTGAAACGATGTTTTCCCCAGCGGCTCGATTCTTGTTCCCAAAGGGCCAACCGATCCTGCGACCCAGACATCGAAGCTCTTGGCGGCTTCGCGGGCGAGCCGGGCGCCGGCGCGGTTGATCTCGCGCACCTTGTCCGCCAGACTGTACCGGGCCAGGCGAAAGGAATTGGCTCCAAAGGTATTGGTTTCGATGATTTCGGCCCCGGCCTGCAGATATTCGTGATGAATTCCCCGAATCAGATCAGGCTGCGAGAGATTCAGTTCATCGTAGGAGCGGTTGATGAAGATGCCCTTGCCGTAGAGCAAAGTCCCCATAGCTCCATCGCACAAAATAGGAGACTGCTTAACGCGGGTGAGAAAGGCAGCGGTCATATATCGTTGAGAATACAGGATGAATAGCGATCTGCGCACCTGGTTATGGGCAAAGCAGGCCAACCGGAAGTGCGCAGCCGTGAGTCTGTGCCGGGCCTGGCTTTCGCGGCGAGGGACGAACGGTTTTGGGGTCTGCTATAATCCGACATTTCGCAATTAAATATTTCTTTTTCATGTCCTTAGGAGCCTGCCGTTTGAAGAGATCCTTCTTCGCTCTTGCCGCCGGTTTGGGTGTCAGCGTGTGCCTGATTGCCTGCGGGCATACCGTCACCAACACCACCGGCGTGGCGCCCAATGGACAGCTCACGCGAGTACTGGCGTCGCAGGGGGTTACTTCCGCCAGCACGTTCGGCGGCCTGGACGTAATCGACGGCTGGATCGATGTCCTGATCAGAACTCCTCCCCTGAGCGCTGGAAGCGAACCCGGTCTCATGGCGATTTCGCCGGGCCGAAGCCAGGTGGCCGCTTTCGATCAGTCCTCGAACACCGTCTACGCCTTTTTTACTTCAACGGAAAAAGCTGAGGGAACG
>CAYOUY010000404.1:0-1907 GCA_964407245.1 uncultured Acidobacteriaceae bacterium
CTTCTTCAAGCCGAAGCGTGGAAATTGTACCGTAATCTTGGCTTCTTCGCCTTCTCCTTCGCGCTGATACACCGTCCCTTCGCCATATTTCGGATGCCTCACCTTCTGTCCGGGCCGGAATCCGCGCTTGCCCGTGGGCTCTTCCACCGGCGCTTTAGGCACGGTGAACTTCTTTCCCCGGCTGGCGAAAAATTCGGCAATGTTTTCGATCGAGTTGTAAAAGCGCCCTGGGCGCCCCACAGCTTGCCGGTTTTGCGAGACGTGGGAATCCTGCGCGGCACTTCGCCCCCGATCGTGCATGCGCCACGCCGCGCTCTGGTCTTCGTCTTCGTAGGAGTAGTGCGACGACTCAGAGTAGGCCGCGGGGCTTCGACCCGCCGGCCCCCTCGACTGCGCTTGAGGCGGGCTTGCGAGGGCGTCCGTCCCCACATGGCCTGTGCTACGAGCGCGAGCAGTTCCCAGATCTTCGATCAGAGATCCCGGAACTTCTTCCAGAAAACGCGACGGCACGCTGGCCTCCGGCAGGTCGGTGCCGTAACGGCGGCGGTACACGGCACGGGTGAGAATGAGTTGGTCCATGGCGCGGGTCATGCCGACGTAACACAGGCGCCGTTCTTCCTCGATGTCTTCGGGCACAAGCATGGTGCGCGAGTGCGGGAAAAGTCCCTCTTCCAAGCCGCTGAGAAAGACCAGGGGGAACTCCAGGCCCTTGGCGGCGTGCAGGCTCATGAGTGTGATCTGGGCGCGCTCGTCGTAATCGTCGGCGTCGGCGATGAGGGCGGCGTGGTCGAGGAACTGATCGAGCGTTTCGCCACGGTCGCGCGAATCCATGGCGGCGTTGACCAGTTCGCGCAAATTCTCAATGCGGGAGTAGGCTTCCGGCGTGTCCTCTTCTTCGAGCAGCTTGATGTAGCCGGTGCGGTCGATGAGAAATTTCAGGATGTCGGCGGTGGAGACGGTGGGAGCGGGAAATGCGTTGGGGTCAGAGGAAGCGTGTGCATCAGGCGTGGCGTGGGCATTCGTAGTGACGTTGGCTTCCGAGTCGCCGGGAGAGGGTTCCTGAGCCTCGCCGAAGTCGAAGGAAAAATTCCCAAATTTTGCAGGATCGAAGGCGGTGGCGTCATCGGCATCCCTGGCGGGATTCGTCTGACTCTCTTCGCTCTCCCGGGACTTCCGTCCCGGGCTTTCATCTTCCGTCCCTGCGGAACTGGGCCCTTTGCTGGTGGAATCGTCCGTGGCTTCTTCCTCATTCGCGGGTACGGGTGCCGCGCTCTCATTCAACTTCTCCACGAATGTTCCCGCCTGCATGGTTCGCGCATCTTCGATGAGCTGCTGAAAATTCTTGAGCGACGCCAGCGCCCGCGGTGGCAGCAACTGGCGGCGTACTGCCTCGCCCAGCGCACCCCACAACGACAACCCCGTCTCGAGCGCCAGTTGTTCCAGCGTATCCAGAGTGCCCTTGCCGATGCCGCGCGCGGGCGTGTTGATGACGCGCAGCAGCGAAATCGAGTCATCCGGATTCTGAACGACCTTCAGGTACGAGATCATGTCTTTGATCTCGGCGCGCTCGTAGAACGAGAATCCGCCGACCACATGATATTTCAGGCCGTAACGGCGCATGGCTTCTTCAAACAGGCGCGACTGCGAGTTGGTGCGGTAGAGGACGGCCGCGCGCGGATTCGCTCCGTTCTCGACGGCCTCCCGCACATAGCGCGCGATCCTGTCGGCGGCAAAGAGCGCTTCGTTTTCGCCGTCGGGCGCCTCGTAGTAGCCGATCTTGGTGCCGCCCTGGCGCGAGGTCCATAGATTCTTGCCTTTGCGGCGGACGTTGTTGGCCACCACGGCCGACGCAGCCTGCAAAATGTTCTGCGTCTAGCGGTAGTTCTGTTCCAGGCGGATGATCTTGG
>CAYOUY010000405.1:0-40290 GCA_964407245.1 uncultured Acidobacteriaceae bacterium
CGCACCGAGCAGTGCATCATTCCCTATGCGACGCAGGAAGGCGAGATTTCGTTCTGCGCCTACAACACGGGCGTGGGATGGCGGAACATCATTGAGAAGATGCACATGACGGCCACGCTCACCAAGTGGTACGAGGAGCATGGGCGGCACGAGATTTTCGCGGGCGGCAAGAAAGTGAAGATGGAAGAGCAGCACGTCGACTATCTGAAGCTGCGCGAAGAGATCGTGACCAACGAACTGCAGCATGATCTCGACAAGCTGGGCATCGCCAAGACCGCGCGCGAAGAGAAGCTGCGGGCGCGGGATGCCAAACAGAAGGCCGAGAAATCTCCACTTCTCGCAAAAGACGCGAGAAATGGGGCACCCGAGGCGCGCGGGCCGCAGAAGAATGATGCGGCTTACAACGCGCGCATGGCGTCGTTGTATCGTGAGGTCGTCTTAAAAGAGAAGCCGGTGCAGTCGCAGGATGGATTCATCCCCTTGGGAGCTCTAGTGACGCCCGCGCTGGCGAAGAACGGTAGCGGTATCCCACCCTTCGCACAGAACGCGAAGGATGGGTCACCCGAAAAGCCAGAGGTTGCCGAGCCAGTGGCGGGAGACTAGCTCTCAGTTAGCTCGCAGCAATCAGTAAGAACAAGGGCCGCCCGATTGGGCGGCCCGATTCTTTTGCCTTTTCGTCTTCTTACGGGGAGGTGTCACCGCGCTATTTTCTGCCAAAAACTTCCTTCAATAAATCCGTGGTCTGCGCCTCAGGATCCTTGCGGATTTTCTTTTCTTCTTGTCCGCACATCAGGAAGATGCCCTCCAGCGTTTTGTCGACCACGTACTTGTCGAGATCGAACTCGCTGGCGAGGGCCTTACCGCCGGGAGCGTTCTTAATGACCTTGTTGTACTGCTGGACGACGCCGACGTGCTCCAACGACTCGTGAACGATAGGGGTGAACGTGGCAGCGAGATCGCTGGAAGTGGTGCGCCTGAAATATTCCGTGGCGGCAGTGTCGTCGCCGGTAAGGATGAGGCGGGCGTCGTGGAAGGTCATTTTCCTGAGGGCAGCAAGGAAGATTTGCTTGGCTTGCGGAGTGGCCCGTTCGGCGGCGCGATTCATGCCGATTTCCAGGTCGTCGACCTGCTCGCCCATGCCCAGCAGTCGCATGCCCTTACCTATAGCCTCGAGCTTGGGCGGCAGAAGAATACGGATGGCCTCGTTCTTGAGGAAACCGTCGGGGCGGCCGGTGAGGGCGATGGCCTTGGTGGTGCTCACCTGCAGGGCTTCTTTCAGGCCGGCGATGATTTTCTCATCGCCCAGGCTGGAGAGGTCGGGTTGGGCGGCCGACGGCACGGAGGACAAACATGCGAACGTGGCGGCGAGGACGAGGGCGCGAGTGAGGTTTCTCATAGACGAAGATGACGGATGATTTTACAGCAGCGACGCGGCAGATGTGCGGTGGGCAAAAGCAGGTTCCTTACCGGACTAGCATCCCGTTCGGAATGACAACAATGGGGCTCAGGCACGAGTGCCTTGCGCCGATTCGGAATTACAAAATCACATTAGCCGCACATGACCCAGACAGGAAATGTGCAAACTGGTGACACGGCGCTGACAATTCCCGTCGCGCTGAAAGCCTACATTGGTGCGGCTAGTCAGAGAACTGTGATTTCGTGCGAAAGAGCTGCACCCTCACTCCCCCTGCCCCTGACCTGGCACACAAAGGAGATTCCACATGCAGCGTCGCATGATTGCCCTCGCACTTGCCATAGGTGTCGCGCTGATGTTCGTTCCGAGTGCGGCCCTGGCGCAGTATCAGCTCACCAATTTGGTTTCGAATGTAAAAGGACAGGCACGTAACACCGATCCATTGCTGGTCAACGCGTGGGGAGTGGCGTATTCGCCGACCGGGCCGTTCTGGATCAGCGATGAAGGCAGCGGCTGGTCAACGCTGTACAACGAAAATGGAGTGAAGCAGGGGTTGGAGGTGCTGATTCCGTCGGCAAGCGGGGCAGGGCCGGGCTCGCCGACCGGGATCGTGTTCAACGGGTCCGGGGAATTCGCCGTGCAGGGATGGTCGGCGTTCTTCATTTTTGCAACTCTGGATGGAACGATCAGCGGGTGGGCGCCGCAATCGAATCCGAATGACGCGATCATTGCGGTGAACAATTCGAGTTCCGGCGCCATCTATACCGGGCTGGCGATCACCAATAATCCTTCGGGGAATGTCCTTTTTGCGGCGGACAACTGGAATAACAAGGTTGACATGTACGACGGGAACTTCAACCTGCTGGGATCGTTTACCGATCCGACCGTGCCGGCCGGGTTTGCTCCCTTCGGCATTCAGGACATCGACGGGCTGGTGTTCGTTTCGTTCGCCGCATCGTCGGGAGCGGCGGGGGGATACATCGATATTTTCAGCGAAAGCGGCGCGTTCTTGAAGCGGCTGACGCAGGGGGCCCCGCTGAACCAACCCTGGGGCTTCGCAGCGGCGCCCAAGAATTTTGGACCGCTGAGCAACACGCTGCTAATCGGGAACAATATCAATGGAAACAGCACCATCAATGCCTTCAACGCGCTGACCGGGCAATTCGTGGGCACGGTAAGCGACAGCAACGGACCCATCAAGATCGACCAGTTGTGGGGGATTACGTTCGGCGGTGGCACAGTGAACAACGGTGTGAAGAACGCACTCTACTTCACCGCGGGGCCGAACAACAATCTGGCGGGAACATTTGGCGTGATTTCGCTGGCGCCCTAACCGGAAATCAACGCGCAGGACGAAGGCCGCCAGTCAGGCGGCCTTTGTGCTTTGGATCACAGTCGTTTATCTGCCGCAGTTTCAGTGCGATAGGGCCTTCCTTGGGCATTGGCAGGCTAGTAAAATAGAAGCATTATGACCAGCCCTCCTAAGGAATCTACATCGATCGCGGAAGTGTGTGTGAAAGTCAAACGTCTCGGATACGGCGTTAACCAGAGCATTCGCCTCTACGGCGAAGAGTTTGAGGTGATCTCCGATCCCTTTCCGGAGGCGGGCGGCATTGCGGTCAGCGTGAGAACCAAAAAAAGTGACCGTATCCGCGTGGTTCAACTGCCGGCCACCGTCCTTCAGAGTGTTAGGAGATTGCCGGAAGCTGCCTGAGAGGCCTGCTTCTCACCGAGACTCAAAGCACCAAGCCCAACAGTGCCAATAAATCTGTTGCAAGACGGCCGCGTCAAGAAGCGCCGGCGGGCGGAAGGTCCTGCTCTATTGCAGCTTGGCTGCGTCGGAGGCCTCCGCTCGCTCGTGTTCCATAGTCGGTGGCACCGTCAGCCGCCGCGCCATTTGAACCAATTTGAAGGAGAGCCCCAACAGAGCGCGGCTCAGCCATGATCGCAGCGGCGTGCCGGATATTGGCTTCACAGCATGGCCGGAGAGTTCTCTGACAGCGCGATCGAAACGCGTGTTAATGTGGGCTTCGCCTCCCTTGCTGTCAATCTGATGGAGCACGCGATAAAGCATCTCCCGCAAGAGAGTGGCCCAGGGCGGCATCGGCTCAGGGTGGGCCGCCGGGGCGCAGTACATGAAGCGATGTGTGTCCAGCACTGCCACCAGACGGCACTCGAGCGGGCGAACTGGGTAAATCCGGCACGCGCCAGTTTTCTCATCATAAAAACGACACCAGGGCTCGGAAGCCGGTGCGATTTCCGCAATTCGCACGTTGTCCTGAATGTGCTGAAATTCAACATCGGTGATCGTCGGCGGAGACCAACAACATCCATTGCATGTTCTGGTCGCACAGGGAGGCTTGGGCAAGTCCGCCAGCGCTTCTTCGGTGAGTTGATACAACTCCGGCAAAGTCAAAGGCGTTTGGATGATCTCTTTCTTGGTCAGCCGTCGCATTGGCAGGTCCTCAGGTGGAGGTGCGAGCTGCCTTCAGTTTCAGACCGCCAAATCGAGATGTCAATCTTACGGCATCGCAAGATGGGTTCGGGGGCAGTTGCCTATTGATATCAGCGTTTTCCTTTGGGTCTATAATTTCTGTTGTGGTCACGCAAATGAGTGATGAGCGGGTCGACCTGCTGCAGTCGTTCCGGGTCTTCATTAAAGCGGCAGAGGATGGCGCTGCCATACCACCGGTCGAGGAGTCGGACCTGAAAGCCCTGCATGAGTTGTGCGTCGAGCGGGCCAAGCGCTATTGCGGCAAAAACGGAGTAATAAGCATTGACTTAATGGTTCACGCTTGCAGTCCCGGGGCGAATCTTCCCGCTGTGTGGCTGCGCCATAGTCAACTCAGAGCGCTGTACAGGCAAGGTCTTCTTGCGGAATGGCAGCACGGCACCACGCTGGATGACGCTGTGTTTCAATTGGCGGCAACCATTCCAATGAGCGGTACACAGTTAGACGAGGAGGCTTTCCTCCGGCTACTGCGCTCTGTGACCGCAAAATAGTTTCTTGCACAATTGCCCGGAATCGTTGAACTCTGATGATCTCGCTGTGAACTTGGGATCACCACTCACGGCAGCACGCGGCACAGCCCTGAAGCTTCCCGTTATTCTGGCCCTGATCGGTTTCACTGCGACCACCGCGCAGATCGTTTTCTTGCGCGAGTTGATGGTCGTTTCCTACGGCAACGAAATCTCCCTGGGAGTAATGCTCGCCTCCTGGCTTCTCTGGACTGCGCTGGGCAGCAGCCTGCTCGGCCGGCTCACGGCGCGAACAACGCATCCGGCAAAGCTTATGGCGACGCTGCAGATGGCGCTCGCGCTTCTGTTGCCCGTGACTGTCTTTACTGTGCGTGCCTCCCGCGGCGTGTTCCATGCTTTTCCCGGCGAAGTTCTGGGACCTGTTCCGATTCTTCTCATTTGCTTGTTCACGTTGAGCTGTTTCTGCGCCGTATCGGGATGGGCATTTGTCGCGGGCAGCCGGCTGCACGAAAGCGAAGCCGGATCTTCGACTACGGTCGCGGTGAACTCGATGTATTTGCTCGAGGCAGCTGGATCCGCAATTGGAGGCATTCTGGCAAGCCTCCTTTTTCTCCGCTTTCTCGATTCCCTGCAGATTGCATTCCTGGTGGGCACACTGAATTTAATGAGTGCTGCGGTTTTGATCTTGCGGCGGCGATCGCGTCGGCTCACGGTTCTTGTGATTTTGTCGGCCGCGTGGATCGTCGTGGGGCTGCCGGAAGGCCGCCACCTGGAAGCCGTCTCAGTCTCCCGCCTGTGGCCGGGCTTCGAGCTGAAGGATACTCGCAACTCCGTATATGGCAGCCTGGCAGTCGTGGAGACTGGCGGAATTCGCAGCCTGCTGGAGAACGGACTGTTGATGTTCAACGCCCCAGACCCGGCTGCCGCCGAAGAAGCCGTGCACTTCGCGCTGCTTGAGCATCCGGCTCCGAAGAGTCTCTTTCTTATTGGCGGCGGCGCCGGCGGAAGCCTGCAGCAGGCGCTGCAGCATTCCAGTCTCGAACGCGTGGATTACGTTGAACTCGATCCTGCCGTGTTGGACTTGGCCGAAAAATACTTCCCGGGACAATGGGCGACAGCCCGCGCCGACCCGCGCGTGCACGTCCACCATGCAGATGGGCGGCTGTACTTGAAATCAACGCCGCAGGTGTTTGACGTCATCATTGTCAACCTGCCCGCTCCGCAGACCGCCCAGCTGAACCGCTTCTACACTGCAGAGTTTTTCCGCGAGGCGGCCGACAAACTCGCCGACGATGGAGTCTTCTCCTTCCAGTTGCACGCCGCGGAAGAATACCTGAGCCCCGACCTGAGTGCCTTTCTGCGCTGCGTCGTCAAATCGCTGAACCAGGCTTTTCCGGTGGTGCAGACGATTCCCGGCGACATCGTGCATTTCTTCGCGGCCAAGCGGCCGGGCATTCTGGCCGCTGATTCGTCTGAGCTTCTCTTACGCCTCCGACAGCGGCATCTCAAGACCAGCTATGTGCGCGAATACTACATTCCATTTCGCATGATGCCCGACCGCGTGGCCGACCTCAGACAGAACATTCAGCCGTACCCTGAAACGCCGCTCAATCGTGATCTGGCTCCCATCGCCTACTACTTTGACGTCGAGCTCTGGAGCACGCAGTTTAGCCGCGAATATCAGCGGGTGTTCGAGACTATCGCGCACATCCAGTTTCGCCGGCTTGTGGAGTGGGCTGTGATTTTGCTTGTCGTTATCGCTGTGGCCATCGCCTGCTGGCCGAGACGTGCCGCTCGTGTTCGCGGAAGTGCCGGCTTCTGTGTCGCGCTCACAGGGCTCACAATGATCGGCCTGGAAGTCATCCTGTTGCTGGGCTTCCAGGCTATCTACGGGTACGTCTACCAGCGGCTGGCGATTTTGATTGCTCTTTTCATGACGGGCATGGCGCTGGGAAGTTGGGGCCGTTTGCGAGTGAGCAGCCGCTCTTCAAGAGCGATCGCCTTGCGCGCGGGCCTGATGCAGTTGGCGGTACTGCAAATTATCTCGGCGTTGTGTCCAGTTTTTCTCTATTTGTTTCTCTATTCCTTTGCCGGCGTAAGAAACCCAAACACGCTCATCCTGGCGAGCGAAATTCTTTTCCCCGCTCTGGCTTTGTGTGCAGGTGCACTTGGAGGTTATGAATTCGCGCTCGGAACTGAGGTCTTCTTCGCGGACGCGCCCGCACACCGTGCGGGCATGGGAGTGCTCTATAGTGTGGATCTGATCGGGGCGTGCGCGGGCGCGCTGGTGTTGAGCGCGTTTCTCATTCCACTCTTCGGTTTTCTCAAAGCAGCCCTCTTTATTGCGGCGGCGAACCTGGTGCCGGCTGTCCTGGCCGCGCAGGTGAGCTGGGCCAGACGGGAGCTTCGTACGGCGTAAAGGGACGTGAGATCTCTGCTTCTCCAAATACCACCGCCGTAAAGGCGAAGAGATCAGCATCGTTGTCCCGCCACGCCTTCGCCGGCAATCCCGCTTTCATTGCAGTCTCATCGAGGAAGGTATCGCGATCCCAGTGTTGCTCCGACGCAACCTGCGGCAGCAGCACTCCCCGTGTGTGTCCCTTCAAGATCATGAGTCCATGCTCGCCGACCTTGATCTGAGTGGTGTTGCCAACATGCCGCAGCGGAGAAAGAACGGAGATTTCGTACTTAATTTGAGGCAATTCGCCGGGAGTCACGGGAGGAAAACGCACATCGCGCAAGGCGGCGTAAGCGGCGACGTCGCGCACTGTTTCTGCCAGCGGTTGCACTGCCTCCGTGTATCCGATGCAGCCGCGAAGCTCGCCATTTTCCTTGAGCGTGACAAATGCGGCGCGATCCTGCATCAAGCTGGCGGGCAGGCTCTCGGGAAGCGCGTAGGCCTTGTGTTCCTTCACGGCCGACTCGACCGATTTTCGGGCGATCTCCAGCAATTGTCTTTTTTCCGATGACGTCAGAGAGAACCTGGGCGTCTCAGCGCGGTGCACGGTATCATCTTTGAAAAACGCGATCGAACTGTATCCCACCACGCGGCTGCGATCGCCAGTAACGTCGCCCGAATTGGCGTACTTGATCACCTGCGCGTGCGTGGCGCCTAGCCGCTCGGCAGCGATCATGGCGGCAACAATCGGAGCGCCTCCACAAGCCTCCCACGTGCGAGTGGCAAAATTGTCAGAGAGCGTGAGATAGTCCCATTCGCCAATCGCATTCAAGGTTTTCCCATCGATTTTGACGGCCTCATCATATGGGTGGTAGTGCGAAAGATCGGAGCTGGCGACGATGAGTGTGTCCGTTCCTCGAATCAGTTCCGCCAGAGCGATGCCCAGGGCGCGGCTCGCCGGATAGCTCTGCTCGCCCATCACGATCGGCACCAGCTGAAAATCTCCCAGCACTCGTTGCAGAAACGGCAACTGGTCTTCCAGAGCGTGCTCGGCACCGGCTGCAGTCGGGACATGGCCCTGGCTGGAGAGCTGGATTTCCGGATTCAAGCTCGCGAGCTTGCGGGCGAACTCTTTATCCACGCGAACTTCGCCGAGTGGAGTGGTGTAGGCGTCGCCGTCATAGACCGAAGTGAATGAAAACGCTTCGAAATGGGATGGCGCGATCACGATGACCCGATGGGTCGGCCGTCCTTTTATTAGTGCATAGCTGTGCCCCGCGACTCCACCGGAAAATGGATAGCCGGCGTGAGGTGCGACCAGCGCGACAACTGCCTCTTTTTGCGCCGGTACCTTCGCTTGCGCCACGAATTTGTCGACCATGGCGGCGAGCTCGTTGGGATCGGCGGGATAGAACGCCCCTGCGACTGCTGCCTGCCGAACTTGCTCCGATTTAGCGGGCGGGCTGGCCGCAAGCCACGAACAAGCAATCAGGTAGAGAATTGCGATGAGCAGCGTGATTCCAAGTCTTGCCTTCATAAGAACTCCAATTTTGCTGCTGCGTCAGCTCCATGTTCCGGGAATCGGATGCTGGCAGTATTCGCACTTTCCCTTGCGAATGTGATTCTGCGTCACCGTAAACCCGGCGCGTTCGATCAGCAGCTTGCGGCACTGCGGGCAATACGTGTTTTCGGCAGGATGGCCGGGCACGTTTCCGACGTAAACGTACTGCAAGCCTTCGGCATCTGCGATCGCCTTGGCGCGTTCGAGTGTTTCGACCGGGGTCGGCGGCAGGTTCTTCAGCAAGAACATCGGATGAAAGCGCGTGAAATGAATGGGAACATCGTTGCCGAGATTAGCCTTGATCCACTTGGCGAGATCGCGGAACTCGGCATCGCCGTCATTCAACGTGGGAACGACCAGGTGGACAATCTCCATCCACTTCGCTTCTTTGCGGGTCGTAACCAGCGTATCCAGAATGGGCTGAAGCTCGGCGTCCACTACCTCGCGGTAGTACTTCGCTGAAAATGCTTTCATATCGATCTTGATTGCGTCGACGTGGCGGCAAAGCCGTTTCAGTGGTTCCTGCTGAATGAATCCATTCGACACCACAACGGCTTTCAATCCCTGGTCGCGAGCGGCATCAGCGGCGTCGGTCACAAACTCGTTCCACACCGTCGGCTCGCTGTAGGTGAAGGCGACCGCCGGACACTGGTTCTGCTTGGCCAACGATGCCACGTCCGTCGGCGGCATGTAGCGCGCCGGCAGTTCTTCCGGTTTGGCCTGCGAAATTTCCCAGTTCTGGCAGAATTTGCAGGTCACGTTGCAGCCTACTGTCGCCAGCGAAAACGCTACGATGCCGGGATGGAAATGAAAGAAGGGCTTTTTCTCGATCGGATCGACATGCGCGGCACACACGCGTGAGTGCACGAGCGAATAATAGGTTCCGCCCCGGTTTTCGCGGATCCGGCAATGCCCCCGCTCACCACTTGCGACGACGCAGCCACGCGGGCACAGATGGCAACGCACAGTCTTGCCGGGCAGCTTTTCGTAAAACCTCGCCTCCACGCAAAATTGTGAGTCGTCTTCGCGGGCCGACAATGCCGCCAAGCCGTGCGCTGGCTTGCTCCGCAGACAAACGGCTGCGCACGCGGCCAGGCACGGAAGCGTCGCGGTTTTCAGGAATGTCCTGCGATCGGTCAGTGCTGCAGCAATTGAGAACCCGGTATCAGAAATACGTTCGATCCGTTCATCTTCTGGATGGAGGGACGGCGAATAAGAGGCGTGGGCAGTAATTGGAGTACCCTGCATAGCCCACCTCGGCACTGGAATTTCCTACTGTTCATTGTATTCCCTTGCCGCAGCGAGTGCGGTTCTGGACTCACCCGGGGCTGTGATTGCGGTCATTGATCGGGCTCGGGTGGAGTGGTTAACTCCGGGTGAAGACAAATCGACGGCCGGGGAGAACTGCCATGACGCGGATCCTGGGTGAACCTGTGTTGCATGAAGAAGCTCGCGAGACGAGGCATGTGCAACGTGCCATTGTTCTGGATGGACATTCCCTCTCCATTGAAGACGTCGCGGCGATTGCCCGCGACCGGCGTCCCGTTGATTTGCACCCTGACGCAATCAACCGGATCAACGAGTGCCGCGAACTTCTCGAAGGCAAGATTCGCGCCCGCGAAATCATGTACGGCGTAAATACTGGAATCGGCGAGCTCTCGGAGGTGGTGCTGACTGCCGAGCAGGTTGAGAAGTACCAGAAATTCCTGCTCTATTCCCATGCCGCCGGATGCGGCGAGCCCGCCAGCGAGGAGAACGTGCGCGCGGCGATGCTCTCCCGCATGAACACTCATTGCTGGGGGCATTCCGGCATCAGACTTGAGATTGTTCGCACGCAAGTGGAGATGCTCAACCGGTGTGTGACGCCGGTCGTGTGCCAGAAGGGGTCCGTGGGCGCATGCGGTGATCTTTCTCCCATGGCGCAGATGGCGATCACTCTCATGGGCGAAGGCGAAGTGTTCTACAAGGGCCGAAGGATGCCCGCGAAAGAAGGAATGGCCGAGGCTGGAATTCCCACGATTGCATTCCGCGAAAGAGACGGACTCGCTGCCATCAACGGATCGAACTTCATCAGCGGGATGGGCTGTCTTGAGCTTTATGACGCGGAACGGTGGCTCAGGACTCAGGAAGTCGCTCTCGCGATGACGCTGGAGGCTCTGAATGCCAATATGCAGGCCTATGACGAGCGTATCCATTGCGTGCGCGGATACCCCGGTGCTCAGGAGTGTGCCGAGAACGTTCGCTGGCTCACTGAAAACTCCGAACTTCTCAAGCTGCCGGGCAAGAAAGTGCAGGATGCATATTCGTTGCGTTCGAGCCCGCAGGTGATCGGCGCGGTTCGTGAGGCGTTCAAGTGGATCCGCTACATGCTCGAGATCGAACTCAATCATGCGGCGGACAATCCCACATTCTTCCCCGGCGAAAAACTTGTGCTCACCGGCGCGAATTTCCAGGGCACGCCGATGGCTTTTGCATTAGAGCTGCTGGGTATGTCGGTGACGACCGTCGCAGCTCTTTCAGAGCGAAGGCTAAATCGACTGATGAATCCTCATCTGTCGGTCGGTCTGCCTCCATTCCTGACCAAGGGTGCCGGGATGTTCTCCGGCCTGATGCTGACGCAATACACAGCAGGCGCATTAGTTTGCGAGAATCGCGTACTGTGCAATCCGGCCGCGACCGGGTCGATCCCTGCAGCAGCCGACCAAGAAGACTTTGTCTCGATGGGAATGACCACGGCCATCAAGACCCGCCAGATCATCGAGAATGCCTGGCACATCATTGCCATTGAGCTAATGGCGGCGGCGCAGGCCTTTGATTTTCGTTATCCAGTAAGACCTGCCCCTGCGACGCAGGCAGCGTATCGAGTGATCCGCTCTTACGTGAAAAAACTGGATGAAGACCGGCCGCTTCACGACGACATCAATAGCCTCGCCAGTGTCGCCAGAGACGGCGAAATCTTGCGTGCAGTGCAGAGCGTCGTAGGCGAATTGAATTGAGAATCAGGCGACCCGATTGTGGAGCAAAAGGAGAACCCTATGAGTGAAGCCAACAAGGTTTTGATTCGTCGGCTCTTTGACGACTGTCTGAACCCGCATGACGCAGCCCTTTATCCGGAATTTTATGCCGATGTCGCTTATCACGCCCCGACCGTCGGCGAACTCAGGAATGAACTTCACCGCCAATTCCTGATTGGTCTCTTTACCGCTTTTCCCGATGGCCGCTGGAATATCGAGGATCAAATCGCCGAAGACGACAAAGTCGTTACACGCTGGACCTTTATCGGCACGCAGACGGGGACGTTCATGGGCCTTATCCCGTCAGGCAAGCAGTGGACCGGTTCTGGCATCGTAGTCGATCGCATCGCCGATGGAAGAATTGTCGAGGAGTGGGAAGAGTGGGACACACTCGGCGTGATGCAGCAACTTTCGGTTCTCGGCTCTGAGGCAACCGTTTGGGATCTGGTTGCGCCATAGCGCGGCGACGCTATAGCCCCGGCCGCCTCAGCTTCCCCACACGTCCTTAGTGGACCGCGACCTCTACCAGGCGCTTCGGCCCGGCTTCAAGAATGTGCTCGGGGCACTCCGCCATCATCAGTTTGAAATTCTCGATGAAGCGAGCCGCGAGCGCATCGTATTTGCTGAAATACTCCTCCCGGTTCGGCCAGGTATTCGCCGGATCCAGAATTTCTGAAGGCACACCTCCACATTCCACCGGCACTTCGAATCCGAACACCGGATCCTTCTTATATCGCACGTGAAGCAGCGAGCCGCTGAGTGCAGCATTGAGCAGCGCACGTGTGTGATGAATGCTGATGCGCTTGCCGATGCCAAAGGGACCTCCAGTCCAGCCCGTATTCACGAGCCACACATTGGCTCCATGCTTCTGGATTTTTTTCTTCAGGAGCTCCGCATAGGCCAAGGGATGGTGCACCATGAATGGCCCGCCAAAACAGGTGCTGAAAGTGATCTCCGGTTCCACACCGAGCCCAATCTCAGTGCCCGCGATCTTGCTGGTATAGCCAGAGATAAAGTGGTAGATCGCCTGGTCGGGATTGAGCTTCGAAATCGGGGGCATCACGCCGGAAGCATCGCAGGTCAGGAAAATCACGTTCTTGGGATGGCCGCCGCGCTTTTCGGGCATGCAATTTTCGATGTAGGAGAGCGGATACGCCGCGCGCGTGTTCTCGGTTACGGAATAGTCGTTCAAATCGAGGTGCCTCGACACCGGATCGAAGGTTACGTTTTCCAGGACCGTTCCGAATCTGCGGGTGCAGGCGTAAATCTGCGGTTCGGCTTCCGGCGAAAGACGAATGACCTTGGCGTAGCATCCGTCCTCGAAGTTAAATACGCCGTTGTCGCTCCAGCCGTGTTCGTCGTCGCCGATTAGGCGGCGCCTGGGATCGGCAGAGAGCGTCGTTTTTCCCGTGCCCGAAAGCCCGAAGAAAATAGCGACGTCGCCCTCCGCGCCCACGTTCGCCGAGCAGTGCATCGAGAGAATTCCTTCCAGCGGCAGCAGAAAATTCAGAACCGTGAAAATAGTCTTCTTGATCTCGCCCGCGTAGCTTGTCCCGCCAATGATGGCCAGCCGCTCGCGGAAGTTGATGATGATGAACGTTTCCGTGCGGGTGCCGTCGACCATGGGCGATGCTTGGAAGGATGGCACGGCAATGACCGTGAACTCGGGGATGTGGTGTTGGAGTGCATCCTGATTGCGAGTTGTCAGAAACATGGTGCGGGCAAACAAGCTGTGCCAGGCCTTCTGCGTGATGATGCGGATGGGTAGGCTATGCTCGGGGTCCGCGCCCGCGAAACAGTCCTGTACGAACACATCGCGGCCCTGCAGGTAACCCTGCAGGCGAGTCAATAACGCGCTGAAGCTTTCGCCGGTAAACGGGCGGTTGTACTGGCCCCACCAGACTTTTCCTTCCGTCGATTGTTCGCGCACCACGAATTTGTCGGCCGCCGCTCGCGCCGTATGTTTGCCGGTGTTGACCACCAGCGGTCCGAGATGCGACAGGCTGCCCTCCGAGCGAAAGATGCTCTCCTCGTACAGCGCCGGCGTGGGCAGATTCCAGTACACGCGCCGGAGGTTGACCAGTCCGTGATTCTGCAGACCATACGCGCTGGCCAGTTTTCCGGCATCTTTCACAGCAGGAGATTGGACATCCAGATAGATGTTCATACCCACTCCCTCACCAGCTTGCGGTCGCCAAGATAGAGCTCATTGGGCGAGTTCGGGTCCAGCGCCCACTTGATGCGATCCAAACCTTCGGTAATGTCGCGAACAGTTCCACAATAACTGAGCCGCAGGTGGCCTTCGAAACCGAATTCCTTGCCCGGCACAGTGACCACGCGAACCTCGTTCAGCAACATGTTGGAGAGCTTTTGTGAATCTTTCATATAAGCGCTGAAATCCGGGAAGCAGTAGAACGTGCCATCGGGGGCATGCACCTTTACGCCGTCGAATGCCTTGAGCCGGTCCAGCATCACGGTGCGATTGTTCTCCAGCGTGAGCCGCAGGCTGTCGATGGCAGATTGCACTCCATTGAGCGCTCCAACCGCTGCCCACTGCGCCGGTGCCGATGGCCCTGAAGTCTGCTGCGACTGGATCGTGGCCATCGCTGCGATCAGCTCTTCGTTGGCAATCGCCCAGCCGATGCGGAAGCCGGTCATGGCGTACATTTTCGAAACGCCGTTGATGACGATGAGCTTGGATTGCTCGAACGGCGCCTTCATGAAGTCGTAGCAGATCGGCGCGCTCTTGCCGTTGAACACCAGCCGGTTGTAAATGTCGTCCATGATCAGGTAGATGCTCTTCTTCTCGCAGAACTCCACCATCTCCTGTACGAAGTCTTTCGAGTACATGACGCCCGAGGGATTGTTCGGGCTGTTGATGATGATTGCCTTGGTGTAAGAGCTGACCACGTCTGCGATCTCCTTGACCGTCGGGCAGAAGCTGCCGTCTTCGGCGGTCACCGGAACCGGAACTCCTCCTGCAAGCTTCACCATCTCCGGATAGCTCACCCAGTACGGCGCGGGGAAGATCACTTCTTCCTTGGGATCGAGGATTGCGTGCAACAGCACCATCAGCGCCTGCTTTGCTCCGCCCGATGCGATTACGTTGTGCGCCGAAACGACCTTCTTATAGTGTTCTTCCGTGTAACGGATGATGGCTTTCTTGAGTGAGGGAATTCCGTCCGGGGGTGTGTAGCGAATTTCCCCGGTGTTTAGCAGCGACGTGCAGTTAATTACGGCGTCGATGGGAACTTTCGTTTTCGGCTCCCCACCTCCCAAATGAATGACCGGCTCTCCTTTCTCGCGAAGCAAAGCGGCGGTTTCATTCAGCTTGAGAGTGACCGACTCTTTGATGGACCTGGCGAGCTGACTGAGGCTCATGGTGTTCACCTTCTCATTTCTGCAGACTCGGACTTCACCGACTAGTCAGGCGGTGTAAAGACCCAACCAAGCAGCTTATCGAACACAATAGTCAAGGCAGTGATCCGAATCACACGATGCGACGGGGCTGATCAGGGCGGCGCTCTGTAGTCCCCCGGCACTGTGCGGAAAATCACAGACGGAAAGTATCTCCAGCGCTAGCGTTAGGCTGTCAGTATCCGTTCGCGTGCGCCTGGCTCCCACGCGGCGCGCGGTCTTGCCGCCGAATGGTCCCACGCGACGAGAAGGAGGCCTTATGCCTCTCGAGACGCTGGAATTCCATACATCCCTTCAAAAGTTGCTCATCGGGCTTATTTTGATTCTGGTTCCCGTCACGGTTTTCGGTTTCTACGTGGCTTTGCAAGGAGACGGTCACATACGACAGTTGAACGGCGAGCACCTGCGCTCGCTCACCCTGACCGCGGCAGAGTCTGCGTCGGATTACGTGGCCGCGCGTGTGCGCGACGTCAGCGTGATCGCCAACACGACGGGTCCCGTGCAGGCGGTGACTCTGGCGAACCGCCAATACGAACATCTGTCGGAAGAAGCGATTCGCGCGAAGATCAGTGCCATTAACCAAACCTGGGAAGGTTCAGAGGCCGACAAATTGTCCACCCAGATCCTGACGTCTGACTTGGCTGGACAGCTGCGGCGTTTGCGGGAACTCAATCCCACATTGCTGAAGCTCACAGTTTTCGATGTCACTGGATCGACCGTTGCCGCCACCAACCGCCCGGTCCATTACTCGCAGACCGACCTTCAGTCCTGGCAGGCGCTTTCGTCGGATGGGATCGGAACTATCCAGGTGTCGGATCTGCGATACGACGATCAGAGCCGGCTTTACTACATCGGTGTCACCTACCCCATACTGCAAGAGGGAACCGGAAGGTTCATCGGGGCGGTCACGGCCACGGTGGACATGTCGCCGCTATTTGCCCAAATCAACCGGCGGCAGATCGGACGCACGGGCCGGTTGTTCCTGGTGCGGGACGACGGAACCGTAATCGAGGCGCCGGGCGTCAGTCCCTCGATGAAGCTCAAATCAGAGGAGTACGCGGCGATCCGGGACGCCATGGGCAGCTTGCGCGGTCGGCAAACGGGCTACTTCTACACCACGCTGTCGAACCGCGAGTCCTACGTGATCGCTTTTGCCGATACAGGCTTGAAGGACGCCTACGCGAATCTGCCCTGGATTGTGCTTGCCAGTCAGCAAACCAAAGAAATCACGGGTCCGATCCGCAGCACGGTCGCTTTCGCACTGATAGTAATGATCCTTGCATTGTTGGTTTTGACCCTTCTTGCTGTTTATGTATTCATGCATCGGAAGCAGGAACTGGAGGACATCGAAACACCAGACGACAGGCCGCGGCGTGTTGCGGCTTGAGGCCGAGGCGCGAATCAATAGTGCTGGCCAAGCTGAGGAGACTGGAAATCACTCATTATCGGAGAGCGCCATGGTGACTGCATCGGAAATGACTGAGGGAATGGTTGTCCGGGTTGAGGGACAGGTCTACCGGGTCCTGCAGGTGGAAGCGAAAGCCGCGGCTGCCAAGCTAGGCGGCGTCGTCAAAGCAGAGCTGAGCAACGTGAAGACCGGACGATTGTGGGAAGCGCGTTTCCGGCCGCAAGAGCGCCTGGAAGATCTGCAGGTCGAACGGCGAAATATGGAATTTCTTTTTCACGAAGCCGACGCCTGCACATTTATGGATCCCAACACGTTCGAACAAGTCGAGGTAAGTGACGAGATCCTCGGACCCGCGGTGAACTTTCTGCAATCGGGCGCGATGGTGCCGCTCGACTTTTTTGAAGGCAAACCCATCAGTGCTACGTTGCCCGACATTGTGGAAGCTCGCGTCGTCGATACCGCGCCGCCCTCGCATTCCCAACAGGACAGCGCCTGGAAAGAGGCGAAGCTCGAAAACGATGTTTCCATTCGGGTTCCGCTGTTCATTGCGCCCGGCGAGTGGGTGCGCGTGGATCTACGAACTGGTCGTTATCTGGAACGCGTGCACAGTGATCGCAAGCGGATTGCCTGATGAGCGGAGGCTAAGCATGTTCGAGATCAAGGCCGTGCCGATGGAGTTCCCCGCCGACGCCAACATCATTGTGGGTCAGTCCCACTTCATCAAGACGGTGGAAGACCTTTACGAGGCGATGAGTACGACTGCCCCACAGGCCAAGTTCGGCCTGGCCTTTAACGAAAGTTCGGGCGCGTGCCTGACCCGGTCGGAGGGAAACGACCAGAAGTTGCGCGATTGCGCGGTGCGCAACGCGCAGGCCTTGGCAGCAGGACACACCTTTGTCCTCGTGATGCAGAACGCTTATCCCATTAACGTCTTGCATGCGATTCGCAATGTGCCTGAGCTGTGCTCGATCTTCTGCGCGACTGCGAACCAGGTACAGGTGATTGTTGCCCAGAGCGAACAAGGCCGAGGGGTTTTGGGCGTGATTGACGGGAGCTCGCCGAAGGGCATCGAGGCAGATGCCGATATTGCATGGCGCCATGACCTGCTGCGCAAGATTGGGTACAAGCGATAAGGCTGCATCGCCTCCAACGGGCAGCTAGCAGCAGGTAGGCGAGTGGATCAGGGCACTGCGCCACGAAGTCAGGCATTGTCGCTGGAGCGAAAGGAGGAGTCGTGCAAAGACACTTTTCAAATCGGGGGGAAGCTCTGTCAGAGGTAACGGCTGCCAGAGTGTTGGCTCACCGAAGACAGCCGGCAAAGTCATCTCCCCAAAAACAAGACGTTCGAAGGAATACGCCCGCGGAATGGTTTTCCCGGCCCGCGGAAACGACTCATCGTCCGGAAACGAAGCCGCCGCGTCGGGATGGAAATGATTCTCCGTTGCTTTGAGCCGTTTCTGGATTGAGAAGGAGGTGCCTATGAGCGCTGCTGCTGCTTTTCCAACCGAAACGTACGAATCAGTCGCTGCCATGGAGCGCTATCAAAGCTCCTATCGCGCTGCGGAAAAGGAAATTGCTTTCGGTGAGTCCGTATGGTCCGCCGGCATCGTGGTGGGAGGTGTGATTCTGGTAGCGTCTCTGGTCGAATTTCTATTGAATCCGGCGGAGCACCACGGCTTCCCCGTAGTGTTTGCCTCGTTTATTGCCTGCGCGGTCTTGGTAGTACTGGTTTCGCAGGTTATGGGTACAGCGATTCGCGGCCTGGGCCAACTGCTGAGCGCCGCTGTCGATTCCGACGTTAACTCTTCGCCTTTCCTCAGCAATGCGCAGCGGGCAAGGGCGATGAGGTTGAGCAAGCCGGCGACGATGCCAGAGCCCATCCGAATCAGGGCCGCGTAAGCTCTGCGTTGCGGAATGCGGTCTCAGCACCGTAGTCATACGCACTTGCAGAAGGTCTCGCCGTCTTGTGGCCCGGAGCAGAAAGCATATGGAGCCGTTTCGTCAGCATATATTCGTCTGCACACAAGCAAAGGCGGAGGGTGTCACTTCCTGCCCCAGTAACGGCTCGTTCCGAGTCTTGCAGGCCTTGGAACATGAATTGACCGCACAAGGACTGGACGATGAGGTGCAAGTCACGACCTGCGGCTGCCTCGGCTTATGCGATGACGGACCTGTCCTGATCACCTACCCGGAAGGAGTTTGGTATCACAAAGTACGAGAGGAAGACGTTCCAGAGATCGTTCATTCGCATTTGCGCTCGGGCAAGATAGTGTCACGACTCGCTTGGAACGATTTGACGGCAATGAATGTGCAAGCGAAAGAACATCGTGACCGCTATCGGGCAATGGTTCGAGCCAGAGACGAAGCAGGCATTCTTCCCGACGATCTCAATGAGATGATTCGAGGCTTCATGTCCAGCCGGGCAGTGCTCACGGCGCTGGAACTGGATGTATTCACGGCCGTCGGTGCTGGAGCCTGCGCAGAAACAGTGGCTCAAAAAATTCACTGCGATCCCCGCGCTACCGAGATGCTGCTGAATGTGCTTGTCAGCTTGAAGCTGGTCGACAAGAAAGATGGGATGTTCTTCCGCACTCCGGTAAGTGCTCGTTTCTTCTCCGAAGGTGCACGCGATAATGCGCGTCCGGCTCTGATGCACACCGCTAACCTCTGGCATCGATGGTCGACCCTGACGGAGTGCGTGCAGGCCGGAACGGCGGTCGAAAGAGGGGTCGAAAGAGGAAAGAATGGCCGTGACAAGAACTCGGTGACAGCCTTCATCGCCGCGATGGACCGGAACGCCATGGAGCGCGCTGCCACGGTGGTGAATGCGGTCGGTGTTGCGGAGATCAGGCGCATGCTGGACCTGGGCGGCGGGTCGGGTGCATACTCCATCGCTTTGGCGCGAGCGTTGCCCGAACTGCACTCCGAAATTCTGGACCAGAGCGATGTGGTCGCTCTGGCCCAGAAATTCATTCGGGACGCCGGACTTGCAGACCGCATCACGACGCGGATCGGAGATATGCGGCAAGATCCGCTGGGTGAGAACTACGACCTGATTTTGCTTTCGGCCATCTGTCACATGTTTTCTCCCGACGAGAACCGCAAATTGCTCCGCCGCGTTTACCATGCGCTCGCGCCAAAGGGTCGGGTTGTGGTCCAGGATTTCATTCTGGAGCCGAGCAAGACGGCCCCGCGCTTCGCGGCACTGTTCTCGTTGAACATGCTGGTCGGAACGCAATCCGGAAGCAGCTATAGCGAGCCGGAATTCGCAAGCTGGTTGCAAGCCGCAGGCTTCTCGGATGTGCGCCGGCTGCGTGTGCCCGGGCCAGCCGGATTGATGGTCGGAGTCCGAGCCGAATAGTACGGGCCATCGTTCCATCATCTTAAGTTTTGCAAGCCCGCCTCGGGTTTCTCTGTCGCGTGTTGGCGTCACGGCATCCTGATCTGTTCGAACCTCATCGGACTCGGAGTGAGTGCTGGCCATCACGCAAGCGAACCGATCTTTGCTAGTATGAATATAAGGCCAGTAATAGTCGTTTAGAATTGAGCGGCTGAAGTCATTGCAGGATGGGCGCGTAGCTCAGGTGGTAGAGCAATGCCCTTTTAAGGCATGGGTCGCAGGTTCGAATCCTGCCGCGCTCACCAAGATTTGAAGTCCCTCCTCTTCTGCTGTCGTTTTACCGGGATTTAGGGCGAAGTTTCTTCGACGTCGTCAGGACAGCGGCCTCTGGGGTTCCTATGCCGTTCAGCTACGTGGTTTACCCGGAAAAGCGTCTTGTGATTACCACTGCATCGGGGCGCGTAACGCGCGACGAAATTCAGGAGTGTCACAATCAAGCTGCGACTGATCCAGAATTCAACCCGGAGTTTGATCATTTAGCGGACTTGAGGGATGTTTCAGATTTTGAAATGTCTCTGGACGAGTTTAAGATGCTGGCCCGGCGAAAAATCTTCGAGCCAAGTGCCCGACGAGCGTTGGTGGCCAGACAGCCACACATTTTTGGGATGGGACGATTGTGGGAGGCTTACAGTGAAATGTCGGACGAGATGCCTCCAAACATCCGGGTATTTTACGATCTTCCGTCCGCTCTCAGATGGCTCGGGTTGGAAGCCGATCCGCGTTCCTGAGTCCAGGAGTGCGGTATATTCTCAGCGTGGTTCCACAAAATATTGGACTACTTCTTCTGTTGATCGCAAGCGCTGCGAGTTTCGCGCAGGCCCAGTCCTACCAGTATTTTCGTCTTGGAAATAAGGAAGACATTCAGACCAAGCCGACCCCTGGCGTCGCCATGATGGGCGGCGGCGGTGACCTGGATGAGGCGTTTGGCTGGCTCTGCGCGAAAGGAAACGGTGGCGATTTCCTGATCCTGCGCGCACGAGGAGACGACGACTACAACGCGTACGTGAACGGGTTGTGCAAAGCCAACTCCGTTGCGACGTTGATCATTCCTGATCGCGCAGCGGCAGAAGACGCGGCAGTTGCTGAAATTATCCGAAAAGCAGAGGTACTGTTTATTGCCGGAGGCGACCAGGCGCGGTACGTTCGCGGTTGGAAAGGAACGCCGGTCGAACAGGCGATTAACGATGACATTGCCGCAGGCAAGGGGATCGGTGGAACCAGCGCGGGATTGGCGGTTGAGGGCGAGTTCGCGTACGGCGCGCTGGGCGATAAACCGGACGACAAAGATCTGGCGTCACCGGATGTATTGCTTAATCCTTATACAGAGCGCGTAACGCTGGTGCGCGATTTTCTGAAGATTCCACACCTCGAGAACCTGATCACAGACTCGCATTTTGCCAAGCGCGACCGCATGGGTCGATCACTGGGATTTCTGGCGCGCATCATGAAGGATGGCTGGAGTTCGGCGCCACGCGAAATCGCCATTGATGAGAAATCGGCGGTGCTGGTGGAAACCGACGGAAAGGCAAGGGTGATCGGGACGGGGAAGGGCGCGTACTTTCTGCGTCCGACACGTACACCAGAGATTTGCGAGAAGGGCACCCCGCTGACCTTTCATGGAATCAGCGTCTATCGAGTTCCCGCGGGCGGGCATTTCGATCTGGTTTCCTGGACGGGCGACGGGGGCGTCGCATATTCGCTTTCCGTCGAGCGCGGAAAGATCGAGAGCACGCAGCGAGGGAATGAAATTTATTGAACAGGAAGAAAAAAGTCGTCGGGCTGGGCGAAGTTTTGTGGGACATTTTTCCGGACGGCCCTCGCCTGGGCGGCGCTCCGGCGAACTTCGCCTACATCGCCAACCTGTTAGGCGATGAGGGAATTGTCGCCAGCCGTGTCGGTACGGATCTGCATGGGCATGAAGCCTTGCAACGCATGAAGGAGTTGGGGCTGGCCGTCGATCACGTACAGGCGGACCACAAGCACGCGACGGGAACCGTCAACGTGAAGCTTGATAGCACCGCCATGCCAAGCTATGAGATCGCGAACCCTGCAGCTTGGGACTTTCTGGAGTGGACTCGCGATTGGCGGGGCCTGGCGGCGCATGCGGATGCAGTCTGCTTTGGGTCGCTGGCGCAAAGGGGCGAGCAGAGCCGGAGGACGATTCGAGAGTTTCTGCGGGCTGCGTCATCACACGCTGTCAGAGTTTTCGATGTCAACCTGCGCCAGTCGTATTACTCGGCGAAAACGATTCGGGAATCGATGAAGCTGGCGGACATCGTCAAGCTGAACGACGAGGAACTGGAGAAGATCATGAGCTTGTGCCATCTTCCATACAAGGATGAGCTGTCGTCGGCGAAACGCCTGCTCAGTGCTTACAGTTTGAAGCTGATTTCCGTCACGCGGGGACGGCAGGGAAGTCTGCTGGTTCGGGGCCGCGAGGTGAGGGAGCATGACATGACCGAGCACGACGTGAGTGAGCATCCGGGATTCCAGGTCAGGGTCGGGGACACTGTGGGAGCAGGAGACGCGTTTACCGCGGGACTGGTGCACGAATATCTGAACGGTGCGCCGCTCGATCGGATGAACGAAATGGCGAACCGGATCGGAGCCTGGGTGGCCGGCGAAGTGGGCGCAATGCCCGCGCCAAACCAGTCGATCGAGGAATCTCTGGCCGAGATTCGTTGATGGATGCAGAACTCCGGCTTGTGCGGTATAGTTACGAAATATTGTGTTTTCTTTCGCTATGCTGCGGAGCCAGGGGGAACTATGAAGCGCATCGGGTCGAGCTTTCCTCACCTGTTTTATATCGGGGCAACCCTTCTTGTCGCGAGCGCCGCGCTGATGCTCAGTTGCGTCAAACCTCCGGCACAGCCGAAACCGGAGCCGTCACGGCCGTCCGACATTAAAGTCGAGGTGCGCGATGGAGGACCGGTCGTGGTGACGACAAGCACGGCGGAATTTCAGATCACTCCGGCGGGCGCGCTCGAGGCGGTTCTACTCAAAGATGGCAAGCGGCTCACTCTCGACGATCCGGGCGGGTTGTCGTTTGCAAGCGGCGATCACATCTTGCATGACGGAAAAAATTTGGAGTTCGTTCCGGATTTCAGTCAGACAAACATACTCGAAGCGACAGGAAAGATGGGGCGTGGTAAACGAATCGAAATGGCCTGGCGTCCTGTAGCGCCATCAGGAGTGCCTATTGAACGCACGTCGGTGATGGAAGTCTACGACGATTTCCCGAACATCGCGATAGTGAGTGTTGCTTACAAAAATGCGGGAGCGTCGGATTTCAAGATCGATCAGGCGGCGCTGCAAGAGCATCGGTTCAGCGCGAAGCAGGTAGATGCAAAAGCGCAGCCGTACGATATGTGGTCGTTTCAGGGATCGAGTTACGACTGGGGCAAGGATGACGTGCAGAAACTGACACGAGTTTCTGCGCAGCCGAACTTGATGGGCGAGGCCGTGAAAGGCGGCTATGGTGGCGGCATTCCGGTGGTTGCGTTCTGGACGGCGCCGGTGGGAGAAGCGATCGGGCACGTGGAGACGCTGCCGTGGACGCTATCGATTCCGGTCAAGGTGGAGGCGGATGGCAGAGTGAAGACCGGGGTCACAATTCCGGTGAATACGGTTCTCAAACCAGGCGAGACATATTCTGCTCCGCGGACTTTTCTGGCGGTGTACAGCGGGGATTTCTACGAGCCGCTCCGGATGTGGTCGAGCGTGCTGCAGAAAGAAGGATGGGACATCCCGAAGCCCTCGAATGAAGCCTACAACGTGAGCTGGTGCGGTTGGGGTTACGAGTTCAACGTAACTCCGGCGCAGATGCTGGGAACGGTTCCGAAGCTGAAAGAGTTCGGCATCAAGTGGGCGACGCTGGATGATCGCTGGTTCGACACGTACGGCGACTGGAATCCGCGGGCGGAGACGTTTCCCGGCGATTCGATCAAGAAAATGGTGGACGACTTCCACAAGCAGGCATTGCTGGTGCAACTGTGGTGGCTGCCGCTGGGCGTGGAAGACGGGCAGGGCCGCTGGGAGTCGCACAAGTACATCGTGTCGAAAATTGTGAAGGAGCATCCCGACTGGTTGATTCTCGACAAGGACGGCAAACACGCGCGGATGACGCGTGACCTGGCGGCGCTCGATCCGTCGCTGCCGGAGGTGCAGGCGTATTACAAGCAGCTCACGGAGAAATTCATTCGCGACTGGGGATTCGACGGATCAAAGCTCGACAATATTTACAGCGTGCCCGCCTGCTACAACCCGGCGCATCATCACAAGTCGCCGCAGGAGTCGGTGAACGCGATGAGCGAAGTGTACAAAACGATTTTTGAGACCACGCGCGCAATCAAGCCGCAGAGCGTAACGCAGGCGTGTCCGTGCGGAACGCCGCCGTCGCTGGCGTGGCTGCCGTTTATCGACCAGGCGGTCACGGCAGATCCCGTGGGCGCGGTGCAGGTGCGGCGGAGGATCAAAATGTACAAAGCCCTGCTGGGCCCGGAAGCGGCGGTGTACGGCGATCATGCCGAGCTTTCGGCGATGACCAAGCTGAGCGGCGATAAATGGAGTGAGCACGGCACGGACTTCGCTTCGACCCTGGGATTAGGTGGCGTGCCGGGCACAAAATTTGTGTGGCCGGATCCGGGACCGCATTACAAGGGGGTGGCACTGACGAGTGAGAAAGAAGAGATCTGGAAGAAGTGGATTGGGCTGTACAACGAGAAAATGCTCTCGAAGGGAGAGTTTCGCGATCTCTACGTGTACGGTTACGACTTGCCGGAAGGGTACGCCATCGAGAAAGATGGAAAGATGTACTACGCGTTCTTTACGGATGCTGGGAAGCCGTTTGCAGGCGAGATTGAATTGCGCGGGTTAAAACCTGGGAGTTACCACGTGGTCGACTATGTGGACGGAAAAGATTTCGGGACGGTCCAGGTGTCGGCACGGATACCGCCGAAGTTAAAGGCGGAGTTCAAAGAGCATTTGCTGCTCGAAGTGAGGTGAAGTAGAGTGGGCACCATCGCATATGACCGAAGCCACGGCGCTGAGAGATGGCTCTATTTGGCGATGTTCAGGAATGCCTCGCGGTGCCTGACATCGCGGAATGCTTCGGTCCCTCCGGGGCGAGTCGTCGACAGCGCTCCCGCCAGATTGCCGCTGGCGAGGCAGGTGGGCAGATCTGATCCGCGAAGATATTCATGCAGGAAGCCGGCGTCGAAGCTGTCGCCGGCGCCGACCGCATCGATGGCCACCACTTCACGCGCAGGGCCGACGAACCGCTCCTTTCCCCGTTGCGCCATAGCCCCTTTGCGGCCAAGTTTGACGACCACCAGCGGTACGAACTCCGAGAGCTTTTGAACCGCAGTTTCCAAGTCTTCAGTTCCGGCCGCCTTGCACGCCTCGCGTTCATTGGGGAGAAATACATCGACGTAGCGCAGAATCTGCTGCAAGTCTCCGCCCCAACGGTCATCCGGATCGTCGTTGGTGTCAAGAGAAACCGTGACAGCTCTGGATTTCATGGTGTGAAGAAGCTCGCCAACACGAGGACGAAGCCCCCGCTGCAAATAATAAGAGCAAAAATGAAAATGGCGTGAGTCAGCGAGATAGTCGAGGTCGAGATCGTTCCAGGTCAGCTCTGCAATCGTTCCCGAGTAGGTTAGGATGTTACGCCACGATTCGTGGTGCAGGATTACCGTCAGGCCGGTTGTGGTGGCGCCGGGAACGATGCGCACTTTCGAGACATCGACTCCGCCCTGTTTCAAACGTTCGAGTGCAATCTGGCCGAGAGGGTCGTCGCCGATGCGGGATTGGAATCCGACGCGGCTGCCGAGTGCGGCCAGATTGTGGGCGAAGATGGCAGACGAGGAGCCGAGCGTGAGCATCATGCGGTCGGCGAGCAGTTCGCGTTCGGGCAGAAGTTGCTCGGGCAGACCGTAGAGGATGAGGTCGAGATTCAGTTCGCCGGCGATGGTGACGTCAAAACGGGGCATGGTTTGGTGGTTCGGTAGGATCCCTTCGGCTTCGCTCAGGGCAAGCCTTCGACTTCGCAAAGTCCATGCGGGCACGGACTCTGCTCCGCTCAGGATGACAACTCGAAAAAGTGATACTGCCCTGCAAACCTGCTAAACCAGCGTGACTTCAATGCCGGCCTGCTTCAGCACGCGCAGATCAGATTTCGCCACGCCACGATCCGTGATGACTTCCTGCAGCGCTGACGGGGGTGCAATCAGCGACAGGCTACGGCGTCCGAATTTGCTCGAGTCGCAGACCGCAACTGTTTTCTTCGCGACTTCGACCATTACGCGGTTGACTTTTGCCTCCAGCAGATTGGGTGTGCTCAATCCATAGTGCACGTCGAAGCCGTCGACGCCTAGAAATAAAAGATCGGCGCTCAGACGGCGCAGGGTTTCTTCGGCGATCGGGCCAACCAGCGAGAACGAATTTTTGCGCAATGTGCCGCCGGTGAGAATGACCTCCACCGCGGTTCCCGCCAATTCGGCGGCAATGTTCACCGCGTTGGTGATGATGGTGAGGTTTTGAAACTTCCGCAGGGCTCGGGCAATGGCCGTGGTCGTCGTGCCCGAGTCAAGAATCAGGACCTGTCCCTCCTTCACCTTAGCCGCGGCATTTTCCGCGATGCGCAGCTTTTCCTGCCGATGCAGCTTCTCCTTTTCGCGCAGTGTGGGATCTTCAAGTGCGCCCTCGCGGGCGGGCAGAGCTCCGCCGTGCGTGCGATGGACGAGGCCTTGGGAATGCAAAATCTCGAGATCCTTGCGAATCGTAACCTGCGAGGTTTCGAATTGCCGCGCCAGTTCCGTCACCAGAACCCTGCCCTGGTGGGTCAGCAGATCGAGGATGGCGCGACGGCGTTCTTCGTTGAGCACGGACTTACTTGCTGGCGAATCCGTTTTGGCGAATCCGCGCGGAAGCGGAGAATCGAAGCTGCATTTCTTTTTATAGCGTTCTCTTTCGTTTGTCCACAGGAAAGGTGAGAGGTGGCCGGAGCCCGCAAGATCGCTCGTCCGCGCCTCGGTGCACTCGCGGCAAGGCTCAAACCCGATGGGACGCTAACCTCCTGACCCCTGTTTTGACGCGGTAATTGGGAATCTCCCGCGGTGATAACCAACCAGATACCTACCCGTACTCGCGATTGATTCACAAGGCGAAGTTTGCCGTAATCTCAATTTGGGACGAAAGCGCGGGACTTTCGAGTGCGAGCGTTTGTTACGAAATCCGAAACCGGGGGATGGCAAATTGGCAACCACGTGGAAAGCACAGAGCTTCGTTCGTTCGCAATCCGTTGTGGCGCGCGTGATCGCGGGAGAGACGCTCATCGTGCCGGTGCGCGCGAAGGTGGGGGACCTGGCGTCGATTTACAGCTTCAACGGCACGGGCTCTCTGATCTGGAAGCTGCTGGATGCACCCAGAACCGCAGCCGAGTTGGCGATGGCGGTGGCCGAAGAGTACGAAGTCGAACTCACTCAAGCCGAGCACGATGTAGCGGAGTTTCTCAGTGAGATGAAGGCAGTTGGTCTGGTCGAAGTTCCGGCTGGGGTTCCGGCGGCAGCGGTGGCGGCGGCCGGCGACTAGCAGCGACCAGTGGGGCGGGAAGGACCGGGCAGCGGACGCGGGTCGAACAGGGCGGGGAGAGCGGGGAAAGACCGTGTCCGCTGCATTCAGACGGGAGGGTTCTTGGAGTATCGCAGTTATGGCGACTTCAGCGCGGACTTGCACCAGCGCCAGTCGGGCGAGCGCGTTCCCCTGCAAGTTTCGATTGAAGTGACGCGGCGCTGCCCGCTCGAGTGCCTGCACTGCTACAACAACCTGCCCATGGGAGACGTGGAGGCGCGGCGGCGGGAACTGAGCAAGGAAGAGCACTTCCGCGTGCTCGACGAACTGGTCGAGATGGGCTGCTTCTGGATCCTCTACACCGGCGGCGAAATCTTGCGCGCAAAGACTTCCTCGAGATTTACACCTACGCCAAGAAAAAAGGCTTTTTGATCACGCTGTTCACCAACGGCACCATCATCAACGAACAGATCGCGGACTACCTGGCGGAATGGCCGCCGTTTGCGATCGAGATCACGCTGTACGGGCGTACGCGCGAGACCTATGAGGCGCTGACCGCGGTTCCCGGATCGTATGACCGGTGCCTGCGCGGAATCCGGCTGCTGAAGGAACGAGGGCTTCCGCTGAAGCTGAAGACGGTTGCGACTAGCATTAACAAGCATGAAGTGATGGCGATGCGGCGGTTCGCGGAGGAAGAGTTGGGTGTGGAATTCAAGATGGACGGGCAGATCAATCCGCGGATCGACTGTTCGCAGAGTCCCCTGGCGGTGAGGCTGACGCCAGAGGAGGTCGTAGCGCTCGATATGGCGTCGCCAAAGGCGAGGGATGAATATTTCCGGCTGGCTCAGCGCGATTTGGAAAGACCGGCCAGTCTGTCGAAAGTTGACACCCTTTACTTTTGCGGCGGCGGTCACAACGGATTTGCGATCAACGCATTCGGCGAGATGGGAATCTGCATCACATCCCAGCAGGAGACATTCAGCGTGCGCGACGCGGGCGTGAAAAACGTGTGGGAGGGAGCTCTGCTGGAAGTGCGCCGGCGAAAGCGTACCCGAATGACGAAATGCGTGGAATGCCGTATTCAATCGCTGTGCGGCATGTGCCCAGCGAACGGAGAGATGGAAAATGGCGATCGGGAATCACCCGTCGAGTTCCTTTGCCATGTGGCGCACTTGCGGGCTGCTTCCCTCGGCTTTGCGATCCCTGGGCATGGCAGTTGCGAGTTCTGCAGCGGCGGCGTCCATCATGAGGAGTTGATCGCCTCTGCACGCCGCGTGGCTGATAAGGAAGTTGATGTTGAACACTGGGCGAGTCCTTCTGCACTGCTGCCGATCTTGAATCATGCCCCGGCAGTTTCGGCATGTGGCCGCTGTGGAGGTTGACCGTACGGCGAGGAGTGAAAAAAAATAATGAATCAACAGCCCAATCCGGTCGAGAGCAAGAAAAAAGAATACTCCTCTCCAGAATTAGTCACCATCAGCCTACGGCCGGAAGAGGCGGTGCTCGGACATTGCAAGTCAACTACCGCGGGTGGTCCGGGGACCGGCAATTGTGCCGTGTTGTTCTGCAGCAGCCTCGGTTCGTAATTCCACGATTTTGCGACTGGAGATGGAATTGTGGAGAACTTACATCATCTCGTGAGCACACGCGCCAAACACTTGAGTCAGGTCTCCATAGGCGAGGTGTCAGTTCAAATCGCCGGCGAAAACTCAGAAGATGTGGGGCTGTTTCCAGCCCTCTGTGCGTTTCAGGCCAATTGTGAAAACCCTGACATCCGAATGCAAGTCCGATGGGTTGAAAAGCTTCATCAGTCCGAGCATTCCCGTCTCTTCGATTCCGGCTCGATCTGGCGTCTTTACTCGTGCGGCGAAGGATTTTGTTTTGACTTCATCGCAGAGACGTTAAGTCCCAGCCCTTACAAGCGCTTGACGATCGATCGTCAATTTCGCAGCGCGCGCCTTGAGATGAGCGCAGATTTTTTCGCCAACTCCGGTTGCCAAGTCATTCCGCTTGAGTATCCCCTGGACGAATTGCTGATCATGCATCGCCTGACGCAGGAGAAGGCGATTGAGCTGCATGGTTGCGGACTTGTGCGGGCGAATGGGATTGGGAATCTGTTTGTCGGGCATTCCGGGGCGGGGAAGAGCACGACCACGCGCTTGTGGACGGCACTGGAGGATGTGGAGGTTTTGAGCGATGACCGGATTATTGTGCGGAGGGACGGCGCGGAAAAGCAGGTTCCTCGCTTCGCTCGGAATGACAACCCCGGTGGTGATGCCGAGATTCGACATCGGAATCCGAAGCACAAGATTCGCATGTACGGCACGCCATGGCATGGCGAGGCGAGGTATGCGTCGCCGAAGAGCGCGCCGCTGGCGCGCATCTTCATTCTTGAGCATGGGCACGGCAACGTCCTGACGCCCCTCTCTCCCGGCCAGGCCGTCGCAGAATTATTCGCCCGCAGCTTTGTCCCGTTTCACCGGCACGAGTACGTCGTGTCGGCCCTGACTTTTCTTGAAGAGGTAGTCGCAAACGTTCCCGTCTACCGCTTTGCCTTTGAACCCGACCATCGCGCCGTAGACGCGATTCTCAATCTGCATGACTAGCCTCGTAGCGGACTCGGTTGTCTTTGAAGAGATGATCCGCGAGTTGCTGAAGCAGGGCCTGGGCGTGCGCTTTCAGGCGCAGGGCGCGAGCATGTCTCCGGCGATACGTGACGGGGAGGTGGTCGAAGTTACCCCCGTAATCGTGAGCAAATTACGAAAGGACGATATCGTCTTAGCAAAGTCTAATTATGGCTTCCGGCTGCACAGGATTGTCGTGGCCGATCACGCGAGAGATGTGTTCATCGCCCGCGGGGATTGTGGCCGGCAGGATGATCCCGCGCTGGAAGGTGCTCAGATTCTGGGCCTCGCTCGGGCCAAGGAAGTGCGGGTAGGACGCAAAATTGTGCAAGCTAGGTTCAAAGGCGTAGGTGGGTGGGCGCTTCGTTCCACGGCGCGGGCGCAGGGTATTGTCGAAAAGCTGTTGCATAAGTCTGCTCCCGCATGTTCGCAAGGAAAGCGGGCGGTGGTTCAACTCGCCTTTCTCTGCCTGCTGCTCGGCGCGACGGTGTCGCGTGCACAGGTTGCAGTGGACTCGACGACTTCTAACGGAGCAGAGTTAACCGGTCCAGGCGGCCAGACTCTTACCTTCTCTCACACGACAGCCGGTACCAATCGGCTGATGCTGGTTGGGGTTTCCATCGACATCAACAATTCGCAAGCCGCGGCAGTCGTGGGCGTCACTTACGGCACCTCGGTGCTGAGTTTTGTGGGGGCGCACAACGATGCCGGCAATCAGCGGCGGGTCGAGCAATGGTATCTGCTGGCGCCGCCCACCGGTACCGCCAATGTTGTCGTCACCGTTGATATTCCAACCGGCGGCGCTACCGTAGGCGTGGTTGCGGGGGCAACTACATTTACGGGTGTAGATCAGACCGTGCCGCTGGGCACGTTCGTTTCGGCTGACGGCAACAACGGCACGAGCTCGCAGCTCGACGTCCCCAGCGTCGTCAACGGAATGATTCTCGACACGTTGGCCATCGGAGGAAACCGGACAGTAACGGTACCCGGGCCACAGGTACAGCAGTGGAACATCAGCACTGGGGGCGCCGCCGGCACGGATGTGAGGGCCACGGGAAGCACGCGCACGGGCGCACCCAGCGTACCGATCTCAGAAACCTTCAGCAACGGTTCGAACTGGTCTCTGGGCGCCATCTCAATCAATCCGAGCGGAGCGGATATTGGCGTTACCACGAGCGTGAGTGCGGTGGCGCTTGGCCAGAATTCCATCTACAACATTACGGTTTCCAATAACGGCCCGTCGCCTGCGAACAACGTCACGCTGACCGACACCTTTGCGGACACCAATCTGTCCCTGGTTTCCGTGACGCCGAGTGCGGGCACCACCTGCACTACAACCGCGACTATCAACTGCACGCTGCCCACGCCTTTTACGAGTGGATCAACTGCCACCATAACCGTTACGGTCTCGACCACGGCCGCGGGATTTTATCCGAACACGGCGACAGTCACGGATTCCGGGACACCGCCGGATCCCAATACCGGGAACAATACCTACGTCGCGCTGGCTCCGGTGGTGAGTGTGGTTTGCGGAACCAGTTCCCTCAGCGCGGGTGGAACTTTGACTGGCGTGGTGAATACGTACTACCCGGGAGCGGCGTCGGTGTCGGCCGGCGCGACCTCCATTCCGCTCGGTACTGCGAACGGCACCGGGACCATCTCGGCGGGAACGGAATTGCTTGTCATTCAGATGCAGGATGCAAGCATCAGTTACTCGAATACCGTTGCCTATGGAAACGGCAGCACTGGCGCCGGGTTCACTGCCATCAACAACGCCGGCAACTACGAATATGTGACGGCGACGGGACCGATCAGCGGTGGCTCGGTGCCGATTCTGGGAGCCGGTGCAGGCGGCGGGCTGGTGTTCGGATACAACGCTGCTGCGGCGTCGGCCACGAAAGGAGCGAGCACGTATCAGGTGGTGCTGGTGCCGGAGTACACGACGGCTACGCTGAGTGCGACGACTCCACCAACGGCGGCGGCGTGGAATGGATCGACGGGCGGAATTCTTGCGCTCGACATTGCCAACACGCTGACTCTGAACGGCGCGACGGTTTCCGTAAGCGGGTTGGGATTCCGCGGCGCGGCCGGACTGCAGATGAGCGGCGGAGGCGGCAGCAATACCGACTACGTTCAGGTATCTCCTGCTACCTATACGCCTACGACAACAGGTTCGACCAGCAATGGCCAGGCCGGTTGGGACGCGTCAAAAGGTGAGGGAGTTGCCGGCACGCCGATGTGGGTGGAGTGGAACCAGACGTTCCTGCAGACCACCACGTCGGTGGGCTACCCGAGCGGAACGGCCGGAGTCGACGGAAGCATGGCGCGGGGCGCGCCCGGCAACGCAGGAGGCGGTGGAACAGATGCTGATCCGCAAAAAGCGTCTCCGGGCGGGAACGATCAGAACGCCGGTGGCGGCGGCGGTGGGAACGGCGGATCGGGAGGCTTCGGCGGCGACTCGTGGAATACGAACCTCAGCACTGGCGGCGAGGGTGGCGGCGCATTTCCTGCGACGATTGATCGTATCGCCGTGGGCGGCGGCGGCGGCGGCGGCACGCGCAACAACTCCGACGGCGACAATCAGGCCAGCAGCGGTTCCGCAGGCGGAGGCATTGTCTTCATTCGCGCCTACAACTTCAGCGGAACGGCAACCGTGCAGGCCAATGGCACGAACTCTTACAACGGCACTGCCAACGACGCGGGCGGCGGCGGCGGTGCAGCCGGGACGATCGTCATGCTTGCGGCCAATGGCGGAGAAGGTGGCCTGACCCTGCAAGCGAATGGCGGGAATGGCGGCAATGCGTGGCAGTCGCAAGCCTACAGCCTGGCGAACCGGCACGGCCCCGGCGGCGGTGGTGGCGGCGGAGTCGTCTATGTTTCCGGTACCGCGGCGAGTGTCAGCGTAACCGGCGGCACGAACGGACTCACGCTGAATCCGGGCGTGGCCTATGGATCGACGCCCGGTTCGGCGGGCACGAGTTTGGCGACGGCCACTCTCGCGCAGGTTACAGGACTGCAGTCGTCCGAAGTTTGTACGCGGCTGCCGGATCTCTCCATGTCGAAGAGCCATGGAGGAGGCAACTTCACCCGCGGTACCACGGCCAGCTACACGCTGCAGGCCTCGAACGTAAACACGACCGCCACCAGCGGCCTGGTGACAGTGAATGATACCTTGCCTCTGGGCGTAACTCCTACCAGCGCGAGCGGAACGGGTTGGACCTGTTCAGTGTCGGGCCAGACGGTTAGCTGCACACGTTCCGATTCACTGGTGGGCGGGGGGAGTTACCCCCCGATCACTGTGAACATCAATGTCGCCCAATCGGCTCCGGCCACCGTTACGAATAACGCAGTCATCGCCGGCGGCGGAGACGTCAGTCCGCTGAACGACACGGGCACCGACGTAGCGCCTGTGGTCTCAACCGCCGATCTCAGCGTGACGGACGCGGGAACGCCGAATCCGGTCGCCGCTGGAAGTAACATCACTTACACGCAAGTCGTGACCAACAACGGGCCCAGCGCCGCGGACAATGCAACGCTGGTGGCGCCGATTCCCACAAATACGACGCTGGTTTTGTTCACGCCGCCTTCAGGCTGGAGTTGTCTGACGCCCGGGAGCGGGGGCACGGGCAACGTCGTCTGCACAGATGTGAACCTGGCTGGTTCAACCAATGCCACGTTCACCATGATTGTGCAGGTGAATGCTGGAACTGCCAACGGGACCGTCATTACGGACACGGTCTCGGTGAGTTCTTCGGTGAACGATCCGAACACAGCGAACAATACGGCTTCTGTCAACACGGTTGTCGGTACCACTGCAAAGGGAGAGTTAACCGTCAGCAACAGCGCGTCGCCGAATCCCGTGCAGGCCGGCAATAACATCACTTACACGCAGACGGTGACGAATACCGGATCAGCTGCGGCGACGGGGGCGACGTTCTCGGAAAGCACGCCTGCCAATACGACATTTGTATCGATCACCCCGCCGGCTGGATGGAGTTGCACCGGATTTCCTGGAACGCCTTGTTCGAACCCCAGCGTGGCCGCGGGTACATCGGGGACGTTCACGGTGGTCTATACGGTCGCGTCTGGAACAGCCAGCGGCACAACGATTACCGACACGGCCACAGTGAATGCGACGAACCAAGCCTTTGGAGCGAATTCTGCGACGGCGACGGATGTTGTGGGGGCGGCAACTCAGGCCGATCTCGCCCTGGCCACGGCGGGCTCTCCGGAGAGCGTGCTGGCCGGCAATAACATCACTTACACGCAGACGGTCACGAACAACGGCCCGGCGTCAGCCTCGGGAGTGAGCTTTACCGAAGCGACGCCCACGAACACGACTTTCGAATCAGTTTTGGCGCCGGCAGGCTGGACGTGCACTTCTCCGGCGGTCGGTGCGACCGGAAACGTGAATTGCACCGACACGACGATGGCCTCGGGAACGTCAGCCGACATCATCGTAGTGGTGAACGTGCCGTCCACCATAGCGGCGGGCACGATCACAGCAAATTCTTCGGTTACAGCGACCACGACGGACCCGAACTCGGCAAACAACAGCACGACGGTCACGACTCCGGTCTCCGATGCCTGCGATCTGGCCGTGACCAACAGCGGCACTCCGAGCCCAGTGGCCGCTGGTTCGAACATCACTTATACCCAAGTCATTTCCAATACAGGGCCCAGCAGTTGCAGCACGGGGACGTTCAGCGAAGCCACGCCGGCGAACACGACGTTCGTTTCAGTTGCCGTTGTGAACAGCGGCGGCGGCGCCTGGACTTGTCCGAACTCTGCTCCGGTCGCCTGTAGCAGTTCAAGTGTGCCGCCGGGTTCCACAGGAACGATAACGGCGATCTACACAGTTGCGGCGGGCACCGCAGCCGGGACGATCATTACCGACACTGCTAGCGTAGCCACGACCACTAGAGATACGAACCCGGCGAACAACTCGGCCACGGTCAATATTGGCGTCGCCTCGAATACGCAGGCGGATCTGAGTGTGACGAACTCCGCCAGCCCCAACCCGGTTTCGGCCGGGGGCACGATCACGTACACGCAGAGCATGACCAACAACGGCCCGGGTTCGGCAAACGCTCCGACCTTCACCGAGACTCTTCCGGCTGGCACGACGGCCGCAACTTTGACGGGACCCGCAACAGGTTGGACCTGTACGCTCGCCACGCTCACCTGCACCGCAACGGGGGCGATGGCAGCGAATACGACGGCGAACTTCACATTCACAGTGACAGTGAATTCGACGACCGGGCCGGGGCCAATCTCGCAGACAGATTCGGTTACCTCGTCAACCACAGATCCGAACCTCAACAACAACAGCGTGACGGTGAGTGCGCTGGTGACGAACTCCGCCGATCTTTCTGTGACCAACACGCCGAGCCCGGTTCCGGTGCAGGCCGGCAATAACATCACTTACACGCAAGTGGTAAACAACGCCGGGCCAAGCACCGCGACCAGCGTGACTTTGACCGAAACAGCGCCCGCGAACACGACCGGTGTTTCGCTGACCGGGCCCGGGGGATGGACCTGCAAACTCGCAACCCTGACCTGCACGGACCCGAGTCTCTCGCCGAGCACTCCGGCGACCATCACGTACGTCGTGACCGTGACCGCCGGCACGGCGGCAGGAACCGCAATTAACCAAACCGCGAGTGTGAGTTCGACGATCACCGATCCGAATACCGCGAACAACACCGCCACGGCCGCGGACGTGGTGGCCACGGCTACCCAGGCCGATCTGGTCGCGACCAATTCGCCGTCTCCGACTTCGGTTGCACCGGGAAGCAACGTTACCTACACGCAGGGTGTTACCAATAACGGTCCGGCAGCGACGAATACTGGTATGACGCTCACCGAGACAACGCCGCCGAACACGACCTTCCAGTCGATTACCGCGCCTGCGGGATGGAGCTGTGTTACGCCGGCAGTCGGCGGCACGGGAACGATCACCTGCACGGACAGCGGAAGTCTGGCTGCGAACACTAGCGCGAGCTTCACACTCGTGCTGCAAGTGATCTCGAGCGCGCCCTCGGGCACGAACATTACGGACACCGTGACAGCCAACGCTGGCAACATCGTCCCGAGCATCACGAGCAATACGGCCAGCGCCACGGTGGTTGTAGCGAGCGCCAACAGCGCGGACATGGCGATCGTGAAGACTGCGAGTCCGAATCCGGTGACGGAGGGAACGCCGCTCACGTATTCGCTGGCGGTAACGAACAACGGTCCTGCGACAGCAACCAATGTGACCGTCACCGACACGCTGCCCTCGGTGATGGTCTATCTGTCGTCGACCACCACGCAGGGATCATGCTCAGAGGCCGGTGGAACGGTAACTTGCCTGCTGGGAACGATGGCGAACGCAGGCACCGCGACGATTACGATACTGGTGATCCCCGATTCCGCCGGCACGTTCTCGAACACGGCCACGGTCACTGCATCGCAGAACGACCCGAACCTGACGAACAACACTTCCACGCAGACCGAGATCGTTACGTCTCCGACGCGCATTACTCTGCAATCGTTCTCGGCTCATATGGCCACCGATAAGAGCGGTGCAAACCGCGTCGTGCTTACCTGGAAGACCGGCGGAGAAGCGCACAACCTCGGATTCAACGTCTACCGCGAACAAAACGGAAACCGGGTAAAGACAAATCCGTCTGTGATTGCGGGGTCCGCACTGCTCATGAGTGGGGCCCTGCCCAAGCACTCGGGTAGAAGGTATGCGTGGATCGACCCGTCTGCGGAGGTTGAGGGGGCTTCTTACTGGCTGGAAGACATTGACGTGAACGGTAAGCGTACCATGCACGGGCCGATCTCGGTCGAAGCTGGTGCCCAGGCGGAGAATGACGCTTCTCTGCCGCAGGCGCAAATGTTGAGCCAGTTGAATCAGGCTGAGCCAGCGGCGGTCCAGGAGAGCCACGTGGTCGAGACGGTCCCGACACAATTCGAGCCAAGCCCGACTCAGATGCAAACGCAGTTTGCTCTGGCTTCGCATCCGGCGGTAAAGATTTTCGTGCAGCAGGAGGGCTGGTATCAGGTGACGCAGCCGGCCTTGGTGGCGGCGGGCCTTGATCCCAGCGTGGATCCCGCATTGCTGCACTTGTTCGCGGAAGCCGTCGAGCAGCCCATGCAGATGGTTGGTGCGACGCCCGGTCGCGGCGGGTTCGGCCCACAGGCGGCGATCCGTTTCTATGGCACAGGAATCGACACGCCGTTCTCGGGTACGCGGGTTTACTGGCTCGAGGCCGGGGACACGCCGGGAGCTAGGATTCCGGTGTTGCCGAGTTCGTTCGGGTCGAACATCCCGCAGCGGAGTTATTCGCAGACGGTGGAATTGCGCCAGCACACGATTTACTTTGCGGCGCTCATCACGTGGAACGGGCAAAACTTCTTTGGCGCCCTGGTTTCGCCCACTCCCGTGGAGCAGGTCCTGCAGACTCCGAACCTCGACTCCGGTTCAACGCAGCAGTCAGAGATTGAAGTGGTGCTGCAGGGCGTGATCACCGGCTTCCCACACAATGTGGCCGTCGCCCTCAACGGCACCACCGTGGGTAACGTGGAGTTCACCGGTCAGGAGAAAGGCCGGCTCACTGTGACTCTCCCGTCTGGCTTGCTGCTGAGTGGAAGCAACACGGTCACATTGACGGCCCAGAACGGAGATTACGACACCAGCCTGGTTGAGTCCATTCGCATCACTTACCCGCACTGGTATGTGGCGGACTCCGACGCATTGACCTTCACGGCGCGAGCCGGTGATGAGGTGAGTGTAAGCGGGTTCACCACGGCGCCGCAGGTCATCGATATTACTGATCCGAACTCTCCGGTGCAGCTCACGCCACAGGTCAACTCGAACAACGGAAGCTATCAGATCGCGATGCAAGTGCCCTGGACGACCGCAACCGGCGCGAAGCCCTCGCGCCACACGTTGCTTGCGGTCGGCAGCGACCGAGTGTCTTCAGTGCTTGGCCTGAGCGCGAACCATCCTTCGCGCTGGTACAGCGCGTTGCCGGGGGCAGATATCGCCATGGTCTCGGCTGACGCTTTTGCCGATGCACTTGCACCGCTCGTGCGTGCGCATCTGGCGGAAGGAAGATCGGCGGCCGTGGTGCCGGTGACTGATTTGTACGACGAGTTTACCTTCGGCGAGCACAGCCCGTTTGCTATTCGCCGGTTCCTGGCGACGGCGAAGAAAAACTGGAAGAGGCCGCCAACCTACCTGTTGCTGAACGGCAGGGCGTCGCTCGATCCGCGAAACTATCTGGGCTTCGGCTTCCTTGATTTCGTGCCCACGCGCATTGTGCCGACCAGCAGCCTGATGACGGCCTCGGATGACTGGTTCTCGGATTTCGACGACAGCGGCAAACCCACCATCGCGACGGGCCGCTTGCCGGTGAGCACACTGGACGACGACAACACAGTCGTTGAGAAGATCGTTGCCTACGAAACGCAGTCCGCGAGTGGACAGTGGACCGCGCAGGCACTAATGGTCGCTGACAAGGACGACACCGAGAGCTTCACGCAAGACACACAGAGCGTCCAGGCACAACTGCCAAAGTCCATGCAGGCAACCGATGTGTTTACCAGCCTGGTGGGTACAACCGCGGCCCGCGAGGACATCATTAACGGCATCAATTCCGGCCAGTTGCTGGTCAACTATATGGGACACGGATCGGAGGAGCAGTGGTCGGGCTCCGATATCTTCGATGAGACCTCGGTGATTTCGCTGAGCAACACGTCGCAACTCCCGGTGTTCCTGATCATGGATTGCCTGAACGGATTCTTCCAGGATGTCTATGCACAGCCGCTCGGAGTCACGCTGTTGCTGGCGCCCAACGGCGGCGCGGTGGCCGTGCTGGCCTCTAGCGGACTCAACCCGCCCGCGCCCCAGCTCGCGCTTGACAAGCTGATCGTGCAGAATGCTCTCAGGTCACAACGGCCGACGCTGGGTGAGTCGATTCTGCGCGCGAAATCAAGGATCGACGCCCCAGACGTCCGCAAGACGTACATCTTGTTCGGTGATCCGGCAGTGGTGGTGAAGCAACCGGCCTCAGGGTCCTCGCAGTAAGCGGTCGCGGCACCACGGACTACTCAATGGCCATCTGCGCCGGGTAGTATTTCTGGATCATTCTCCCAGTCATCAGTCCGCCTTCATATTCGGGAATGATGACCTCGTCTGCGCCGGAGTTCCGCATGGCTGCGGCGTAGCGCTGCTGACCCGCCCGCGTGATGATTTTGAGCTTGGGATTCAGCGATCGAGCGGTCACCGTGATGTATAGATTGTCGGCATCGTTGTCGATGACGATGCAGATGCCGCGGGCACGCTCCAGGCCGGCCTGCAGCAGCACATCGTGGCGCTTGGCGTCGCCGTGAATCACCAGGGTCCCCTCGTTCAGCAATTCTCGGTAGAGTCCCTCGTTGGTCTCGAGCAGAACAAAGGGAATCTCCAGGCGTTCCAGTTGATCCACCACAGTGCGCCCGACCTGTCCGTATCCGCAAATGATGAAGTGGTCCTTCAGACGACCGATATTCACTTCGTTGACCATGGATTTCCAAGCCTCCGCACCTTGATGGCTGAATATGGTGAGCAGAATGCGTTCCGCGATCCAAATCTGGAAGGCGAACACGCCCGCATAGACGAAGAGGGCAAATGTCTTGGTGGATTTATGCACCACGCGGTAATCGATAGAGTGGGTATGAATGACCCAGAAGAGCGCATCCAGCGGGCGAAGTCCTTCCAGCCGCATATACACGACGACACAGATTCCCAGAAATGCCGCCAGAACGGCCAGCGGCACCCACAGGCGCCGGATAAAAAGAATCAGGATGCGCAGCATAATTTTTTTTCCTGCCGGGCGGTCCTCGCCTGGGAAAACTTCGCTTAGAAAAATTCGACGAGTATATCAGCCCAGGAGCCCGGAGACAGCATTCAATTCTTTGCTCAGCGCGATCGATTTGCTGAGTAACGGCGAAATCTACGAGGCGGCCGGCACAGTTGCCGGCAGGCTGGCGGTTCGCCGCAAAGGCTCCGTCAAAGCCCGCATCACCCTGCCGAAGCCCGCGAAGTCGAGAGACTGCGCCCCATCCGAAAGAGCGCGCTCCGGGCAGGGATGCACCTCGATGATCAAGCCATCGGCACCCACCGCGACGGCCGCGCGCGAGACCGCCGCAATCAGGCTCTGCTTGCCGGTTCCATGCGAAGGGTCGGCAATCACCGGCAGATGAGAAAGATCACGGGCCAGAGCAATCGCGGCAAGGTCGATGGTGTTGCGCATCTCGGTTTCGAAAGTCTTGATGCCGCGCTCGCACAGCACCACTTGCGAGTTTCCACCGGAAAGCAGGTACTCGGCCGCCAGCAGCCACTCCTTGACGGTGGCCGAAGGCCCGCGTTTCAGCAGAATCGGTTTGTTCACAGTGGCAAGGCGGCGGAGCAGAGCGAAATTCTGCATGTTGCGTGCGCCCACCTGCAGCATGTCTGCGTGTTCGCAGATGATG
>CAYOUY010000406.1:0-3585 GCA_964407245.1 uncultured Acidobacteriaceae bacterium
TTCTTGATGAGGTAGGCGTCGTCGATAGAGAGGCGAACCGGCCGTCCTGCAGCATAACCACCGGCCTGCTCGCTGGTGCGCCCGCCCCATATGATGGCCAGATCGACGCCGATGGTCTTGAGGCGTTCCTTCTGGTCTCGATTAAAGCCCTTGCCCAGCCCGACCAGCAGAATCACCGACGTAATCCCCCAGATAATCCCGAACATCGTCAGGAAGCTGCGCAACTTGTGCGCGGCTATCGAAGCCACGGTCTGGCGAAGGACCTCTAGAACGTTCAACGGACGGATTGCCTCCTGTCTCTCTCTCTTTTGTTCGACGTGCCGAAAGGCCAAAGGAAAGCCCAAGCACGCGCTTCAGTAAAGGTTACGATGCAGTTCCGGCGCCGGTTCCAGCGCGGTGGTTACCGCTGTCTGCGGAAGAACTCCTGCATCATTTCCGCGCTGCGGCCGGCCAGCACGCCTTTGCGAACCTCCATGGTGTGGTTCAGACGGGGATGACTCAGGATCTGCATGACAGAATGTACGGCTCCGGCCTTGGGATCGTCGGCGCCATAGACCAGGCGTTTCACACGGGCATGGATCAGCGCGCCCGCGCACATGGCGCAGGGTTCAATGGTTGCGAACAGTTCGCATTCTGTCAGGCGATGGTTGCCGACTGCGGCACCGGCCTGGCGCAAGGCAATTATTTCGGCGTGGGCGGTGGGATCGGAGTCGGCGATATTGCAATTCCAGCCGCGTCCGACAACGCGATCGCCGCATACCACGACCGCGCCCACCGGAACTTCTCCAGCTTCCAGAGCGCGCTGGGCGCAACGCAGAGCTTCCTCCATCCAGAGCTCATCGGAGGCGCGTGCGAGCGTTAAGCCTTTTCTTTTTGAAACGCCGATGGCAGTTTTTCTCACGGCCACAGATCAGCATTTTAGCGGGTTTTGCAGCAGGGAAGTGCTGCAGGGGTAAAGCTTGAACGCCCTGGGCACAGGAGGGATGACGGAGAAACTGCGCCCGACCGCCGCTGTTTCAGATGACGCTGAGCACGGTCCGCACGACTTCAGGAACGACTGCGCGGATCACACAGGGCACCACGATTCTGACCACGGGGTAGGCGACCACAACTGCCGGCACCACGACCATCAGCCAGCTTCTCATCGGCAAGTTGTTGAGGTACGCCTTCATATCATCCTCTCGGCTATACATACGCAAACGCGCTCAAAAAGTTCCATCGACCGAACGCCCTTCGAACCCCGCGTAAAATCCCAGATCCGGCTGGCTTAATCCGCTTAACATCCGGGCACTGTTTCCTATCCGAAGACCGTCTCAAAACATTAGACGTTTGGAAATAAAAACGGTGAACGGATATTTGGAAGTTACCAAAGGACGACTTTGGGCCGCGGCCTCGTCGATGGTATCCTAACGGCGTTATGGGCATGCCAAGCCTGCTCCGCAAAATCCTCATGGTCGACCTAGTGAAGGGTCTGAAGATTACCTTCCGTTATCAGGACCCCAAGGAGATCTACACCGAGCAGTACCCTTTGCAGCGGCCGCAGGTGGCCGAGCGTTACCGTGGAGCGCCGCGGCTCAACGTGAATCCCGACACCGATGAGACCATGTGCATTGCCTGCGACCTTTGCGCGCTGGCGTGTCCCGAACACCTGATCGTGGTCTCGAGCGAGCGCAACGAGAAAACCCGCCGCAAGGAACTCACCAACTTTACCTACGATTTGAGCCGCTGCATGTTTTGCGGTCTGTGCGAAGACGCCTGTCCCACCGATGCGCTGGAGCTGACTCAGGATTTCGAGCTTGCCAGCTACACGCGGCAGGGCTGGATCTGGGATCGCGAAACGCTGGAAAAAGGGCCGCAGCCCACGCAGTATCAGCGATAGGGAATTCCGCTAAACCAATCCGAACGAATCAGGACGCGAACGAATGGGCCTTCTCGATGCCTTCCGCAAAGATGAAGTAACAGGGACGAAGGTGCTGCTTTGCAGCTTGGGAACCAAGTTTGCCGACCTGCTCAAGAGCGACGAGCGGGTCTACAAGCGTTATTATCCCGCGGCGACGTCCACTACAGTCGCAACGATAGGCGAACTGAAGCAGGCGCTGGCGCAGCGCTTCGACATTGTGCATTTGTTTTGCGATGTGGATGCGCAAGGGGGTCTGGGCGACTCTTCAGGTGCGCGGATCGCGGGCGGAGAAATCCTGCAGGCGAGCGTGGATGCAGGCGTCAAGGTGCTATGGATCGCCAGCGACAACTTCCCCGATCCGTATAATGCCGGGTTCAAACCCAAAGGCTTGAAGCTGAACGTGATCCTGACGGAACGCCGGATCGGACCCAATTTCTCGTTTTTTCTGGACAATCTCCTGACGCGGACTTCGGCGGGCGAAGCATTTTCCAAAGCCTGGAACACGGCGGCGAAGCCCGAGGGCAAATCGGTGCAGCCGGACGTCCCGCATACGATCACATCTCTCGGTCGTGGCGGGATCATTCTGAAGCCATGATCGCACGCAGCTTGTACTGTCTTGACCTGACTTACTTCGGCTGCTGCTGGGTCATGCAGTGCATCGCGCCCAGGCCCCAGACGAAATCTCCGGAATAAATGGGAACGATCTCGCGCTTGGGGAAGAGCTGGGCGAGCGTGTTCAGCGCGATGCGGTCGTTAGGACGGTTGAACACCGGCGCGAGCACGACTCCGTTAGCGATGTAAAAATTGGCGTAACTGGCCGGCAGACGTCGGCCCTCAAAAACGATAGGTTGCGGCATGGGGATTTCAACGACTGTCAGCTGACGACCGTTCTGGTCGCGGGCCGCTTGCAGGCGGCGCAGGTTGGCGCGCAAAGGCGCGTGGTTCACGTCTTTCGAACTCGGTTCCACCATGGTGACGATCGTGTCTTTGGCGACGAAGCGCGCGAGATCGTCCACATGGCCGTGCGTGTCGTCGCCGAAGATACCGCGCCCCAGCCAGATCGTGTGCGGCGCGCCGAGATAGTCAGCGAAGGCCTTTTCGTACTGCACCCGCGTCATGTGCGGGTTGCGCTCCTGCACTTTGCTCAGCAGACATTCCTCGGTCGTAAGGATCGTGCCGGCGCCGTTAACTTCGATCGAGCCGCCCTCGAGCACAATGCGCTTTCCGTTTGAAACGGGACGAACCTCGTGCGCGTGGAAGCGCGAAGCGCTCTTGGCATATCCCATCAAGCAACCAACGCGATCGTCATGCCGCCAGTTGGAGTATTTGGCCCAGGCATTGAAGCGGAACTTGAGAGCGAGAGCTGCCGAGCTGCGCTCGGCCTGTCCGGGTTCCCTCGGCTCCGCTCGGGACAAGCTCCGACCCGGACCCACATGGCTATGCTTCAGGAAGATGCAGCCGGAATCGCGCAGCCACACGCGATTCGTCGGCCAGCGATGGAAGCGAATGTTCGGCGAGAAGGCATCGGCGCGCTCGAGGATGCGCCGCGCCTGCCGGGCAACCGCGGCGTTGTTGACAATCAACTCGACGCGCTCATGCTTCGCCAGATGTCGGATGATTTCCGCATAGACCCACGGGATCGGCTCGAATTTCCCAGGCCAATCGCCGTGGTAGTGCGGCCAGGC
>CAYOUY010000407.1:0-1664 GCA_964407245.1 uncultured Acidobacteriaceae bacterium
CAACCGGGATTAGTGTTTAAAAGTACCACAGCACCAAAATCGGTTCAATGCCGAATTGTGGTGCAGTTTTTCTCTGAGACCAGCCTAACTAAAGTCTTATCCGGCAGAGGATTGCGGCCTCTGGAGGGTCGGAATAGTAACTCTTGCGTAAACCTGTCTCCTCGAAACCCAGCTTCCGATAGAGCGCCCTCGCAGCTTGATTCGACTCGCGGACTTCGAGGAAGATTGCGCTACCCTTTCGAGCACGAGCATGGGCTAAGAATTCTCTTAGAAGGCGGGTGCCCAAGCCCCGGCGACGATTCGTCGCAGCGACCACTACATTCTCTAATTCCCATTCGGTATCAACCCGGCGGGCCACCAGGAAGGCGAGGATTTCAGTGGGTTTTGGTGAGTCGGTTCCGCTCGCTTTCTCTAGATTCTCTTCAATTACTAGTGCAACGTGCTCAGAGGTCTGCCGGCTTCCAGGAACAAACAATTTCTCATATTGCTGCTGCGACCAGTGGGCGGTTGAGCTCGATTGACGCTCCAGACGCACCATGGCCGCAATATCGCTGGCAGTAGCTTGCCGGATGCGCACGCTAGGACCCAATTTTCTCGAGCATCTCAGCCTCAGTACGGCGGATGTAGTTGGCCTCCAACTGCTCGGGGGGCACCGTCTTGCCAGCCCGCAGCCTGCGCCAGCCAGCCCCGGCGATGCTGGCAGCGACCGGACGGGCCACATGGAGAACGGCGAGCCCCGCCGCGTCTGCCATTTTGATCACGGACTCATCGGGCGTGACGGTCGTGGCTCCTCGCGCTAAACGGATAAACTCGTCTTTCGGCACCAGTTGCTCACGGACATACTGCGCCGAGTCGCCCCTAGCCTCATACTCCCCGGCATAGATTTCACTCCGGCCGGCGTCCAGCGCAGCGACCACTTTTCCTTCTCTTTTTGCGGCTAAAGCCACCACTTCCAGCAGCGACACGGGCACAATCGGCTTCTGCAGTATCTCGGCCAGCGCCTTGATCGCCGCCAGCCCTACGCGCAGCCCGGTGAACGATCCCGGGCCCGAGATCACGATAAACGCGTCGATGTCGCGCTTGCTGAGCGCATGATTCGCCAGCAGCGCGGCAATCTGCGGGACTAACTGCGCGGAAAACGTACCGCCGGCGAGTGGAACTTCGTCGATCACCGAAACTTGATTCGGATCTTGCGCACGCACCAAGCCAACAAAGCCCTGCCTACCCGAGGTGTCGGCGACTAGAAAAAGCATCTCTAACTTTGTCATTTCGAGCGGAGCGGAATTGCCCGCTTGCGGGCGATTCCGCGCAGTCGAGAAACCTGCTTTTGTTTGTTGGCGACCACCCTTGGCCGCCGTTTGCCGCGGCGAAGAAGTTATCCTTGCACCAGTTCCAGCAGCACTCCGCCCGCACTCGAGGGATGCACAAAAATGTACCGGTGCCCGCCCGCGCCGGTTTTAATTTCGTCGGAGACGAGGCGCACACCGTCTTTCTTCAGCCGTGCAACCGCCACAGGCAAATCTGGGACCTTCATGCAGACATGGTGCAGGCCTTCCCCGCGCTTGGCGATGAATTTCGCGATCGCCGAATTTTCTGATGTCGCCTCCAGCAGCTCCAGCCGACTCTCGCCGACTGGAACCATCACCAGCCGCACCTGCTCCTGC
>CAYOUY010000408.1:0-24218 GCA_964407245.1 uncultured Acidobacteriaceae bacterium
GGGGCCGGTGAACATGGTCGCGCCCAAGCCGGTCACGAACGCAGAATTCACTCGCACGCTGGCTAGCGTGCTGTCGCGGCCGGCGATCTTTCCGATGCCCGCATTCGCCGTGAAACTGGTCTTTGGCGAGATGGGGGAAACGGTCTTGCTCGGCAGCCAGCGCGTGGAACCGGCGCGGCTGGTTGCGAGCGGCTATCCCTTCCGGTTCACCGACTTGCGGGCCTCGCTGCAGAATACGCTCAAGGGCTAGTCACTCCCTGACGTGACTGCAGTCACAGACCCTCCAACCGGAAGCTGTCAGGCTCGCAACGATGAGCCTGGGAATTCGCCACCGAGCGATCGCAGCCTGCCTGCTGGCTTTGCTGGTGTGGTGCAGCGTTCCGATCGTGCCAGTGGTAGCGGGATCCTACCTTTTCTCCGGCCATCGGGGCCATCATTGCTGCCCCGGATTCAACTCGCGTTTGTTCCTCGCGAGCCTTTCCCCGCAACCGATGCCCTGTGACCAGCATCCCTGCTGTGCCCGGCAGGCTCCAGCAAACCCGCCGGCACTACCGGCCAAGGCAAGCGCCCGGCGGGCCGGAGCCAGAGCATTGAGTGTGGCCAGCCTAGTTGATCGGCCTGGCGCGCCCCGGACCGCAGTCGCTGCTTCCGACACCGCTCTCTCTCCCTCCTCGTACTCCGTGCGAAGCACCGTGCTTCGTATCTGAGTTCTCGCTCGCGCCAGAGGCGCGTTCCATTTCATTTGAGCCGCCCGATTACTGCTGCGCATGGGCGCGCTCCACGGGACGTAAGCCCCAAACGAACTCAGAGAACTCAAGGAGACGAAGTTATGAAGCACAGAATCATCGCACTCGTCCTGGCCCTCACAGTTGCCGCTTGGGCCCAAACCGCAACTCCAACTTCTCCAGCCGCACCCCAGCAAAGCGTGCCGGTAGAAAAGGGCAAATGTCCCTGCTGTGACAAGATGGCAAACGCCGATGCCAATGGTGCGCCTGCTTGTTGCGCGAAGCACAGCAGTGACGGGAAAGAGATGGCCTCATGCTGCGCCGGCAAGGACGAAAAATCCTGCTGTGCGGGCAAGGACGCCAAGGCATGCATGAGAAACACCAAGGAGAAGGCTGCATGCTGCAGCGAATGCGGCAAAGACAAGACTGCAGGCACTTGCTGCGGCGGCAAATGCGGCAAGGATTGCGGCAAAGAATGCTGCTCTTCGGTGAAAGCCGAGAAGACGGCGAAGAATTGCTGCAGTCTCGACTTGCACGCTCAGAATGAAACAACTCACACTTTTTCCGAAGCCGGCAAATAAAAGTGGCCGGTAAAGGCCGAAGTACAAAGCCCCAGCCTTCGTGGCTGGGGCTTTCGTTCGTCTGACGGCGCACCAGGCTGGGTTCGCATCAGCGGTGAATTGCGTCTTCCGCGCGCACCGGCAACGCACACACCGCGCCTTCGCTGAAATTCTCTCCTTCAATCCTTCCTCGCCAATTCAAAAGCGCGTTATTGCGGTTGCCTCTGCTGCGCGATCCATTTTATTGTCCGCGCCTGGAGCAGATCGAGGGGCAGCGTGCCGCCGTTGAGCATCTCGTCGTGGAATTTGCGGATGTCGAACTTCGGCCCCAGATCTTTCTCGGCCATCTCGCGCAGCTCGCGGAACCTGAACTGGCCCAGCTTGTAGCTGAGAGCCTGGGCCGGCCAGGAAATGTAGCGGTCGGTCTCGGCCTGGATCGTGGGCTCGTCCACCGCGCCCGATTTGCGCATGAATTCCACGACCTGGTCGCGGCTCCATCCCTTAGCGTGAATTCCCGTGTCGACCACGAGGCGGACCGCGCGGAATAGCTCCGACGAAAGGCGGCCGTAATCGGAGACCGGATCCTGGTAGAAGCCGACTTCCTTGCCGAGTTGCTCAGCGTAGAGCGCCCAGCCTTCGATGTAGGCGTTGAAGCCCAGCCCGTGCAGGCGAAACTTGGGCAGACCCTCGAGCTGCTGCTGCACCGAAAGCTGCATGTGATGCCCGGGGACGCCTTCGTGATAGGCAACCGCTTCGTCATCAATCAGTGTGCGCTGCGCATAGTTTGACACGGCTACTACCACCCGGCCCGGACGTTTGCCGTCCGGCGTGCCGGTCACATAGTGGGTTGCAGCCGCGGCCTGGAAGTCCGGAATCGCTTCGACCGTCACCGGCGACTTGGGAAGCAGGCCGAAAAGCTCGGGCAGCTTGGGCTGCATCTGATCAATGCAGTGGCGGAAGTAGTCGAGGATCTGCTCGGCGGAAGTTGGGATGTACTTGGGGTTGGTCTTCAAGGACTCGCGGAAGGCTGCCAGGTCGGCGAAGCCTTCTTTCTTGGCGATCGTCGTCATCTCCGCCTGGATGCGATCGATCTCGCGCAGGCCGAGCTGGTGAATTTCGTCCGCTGTCATGTGAGTCGTGGTGCGGGCGTAGATGTCGTTCTCATAGCGCTTCTGGCCGTCGGCGAGAGAAGTCACGGAGAGCGTCGTCCGGCCCTGCGGTGCGTATTCGGCGCGGATGAATTCGGCGAATTTCTTGTAGGCAGGAAGCGCGTCGGTGTTGATGGCGTCGGTAATCTGTTGCGTCAAGCGCTTCTGGTCTACTTCGGAAATGGTAGCGGGGTATTTCTTGGTCGGGCGTAAGAAGGGGTCGGCGGAAATGATGCCCTCGCACTGCGTGGGAATCTTTTCCGCCAGAAACTTGACCGGCATGAGCTTGTCTTTCATTCCGGCCCGCAGGACTTCGGTGACCTGGGTCAGGGCGCGCGGAATCTGATGCAGGCGCGAGATGTAGTCTTCATAGTGCTTGACCGAGTCGAGCGGCACCGCCTGCGGCAGATCGGCGAGGCTGGTGTGGATGCCGTTCTGCTGATTGATCGGCATCTCGTATTCCTTCAGCTCGAAGTCGGCCATGCGCTGCTGGAGCACACGAATCAGCAGATCGTGGGAGAGTTGATCCTGGTCGGGGAAATCGGCAGCCTTGATGTCCTGCAGGCGCTTCAGGAAAGCTTCGTCCGACTGGTGGTGCCGCAGGATGGCGTCGAGCGAGTAGTCGTTGAGCTGGTCATTGTAGCGATAGTCGCCGTAGGCGGTGGCGCGCTCGGGAAAGTTCTTCAGCTCGGTCTCGTAATACTCGTCGAACAGCGCATTCTGCGCGGCCAGGCGTTCGGCCATCGGCTTGACTTCTTGTGGTTTGGCGTCTTGCGCGAAACAGGATACGCCAGCAGCGAGCAGGAGGAGGAAGCCCAGGCGGAGTCGCATAGGGATGTAAGGGTACCAGAGCAGGGGATGCCGGGATCAAGGGCCGGCGGGGACGGCGCCGGCTAGTTCCTCGGCGCTAAATATGTGTGCGTGATGCGATCGTGCCAGCAGAGGACATCCTCGTCGAGGAATGCCCAGGCGTATCCCATGCCGAGTGAAGCCGCAGACAAGTAAGAAGCGAGCACGCGCCAGCGTCGCAACGAGCGAGTGGTCGCTCCGCCGTCGAAGCGGGTCAGTTCGAGCCCCGCCGCCCGCAGCCCGGGAGTGGCGGCTCCATAAACGATGAGCAGATACTGATACGCCGCCCAAAGCAGGAACGGGATGCCCACCCCAAGGCCGATCAACTGAATCAGCGGGGGGCGGATGCCCGCGACCTTCCTGAAAACGCCGCCAAAGATAGCGGATGCGGCGGCGACGATCAGGCCATCGATTGCGACGGCCAGCAACCGCCGGGCCAGCGAGGCGCTCTGCAGGGGAATGTCGATCCCCGGCCGCTTCTCGGCTTGCTGCAGTTGCGCCGCTTCGATGGTGATTCCGCCGAGCGCGGGCGGCGGCGGCTCGACCTCGGGGACTTCGAGAATCCGCGGGCGCTCCGAGACCGGCTCGGCCAGTTGATCGGGTGGAGGCGGCGGAGGCCCCCAGGCAAAGCGGGGAAATTCGATGATTTTTGCTCCGGCTCCGGAAAATCCGGCACCTGCGAGTCCGGCCCCCGAAAAGCCCGTTCCGGAAATAGCGCGGGTGCCGGGCGAACTCGCTTCGCTAACGGTTTCAGGAGATTCTCCGGCTGCCGCTTCGTGCAAATCCACGGCCGCATCCGCGGGCCTCTCAAGACGCATACCATCCAGTGCCAAAGCGTGGTTCGAGACCGATTCGAAGACCGGAGGCGCAGAGTTCGCCACTGCGCGAGCCGTGCCCATGGACTCGAAGGAATCAAACTGCAGGCCAAGCGACGGGTAACGCGGCGGGGGCGCTTTGCGCCGTGCCCGGTAGCGGTTCAGCCGCGCGGAGAGTTCATCCCGCCACGCGGCCCCATCGGCTTCAGCGGACGAGTTCTGGTGCGGCTCCTGCGGCAAGGCAAGAGGAGGGGGCTCCGGATGACAACGGCAAACTTCTCCACACTGCGGGCAATTCATGCAAACCAGTCTTTGAAATCGCAACCCAGGAAAATCGTGGCTTACTCTGCGAAGCGGACAACCGGCCCACAGTCGGCCGGAATCCTAGCCTTGTTCGCCACTTTGCCGGGCCATCGGCGCCGTGCTAAGTTCACGATGCCGCTAAAACAATGCGGAGAGCGCAGCTACGCCGACGCTGAGCAACTAGGGCCGGCGCGCTTTCTTCTATTTTCAGCCGATGACGCTTCGCACTAAATTCCTTATCACGGCGATCGTCCTTTGTCATCAGCTTCTCACCCCTGCGCTAGTAACCAGTCAGTTGCGGTCACAGGATTCCGGCCAGAATGCTCAATCCTCTCCGTCTCCGGCGCAGAAAAATGCAGACGCCGCCAACACGGCCTGCGCCCGGCAAGCGGCGACGGAGAAGGCCGGCGAGACTGTCATCTGCGCCCTCCAGCAGGAAAAAGTGGGCGACGTCTATACACTGCACGGCAATGCCGAGATTCACTACCGCACTTACATCATTCGCGCCGACGAAGTCACCTACAACTCGGACACCGGCGAGGCGACAGGCTCGGGACACTTCATGCTCGATGGCGGCCCCAACGACGACCACATCAAGGCGAGCCACGGGACTTACAATCTCACCACCGAAACCGGGCGCTTTTACGACACGAGCGGAACCAGCGGCCTGCGCTTGCAGGGCAACCGGGTCATCCTGACTACGACCTCTCCGTTCGTTTTCACGGGGAAGATGCTCCAGAAACGAAGTCCCGACAACTACTACGTGTACGAAGGCACGATCACCACCTGTGAACTCCCCCATCCCAAGTGGGAGTTCGACGCGCACAAGATTGTGGTGGAAGTCGGAGGCAACGCGCAGATTTATCACAGCTCGTTCTGGCTGCGGGGGATTCCCGTCTTCTATTTTCCTTACGCGACTTATCCGGTGGACCGCGAGGCGCGCGAGACGGGATTTCTGGCGCCGACGGTCGGCAAATCCTCCAGCAACGGCTACGAAGCAGGCGATGGCTTTTATTGGGCGATCGATCGCACCAAGGATCTCGTCCTCGGCGCCGAGTATTTCTCGAAGCGCGGCTGGTCGCAGCGCGGAGAATTTCGTGCCCGCCCGACCGACGCCTCCTATATTGACCTGACCTATTCCGGCATGATCGACCGCGGCACCATCATCGACAACAACGCCGGCCAGCCTGTGCTGTTGCGTGAAGGCGGAGAGGAAGCGCGCCTAGTGGCCGAGGGGAATCTCTACGGCTTCCGCGCCGTCTCGAACATCGACTATCTGAGTTCGTTTATCTTTCGCCTGGCCTTCAACGAAATTTTCACCCAGGCCATCAACTCCGAGGTCAAGTCGCAGGTTTTTGTGGCGAAGAATGTGGGCGGCTTTTCTCTGAGCGGCATGGTAGAGCGTTATCAGGATTTCTTTCAGACTCTCACCTCCAACAACGCGAGTCCACCGATACTGACCCTCTCCAATCCACCCGTCTTCAACAACGTCCAGATCTGGCACGATCCCAGCCTGGACGCTTCCAGCGCCGACCGACCGCTGGGGCAAACGCCGTTCCATTGGTCGTTTGACGGATCGTTCGGAGGACTGGCACGCAGCGAACCCGGCTTTCAAACCAGCAGCCTGCTCGGCCGACTCGACCTGATGCCGGAAATCTCGTTGCCCCTGCTGTTTCATGGATGGTCCTTGCGTCCGGCTCTCGCGTTGCATGATACCTATTACACCCAGCGATTCGTGGGTACTCGAGTGGTGAGCGACCCCACCAACCGTCAGGCTCTGGATGCTTCGGTCGAGCTTCGGCCCCCAGTGCTCGAGAGAGTTTTCGAGCACGAATTTCTGGGCAAGAAATGGAAGCACGTGATCGAACCGCGGGCGGTTTATAAACTGGTTACTGGTGTTAACGATTTTTCTAATGTGCTGCACTTCGACGAGCGCGACATCCTGAGCAACACGCACGAAGTGGAATACGGCGTGGTCACGCGCCTCTACGCCAAGCGCAAGACGACGCCAAAAGAGGCCTGTCCAACTCCTCCCATGGCCGGCCTAGCCGTCGGCGCCGCAGCGCCCGAACAAACGGTTCCGTGGCAACGCACCAATGTTCTGGAAAATCTGCCGTGCATGCCGGAGCCCGAGATTCGCGAAGTCGTGACGTGGGAACTGGCTCAGAAATATTTTCTCGATCCCACGTTCGGCGGAGCGCTGGTTGCCGGGCAACGCAACGTCTTCACCAGCTCCGAGGAGCTGACCGGCATCGCCTTTCTCACCGAGCCGCGCCATCTTTCGCCGCTCGTGTCGCGCCTGCGTGCCGCCACCAGCAGCCGCATCGACACCGAATGGGATCTCGACTATGACTTCCAGCTCGGCCGCATCAACGCCAGCACCCTGCTCGTCAATTACAACGTCGGGCCATTCACGGTGGGAGGCGGCGATGCCTTTCTGCAGATTCCGCAGGCCACCACTTCGTCGTCGATCTCTGGCCAGGGCACCTGCGGCTCAACTACAACAACTGTGCAGCCCACCTGCAAGTTTCAGCAATTTCGCGTGGGGCTGGGATATGGCGGCCTGAACCGCCGCGGATTCAGCGCTGCTACCAGCTTCGGGTTCGACGCCGAACTCAAGCAGCTGCAATTTGCCACGGCGCAGACCACATACAACTGGGACTGCTGCGGCATGACGATCGAGTACCGCCGCTACGCCATTGCCAACGTGCGCAATGAGAACCTGTTCCGCTTCAGTTTCACCCTGGCCAATATCGGATCGCTGGGAAACCTGAAGCGGCAGGAGCGGCTGTACTGAGAGACTCACTAATGTGTGCTAGAGTAGCCCGTTATGCGGAGTCCCGCGTCTCTTCTGGTCATCGGACTCTTGCTTCCTGCGTGCCTGGAGGCGCGGTCGCAAATCTCTGAGGCCGACGCTCCTCGCGTGATGGAGCAGCAAGCAAAGAACTACCAGGCCTGGACCCCGAAACTAAACAGCCCCGGGGTTTCCATCGTACTGAAGGAAGTAGAGCGTTCATCTCCTCAAATCAAGTACTTTTTGTACGGAACCGGCTTCCCTACCGGCCACAAATACGCGATCGTCAGCTGGCCGGCGGACAGCCTTAAGCCGGTTACGCTCATGACGGGCGTAACCCTCGACAGCACTGGTCGAGCAGTTTGCGCAGGCACCCCAGACACTTGCACCGGTGACGGGCCAAACGACCCGATCAGGCTGGTTTTTGACCCCGTCAAGAGCGAGCCCATTCGCATCGCTTTGGTCTCCGACGATGAACAACATATCAAGGCAGTCACTAAGGTGATCCCGATACCGAATCGGACGACCGACAAGAACTGCGGTTTGGAATCGGTGATGCTAGCTCCGAGAGCCGCTCTGGTGGGCTTGGTCGGCGGCGGGTTCAAGCCCAACACGGATGTAACTTTTCTCAGTGAGTCGGAAGGCGAACACCATGACGGTATGCAGAAGGCTGACGCCGATGGCAACCTGTTTATCGCCTTGGGCCCTTCAGTGAAAGGCAAGGATAAAGGCACAGCCAAGGTTTCGGTCGTATCCGCCGAGTGCTCGCTTTCACTTACCCTGCGATGGGGAAAGGACAGCTACGAGTACAAGTAAGTGACGTTGCAACGTTACTACTCTGGCCTAGAATTCCAAGCATGGTTCCCGACGGCGCGACACGGAAGCAACAGGTTCTCGACTCGGCTCTAAGGTCACTCGGCCGCCTGCTCGTTGCCTATTCTGGCGGGGTCGACTCCGCATATCTCGCCTGGGCCGCCCACCGCGTGCTCGGCAGCAATATGCTGGCGGTCATTGCCGATTCGCCCAGCCTGGCCCGCACGCAACTGGCCGACGCGCTCGCCTTTGCCAGCGAGCACGGCATCCCGGTCGAGGTGATTACTACGTCAGAACTCGATCGCCCCGACTACGTCCGTAACGACGGCCAGCGCTGCTTTCATTGCAAGGACGAACTGTTCACCGTGATGGAGCAACTCCGCGGTGAGCATGGCTTCGACACCATTGCCTACGGCGTGAATCTCGACGATCAGGGCGACTTCCGCCCGGGACAGCGGGCAGCCCAGCAGCACCACGTCGCCACGCCGCTCCTCGAAGTGGGCCTTACCAAAGACGAAATCCGCCAACTGGCGCGCCAAGCCGGCTTGCGGATCTGGGACAAGCCCGCCTCCGCCTGCCTCTCTTCGCGCATCGAGTACGGCCGCCCGGTCACGCGCGAAGCGCTGGACGTCGTCGAACGCGGCGAAGACGCCCTGCGCGCTCTCAGTTTTCGCCAGTTCCGGGTAAGGCATCATGGAGAGATCGTGCGCGTCGAAATCGCCCGCGAAGAACTAGATCGAGCGCTCAATCCCGCTATGGCCGCCGAGTTCACGAAAATCTTCAAAGCGCTGGGCTTCAAATTTGTCACCCTCGATCTGGAGGGATTCCGTTCGGGATCGCTCAACGCACTGCTGCCGGCGGAGCAAATCCGCCGCCGCGCCTAGTGTCGGTGGCGCTCGTCCTTCGCCGATTCCTGTGTGAGATAATCGAAGGGTTCATTCGCATGCTGAGGCGTTTTCTGGTGACTACAATCCGGCGTTCTTCGCTTCTCTTCCTTCTAATTTGCCTGGGCTGCGTTGCCCAGTCCGCGCCCCCAGAGATCGCCCAAAAAATCGAGCGGCGAGTGCGCACTTTCTACGACGTTCCTTCGGACGTCAACATCGCGGTTGGCGCCATCACCCCCAGCAGCGATTGGCCGGGATACGACGCAGTGACGGTCTCGCTCACCAGCGGCAGCAGCCCCAAGAAACAAGAGCTGAAATTCCTGATCTCTAAAGACCGCAATACCATGCTGCGCATCACCAAGTTTGACCTGACCCACGACCCATTCGCCGAGACCATGGCCAAGATCAACGTCAACGGGCGGCCCACACGCGGGGCCAAGTCCGCCAAAGTGGTCGCGGTCAATTTCGACGATTTCGAGTGCCCCTACTGCGCCCGCATGCACCAGCAACTGTTTCCCGAGATCCTGAAGGAATACGGCGATCGCGTCACATTCATCTACAAGGATTTTCCACTCGATGACATTCATCCCTGGGCGATCCATGCCGCGGTTGACGCCAACTGTCTGGCGGCGCAAGACACCGACGCCTACTGGGACTTCGCCGACTACATCCACTCCAACAAAAAGGAAGTCGACAGCGAGAAAACGCCCGGGGCGCGCCTGGAAGCGGTCGACAAAATCACCGTGTTGCAAGGGCAAAAGCACAAGCTGGACATCGAAAAACTGACGGCGTGCATCAAGGCTCAGAATGAGGACGCGGTCCGGGCCTCGATGAAAGAGGCCGACGCGTTGGGCCTCAACGGCACGCCGGTTATGTTCATCAACGGCCGGAAAGTTGACGGCGCCGTACCCGTCAGCGAGATCAGGGCCGCCCTCGACAGTGCCTTGAAAGACGCCGGGGAGCCGGTACCCGAGCACCCGCCCGCCACGACGCCCGCTTCCAAGTGATCGATCGGTGAAGACGGCGGGCTCGGCAGCGGGGCCTTGAGGTCGCTTGTTTGCGTTCCAGTTGGTCTCGTTCTCGTAAGGAGCTTGCAAGGAGAAAGACACGTGGGAAAACACTCAAACCGTGCGGTCGTGGCGCTTGCTGCTGCCGCTCTCCTGGCCGGATGCTCTTCTCATCCCAGCGGCGGCGTTGTCGCCAGCGTGGATGGCCGCAACATTTTGCGCTCCGATCTCGACAAATATTACGCCGCCCAGGTCGCCTCGGCCCAGCAGTCACCAACGGGAGAGCAAGCCACCGCGCTGCGGCTCAACATCCTGCACCAGATGATCGATGACGAGATCCTGATGCGCCGCGCCGAAAAACTTGGCCTGCTCGCCACCGACGAGGAAGTCGACCGCAAATACAACGAGTACAAGGCTCCCTTCACGCAGGAGGAATTCGACCAGCGCCTCAAGGACAAGAAGATCACCCTGGCCGACTTCAAACGCGACATCCGCCGCTCCATCACTGTCGACAAGGTGATGAACAAGGAAGTTTCTTCCAAGATCAACATCACCGACCAGGACATCACCGACTACTTCAACGCGCACAAGGGCGAGTTCAACCTGATCGAGCCGCAGTACCACCTGGCCCAGATCATGGTCACGCCCTTGCCCAACCCGCAGGCTCACAACCAGAATGAGAAAGCGCAGAACGAGGCCGATGCCCGCAAGAAAATTCAAATGATCGCCAACCGTCTCGACAGTGGCGACGATTTCGCCACGCTGGCCATGAAATATTCCGAAGACCCGGAGACCAGCGGCAACGGGGGCGACCTGGGCACTGTGCCGGAATCTTCACTGCGCAGCACCGATCCCTCGACGCGTGACGCGGTCATGAAGCTCAAGCCCGGTCAGTACAGTGCCATCATCAGCATCGTCAATCCTGCGACCCGGCAGGCGCTGGGATTCCGCATTGTGAAGCTGGTGGCAAAAGAACCGGCAGGGCAGCGGGAATTGGCCGATCCGCGCGTGCAACAAGCTATCCGCTCCCAACTTCACGACCGCCGCGAGCAGCTGCTCAAGGAAGCCTACTATGAGGATTTGCGCAACGAGGCCAAGGTGGTCAATTACTACGCGAAAGATGTCCTGAAAAACAACGGGATGGAAAAGTAGAACAGGAGCTTCGGGTGCCCCATGTCTCGCATTCTTTGCGAGACGTGGGAACGGATCACTCCACAATCGCCAGCACATCGCCGGCATTCACTGCTGCACCTTCGCTGACCAGAATCTTCTGAATAGTTCCCTTCTTCGGCGACTTGATTTCGTTCTGCATCTTCATCGCCTCGACCACCAGGACGCCCGTGCCGGCCGCGACCTCAGTTCCAGCGCTGACCAGCACGCGCACCACTTTGCCAGGCATGGGCGCTGTGAGCTTTCTCGGACCGTGATCATCGATCGCGCGAGCGCGTCCGCGCAACGACCGCGGGTCGCGGACTTCGACGGCAAACCGCGCGCTGCCCACCCACAGATGCTGTTCACCGCCGACGCGCTCGCACTTCACTTCATAAGCTTTGTTGCCGATGCGCAGCGAGAGCACGTCCGGGCGCGTCAAGACGGCGTCAACTTCAACCTCGCGCCCATCCAGCCGGCACGACCAATTCTCGCTGGCCCGGTTGAGCTCCAGCCGGTGGTTCTTGCCGTCGATGATGACGTCGTAAGTCATGGCCTGGGTGGATTTATCGCACTCTGCTCACCGCACGGCGGGTGCCCCATTTCTCGCGCGCTCTCTGCGCGAGAAGTGGGACTCAACTCACCGCACCGCGTCCTGCTGGGCCGCGCTCTTCCACTTGGAAACTGCTTTTGGAGCAGGAGCAGCGCCATTCCCAGACGAACGTTCACCTGCTCCGGCCGCGGTCGAGCCGAGCACTGCGAACATTCCCGCGGCAATCGCCGCGACCTCAACCGCGTCCCCATGCTTCCCCGAGTCGACTTGCAGATCGGCATTCTGCTTCAGCATGCGGTCGAGAAATCCCGTATCCAGCCTGGCCGCTAGAAAATCCGGGTGCCGCAGAATGCGCCGGAACAACGAAATGTTCGTCTTGATGCCGCCGACAAAGTATTCATTCAGCGCCCGCGTCAGCCGGTTGATGGCCTGCTCGCGGTCCGTTCCGTAGCCGATCAGCTTGGCCAGCAGCGGATCGTAATCCATGGGCACGGTCCAGCCTTCATACATGCCGCTGTCGCGCCGGATGCCCGGCCCCGATGGCGCCAGCAACAGAGTGATTTTCCCGGGACTGGGGAAATAATTGTTGTCGGGATCTTCGGCGTAAATGCGGCACTCGATGGCGTGGCCCCGAATCTTCACGTCTTCCTGCGTGAATGGCAGCCGCTCGCCCGCCGCGATGCGAATCTGCAGGTGCACCAGGTCCAGCCCAGTGATCAGTTCGGTCACCGGATGCTCCACCTGCAGCCGCGTGTTCATTTCGAGGAAATAGAAGTTTTTCTCCTGATCGACAAGAAACTCCACCGTGCCCGCGTTGGTGTAGCCGGCGGCCTGCGCCACGCGCACTGCAACTTCGCCCATTCGGCTGCGCATTGCGGGATCGACAATCGGCGACGGGGCTTCTTCCACCACTTTCTGATGGCGGCGCTGGAGCGAGCACTCGCGCTCGCCCAGATACACGGTGTTGCCGTGCTCATCGGCCAGCACCTGCATTTCGATGTGCCGCGGATTGATGATTGCCTTTTCGATGTAAACTTCGCCGTCACCGAACGAGCGCTCCGCCTCGCTGCGCGCGCTTTCCAGCGCCGACTTCAAGTCGTGCGGCGTGTGCACCAGCCGCATGCCCTTTCCGCCGCCGCCCGCCGCCGCCTTCAGCATCACGGGATACCCGATGCGCGCCGCCACTTGCTCCGCCTGCTCAATCGACTCCAGCCCGCGCGACGTTCCCGGCACGATCGGCACGCCCGCCCGCTCCATGGCCTGCCGCGCCTGCGTTTTCGATCCCATCGCGTTCATCGCCTCTGCCGTGGGCCCGATGAACTTCACGCCGGCCCCAACGCAGGCTTTGGCAAATTTTGCATTTTCGGAGAGAAATCCGTAACCGGGATGAATCGCATTAGCGCCTGAACGTGCCGCCACACCGAGAATTTTTGGAATGTTGAGATACGATTCCGTCGCTGCCGGCGCGCCGATGGGATAGGCTTCATCCGCCTTGCGCACGTGCAGCGCCGCACGATCCACGTCGGAGTAGACCGCCACGGCGGCGATGCCCATTTCGTGGCAGGCGCGGATCACGCGGACAGCAATTTCGCCACGGTTGGCGATGAGAATCTTCTTGAACATTGGGGTCCTGAAGATCGAGTTCCTGAAGATCGAACTGCAAGACAGATATCGTCGGCCTTACCTACAGGCTTTTCGGCTCCCGGTCGGACTGGATATTCTACTTGAGGTTGGGCTCTGGCTGTGAACCCTTCTCTGCGATTTGCTGCGACCGTTGTACCGCTTCGGTAAGCAGAAACACGCCCAGAATGAACAGTTCCGGCTCGATCGCGTGGCGGTAGCGCGCGTGCGGAAATACAAAGTAGTAAGTGGCGGGATAAGTCAGAACGAGGCCCCCGAAAAGCCATGCCCCGCGCCGCTTTTGGCGCAGCGCCTGCCCAAGCCCCCAGAGCACGAGCACAGAACTGGCAAGAAACAGCGACGTGCGGAAATCCACCGGCGCCACGCTGCTCGTCTCCCGAGGAACTCCGTTCCAGTAGTAGAACGCGCGCTTCAGGCTCACGATGACAAATCGCCGTGGGTCCTGGCGAACCCATTCCAGCGCCAGCCGCTTGCAGTCGGCCGAGTACGCCAGTTCTCCCATGCGCTGAAATTTTTCGAACTCCAGCTTGTTCTGGCTTGGCTGAAAATACGCCATCAGCATGCCGTCAGCGAACTTCCAGTTGCCCAGGCGGAATTGCAGGCCGAAATCGTCACGGATAAACACGAAGCGGCCGAACACTTCGTAGTTGCGGATCAGCCAGGGCGCCAGCACGGCAAAGAAAATCACCGAAGAAAGGGCAATTCCAGCCAGGGACGGCAAGCCGCGCTTGAACCTCCGCCACCACACCCACAAACCGCAAAAGGGAAGAAATGCCAGCATGGCCGGATTGGCCAGCGCGCCCACGCCCCACAGCACGCCAAATACAATCCAGCCGCGCATGCCCGGCCACTCTTCCATCTCGAGCGACACCAGAAAAATCAGGCTGAGCACGAGGGGAGTGAACGTGGTATCCCACAGCCAGTGAATCGACCAGTACCACACATACGGCAGCAGCGCCCAGGTGCGCGCCGACCAGATCGCAACACGCGCTCCGAACCCACGATCGGCAATCAGATAGACAGGGATGCAGGTGAGCGCCGACAGCAGGCTGTTGAATGTCAGCAGCACCCACGCCGAGGCGTACGAGTAGATGCCGAAAACCTTGAACACTCCGCCCATGAAATACGGATAGAGCGGTGGTTCCCACGCGGAGGGCCCGGTGTGCCCTCCGTACGGACTGCTGAAGCCCTCCCCTTGCGCAATGGAGCGCGCGATGCGGCCCATCTCCCAGCCGAAGCCGAAGTGGTCGTCGCCGCTGCGCGTTTTGTACTGGCGGAAAATTCCGATCGCGGCCACCTGCAGCACAAACGACAGCAGCATGAGTCGAACGAGTGACCTGCGAATCCCTGGAGAAATGGCAAACCGCGAAGGGTTGGTGTTCACCGGACCTTGTTCACCATAAATTTTTCACCGCAACTTGAACCATCGCCACATGGCAATTCTTCGGAAGGCCTTGACCCGATCAATACTTTCGCCGATGCTGTGCCGCGCCCAGACTTCGTCGCGAATCTCGTCCTTGTCGAGCTGCCGGTGCTTGACTCGTTTGCCTACGCTGCCCAGACAGTACGAACATGATTTCAGCGGCGTCGTGCGGTTGAAGTACTCCTCGGCCTTCGCGCCGAAATCCTCTCCATCGTCTAGTTTCAAGCCGTCTTCCTTGCTGAAATCGTTCGAGATCGCGCCGACTTTATGTAATTTGTACGCGATGAATGGCGCTCGCGAGCAGCGGTACACATAGCCATCGTGCAGGGCGTAACAGCGTTGCGTCCAGGCCACGGTGCAGGTGTTGAAAATGCCGTCCACCAGCTTGGAGTCTTCATTCTTAACGCCAACAATGCTCATGCTGAACTTGGGCTGGTCGAAGATTTCCAGTTCCACCGAATGCTCTCGGCATTTCTCACGCGCCTTCTCGATCATCTCCTGCTTCAGGGGCAGTGAAGGGTAAAAACTGATCGTAATCTTGTCGACTGTTTCGAACAACTCGTCGGTTTGATTGGGAAGCAAGAATCCGTTCGTCACCAACACGGTCTTGTCGGCAATTTTGCTTGCCTTCGCCAGCTTCAGAAACTCCAGACAGTTTTTGTGCAAGAGAGGCTCGCCGCCCAGAATCAGAAATTCCTCCGAGTGCACGTGGTGGGCTAATATGCCGATCTGTTTTTCGAAATTCGCCGGAGAGATGGAGCTGTTGAACTCAGTGTCTTTAGGGCCAAAAAACGGGGAAAGATGGTCGCAATGGTCACATTTCAGGTTGCAGTGATGGGTAACGTTGTATTCCAGCTTGTGAACCAGACACTTGTTGCCCATTCGCTCCCCATCATGACGGCATTGAAATAATTATACATGTGCAGATTTGGGGCCCCGGGGGGCCGCGGAGGTGCGACGCTCGAAAAGAGGGAAGGATTTTCTACGATGGCGGCAAGCGAAGGAAGCTCACGGCAAACGGCAGTGCCGGATGCACGTCGCCGGTTGCGGGCTGAAGCCAGTGCGACCGGTGCACAAATCGGTAGCGAATCAGCGTCCAGATCGCCAGCCATCCATCCGAGTGGCGGATTTTCTTCCCTTCCACCGCAGAGCGTGGGTTGTAGGAGATGGGCACTTCGGCAATCTTCTCGCCCATGCGGCACAGCTTGGCGGTCACTTCCGGACAAAACTCAAAGCGATGACACTCCAGTTGCATGCGCTTCAGGAGCGAGCGCCGCACCGCTTTGTAACAGGTCGCCTCATCGTGGATTCGCGCACCATAGAGGAAGTTCGTGAGATGCGTCAGCAGTTTCGCGCCCAGAAAAAATCGCAGTCCGCGCTCCGGGCGGTCCGGCCGCACGCCATACACCACGTTTGCCTTGCCCTCCTCGAGCGGCCGCAGCAGTGCCGGATAATCCTGCGGATCGTACTCGAGATCGGAGTCTTGAATCAGCACGTATTCCCCGCGGGCATAGGCGAGAGCGGTGCGAATCGCCGCCCCCTTGCCGCAATTTTTCTCGTGAAACACGATGGTCACGTCGTCCATCGCCGGCATGGCCTGCAGTTTCTCGCGCGTGCCGTCGGTTGAGCCGTCGTCCACAATGATGATTTCCTTCTTGACAGGCGACGCGTGAATAGCCGCGAGCAATTCGTCTACGTGCGCCACTTCATTATAGACGGGCACGATTACCGACACGTAGCCCTGCCAGCTGTCGCGCGCTGTTTCGTTGGTCTCCGTCGCCGAAAGCGTGCCTACTCGCGTTGGAATGTGGGGATCCGTGGGAACAGAATACATCAGCTAGGCTGCTTTCTCCGCAGGACGTAAATCACTTTCGATGAGCGCGGCCGGTAATCCTCTGCCGCACGACCCCAGGCATACTCAGTCGTAGCGCCAATGTCAGCGATGCCCTCTCTCACATACCCATCATTCATGAAGCTCTGCAGCCGCGCCAGAAATGGCTCGGCCTGCAAAACACCGGCACGTTCGCCCCAGGAATCCCACACATCCACGTAGAGCACGTACTCCGGCTTGTTGGTCTCGAGTTCGTGCAAGAACTCCCCTCGCATGCGCGCAGTGTACGTCTGCCTCACAATCAGGCTGTACATGTAGAGATACCCGGTCGCCCCGTGGCGCTGCGCGTAAAAATAAATCTCCGGCTCGGAGCCGATCACCGCGATGCGATCCGTCGGCGCCGTGTGCGATTTGACATAGTCGGCGACTTGCACCGCGGCAGAAAACGGACTGGCCGGGTAACTGGACGCGAAAACGGCCGGCGGATCCAACAGGAAGTACACGTGCCGCTGCGCAAGGATTCCCGCGCCAAAACAGATTGCGAAAACCAGCAAGGGCACCGCGGTGGCGATTTCGGAGGAGTATCGCTCCTCCACTCTCTCTGCTGCCGCGCTCACTCCTACGCCTGCCAGCATTGCCACGGCCGGCAAAATCAAAATGTAGTAATGCGGACGAAAATACGCACCCGGACACAGTGACAAAAACGAGCAGATCAGCAGCAGGATGACAAATTTTTGACGAGGTCGGGCGCTCCGGCCCCACCACAACGCTGTCAATCCAACAGCGGCCAGCACCCAGATCAAGACCGCCGGTGCGACGACGCCGCTTGAGTTCTCCACAAATGCGCGAATAGCTCTGCGCAATCCCATCTTCGAGTATTCGCTGGCGTAAGAAACAGTCCAGAACCAGAATTGCGGAAAGACATTCGCCCGGTAGAGCAGAAGACAGGTGAGGGCATAGGGAAGGGCTACGCCGGCGGCGAGACCTGCGCCGGATCGCGCTAAGAGTATTACCCCTTGCTCTTTTTCACGGATCGCAATGCAGAGATATAAGAGGCAGAAGAGCACGAAGAAGACTCCGTGTTGCTTCATTAGCACGGCAATGCCCGAGGCCACGCCGCTGGCAAACAATAGCCAGGAGCTATTACGATCCAGCGCATACAGAAGCAGAATGATCCCGAGGATTGCCGGCAGCGCCACAAAATTTGTCGCGTGCGCCTCAAACCCCAAAACCGAAAGGGAAGTGGAAAGCAGCGACCATGTCGCTGCCGCCACCAGGCCGGCCAATCTTCCGAACAGGCGTGCGACCAGCCAGCAGAGCAGCAATGTTGTGGCCGCATTTACCGCGAGCAATCCCAGATGAATTCCCGCCGGCGTTTCCCCGAAAATTTTCATGACGCCGGCGTACGCCGCGTAGATGCCAGGCAGCTTCATGTTGTACGCGAGTTGGTAAGGAGGGATTCCCTGCAGGAGCAATTGTCCGGAGTACGCGTATTCGCCCTCGTCCCGCTCCAGCGGCATATCGCGCAGCCGGTAGCGGATCGAGCCGAACAACACGAGCAAGAGCAACAGCGCCGCGACAACGACGACCGCGGGTGGCTGCGCGATCCTTGCGGCGCCGGGAGCGCTCAGTTCCGCTTGCGTCTCAGGAGGCGTCTCAGGGCTCTTGGCTGTCGACATGCGCCCGTTCCAGGCAGTATTGTATCCAACATCAACGAACCGAAAAGTTCGACCGCAGCGCTGAGCGCCTCCGAGGGAGAAAGCTCCGGAGAGTGCTTACTGGCCCTGCTCGTTCTTGCTGCAGGGCTCATCGCGCGCTTCATTCAGGCGAAAAGGTACTTTCTGAATCCCGACGAAGCGCTTCACTATCTGCTCGCCAGCCACAACTCCGCTGCGCTCACCTGGAAAGCGACACAAACGACCGCGCATCCTCCACTGTTCATTTTCGTGCTGAACTGGTGGCATTTCCTTTTTCCCAGCCATCCCGGCCAGTCGGAACTTCTGTTGCGCCTGCCTTCACTACTTGCAGGGACAGCCGCCTGCTGGTTCATGTATGTGTGGCTAAAAAAAATAACCACCGCCCAAACCGCCCTTCTGGTGCTGATTCTGGCCGCATTCGCTCCATCGCTAATCGAGCTTTCGGCCGAGATTCGCCAATATGGAGTCTTGCTTTTTTTCGTCTCGGCGAGCCTCTATCTCTCGGAGAAAGCATTACAGCAGAACTCGCCGCAGTGGATGATTTTCTTCTCGCTGTCACTCTACGGCGCTCTGCTCAGCCACTATTCGGCGCTGCTCTTCGCGTTTTCGATCGGCGTCTACATGTTGGTGCGGCTCTGGTTCGACCAAAGGGAAGGGCGGCCACGCTTGTTCCTGGCGTGGGCTACCGGTCAGATCGTGGCAGTTGCTCTGGTCACATATTTCCTGCTCACGCACGTGCCGCATTTGCGCGAGATGGGGATGGCACAGGGCATCGCCGGGACCTGGCTGCGCAAGTCGATCTACCATCCGGGCGAAAACAGCTTGCTGCTATTCCCGGTGCAGCAGACCCTGCGTGTCTTCACTTACTTGTTCAGTCACGGATTTATCGGTGCAGTCGCGCTGCTGGGTTTTCTTGCCGGAATCATCTGGCTGCTGCGGCAGAAAGCGTCACAGTCACAGCCGACGCAAGGTCCAACGACGCATCAACTCGCCCTGCTGATCGGCCTGCCGTTTGTCGCGAACTGTGTCGTGGCGATTGCCGGCCTGTACCCGTACGGCGGAACGCGGCACAATGTCTACCTGGCGCCGTTCGCAGTCGCGGGAATTGCCATCGGAATCGCCGCATGGAAGCCACGACTAATCTGGATCCGAGCACTGGTTCTGCTGCTCTGCCTGGCCTTTTGCAACTGGTTCCCGGCACCGCCGCCGATGATTCGCGCCCGCAACCACCAGCGCGCACTCATGGATCACGCCGTGGTCTTCCTGAGCCAGAATGCGCCTCCCGGCTCGATTCTCTTCGCCGATTATCAGAGTGGATTGCTGCTCGGCTACTACCTTTGCGGCCACCGCGTGGTTGAGGAGTTTGGTCCGCTCGATCCTTACTTCCAGGCCGAGTGCGGCTCTTACACGGTCATCACGACCCAGCCGCAGGAATGGAAGTTTTATTCGACCGACTTGCCGCGCCAGCTCGCAGGCGCCGCCAGCACCTTCGCCCTCGCGCCCGGAACGAAACTGTGGCTATTCGACGCCGGCTGGATCACCGATTCCGGGCCGCTGCTCCGCAAGGAATTGCCGCAGTTCGGTTGTCCTGCTCCGCACGATTTCGGGGAAAATATTTTGATCTGCGAACTGACCGTGGGCGGAGATTCCAGCCGCCAGCCGTAAAGAAAAACCCTCTGCCTGAGCAGAGGGTGTTGCAAAACCAATTGTCGACTGAACTACTTCGGCTGATCGAGCGTAATGCCGCCGCCGGCGCCCTGCGCCGCCTTTTCGGCTTTGGCTTTCTTCACCCGCAAAGTCTCGTCCACCCAGTGATCCGCCGTCTTCAGATCTTCTTCGCGCTTTGCCGGGTCGTCGCATTCCACGTCTGCCCGCTCGCGGAACATGAGGTTCATGTACGCCATGGCGTCGTCATAGTCAGGACGTAACTGGATCGCCTTGTTCAGGCTGTCGATGCCTTCCTGAATGAAGGGCCCGTTCTTTTCCTTCAGCACGTCGCAGACCTTCTTCTGGTCTTTGTTCTTGGGATTCAGGTGCTCTTCCGGCTTCAGCCCCAGTTTCGCGCGTTCTTCCATGCGCGGCTGGTAGCACGCGGTCCAGTCGATAACGCCCACCGAGTAGTATGGTTCGGGATCGTTCGGATCAAGATCCGATGCCATACGGTAGTACTTCTTGGCATCGTCCCACTTTTTCATGTTCAGGTACAGGTAGGCGATGCCCTTTGCACTGTTTACCTTCTGATCCCGTGAAGGATTGGCATCGATCACCTTCTGATATTCGTCGATGGCCTGCTGGGCGGTGCGCAGGTTGTCGGGCGAATCCACGCCCGGAATATATTGCGATACGAAAGCCGTGGCCAGGTACATGCGGGCGTTGATCAGGGCCGGATCCAGCTGCACGGCCTGCTGGAAGTGATCGATCGCCTGCTCGTAGTGCGAATTCTTGTAGGCTTCCACGCCCTTGTTGAGCTGGTCGCGGGCGCGCAGCTTGTTACAGCCCACAGCGGAGAAAAGGGCCAGCGCCACCGCCGCCAGCGTAAGCAGTCTAAGATTCTTATTCATTGCGGTATAAGTCTCCCTCGCCACAGCATCCTAGGCCCAGAGACGGCAGTTTGACAAGCGTATGCGCAGCTCGTGGGTGCCCATCCTAACGTCGCGTTCTCCGTTCCCTGCGACGCTAGAGTGGGAAACGTATCGAGGCTAGTTGCCCGCTTCGATCTTTGCAGTGATCAGGCCGACCTTGTCGACGCCGGCAGCGTGCGCGATGTCGATGACGTTGGCGACGTTGGCGAAGGGGATGGCATCATCCCCCTTCACGAACATCACCTTCTCCGCGCGCTGTTTGTAGATGTCTTCCAGGCGCCCCTGCAGATTGTCCCAGGTCGCATCTTCGTTGTTGATCTTCACGCCCGGGTCCTGTCCGGCGCCGCGATCGATCAACTGCACGACGATGGTGCGGTCGGGCGTGTTGTTCTTGGGCGCGTTCGGCGGCGGCGGCTGGGGCACCAGAGCATCCAGTCCCTTGGGCGTGACCGGCGAGATCACCATGAAGATGATCAGCAGCACCAGCAGCACGTCGATGAGCGGCGTGACGTTGATGTTCGCGCTCTGGCCTCCGTGCGTGCCTACATTCATTCCCATGGTCGTTCTCCTCTATTGCCCGGGCGCGGCCGGAGCCGGCGGGGCGTTTGGAGTGGTCTTCCTCTGATCGGTGAGCAAGCCAAGGTCATCCACTCCGGCAGCGCGGACTGCATCCACCACTTGCACCACGCCGCCAAAACGGGCGCGCATGTCGGCTTTCACGTACACCCGCTTGTCGGGTTTGTTGGCCAGCCGATCCTTCACCTTGGTCGTCAGCCCATCCACCGAAATCTGGTCGCTGCCGAAGTACACCTGACCGTCCCGCGTGATGGAGACTAGCAGCGCATCTTCCTTGTCGGCGTCTTCCATGGGCGTCGGATTGTTTACCTTCGCCATATCCACGCTGACGCCTTTCTGCAACATGGGCGTGACCACCATGAAGATGATCAGCAGCACCAGCATCACGTCCACCATGGGCGTGACGTTGATGTCGGAGCTGATTTTCGATCCTTCGTCTCGTTTTGCTAATGCCATACCTGATCTCCCAAGCTGCCCTTCCGTGTTGCCTCCGCCTCAAGTGGAAGCGGGAAAGCCCGGCGCCGGGCTTCTGGCCAGCGCCGGACACGCAACTCACTCACAAAAGCAAACCAGAGCAGGGTGCGCCATTTCTCGCGCGTTCTTCGCGCGAGAAATGGGATTTCGCTACCGCCGATCGCCGCGCTTCTTCAGGAAATAGTCGATCAGTTCGCTCGACGAGTTATCCATTTCTACGTCGAACGCTTCCACGCGGCCGGTCAGGTAGTTGAACATCATCACGGCCGGGATGGCGACCAGCAGCCCGATAGCCGTCGTCACCAGCGCTTCCGCGATACCGCCGGCCACTGCGGCCAGACCGGTGGCTTTGGTGTTGGCGATGCCGGTAAATGCGTTCAGAATGCCCATCACCGTCCCGAACAGTCCCACGAAGGGAGCGGTCGAGCCGATGGTGGCCAAACCGCCCAGTCCACGCTTGAGTTCGGCGTGGACGATGGCTTCGGTGCGCTCCAATGCGCGCTTGGAAGCTTCAATGGTCTCGCCGGGAATAGCGCCCGGGCTATCCTGATGAGCCTTGAACTCCATCAGGCCGGCCGTGACCACCTTGGCCAGGTGACTCTTCTTGTTGCGCTCGGCTACCTTGATGGCTTCGTCAATGCGGCCGTCGCGCAGCGCTCCCGCCACTGCGGGGGCAAAGGCGCGCGATTGCTTACGGGCCGCGCTGTAGGCCATCCAGCGGTCAATCATCACCCCGATTGACCAGCCGGACATGACAAACAAAATCACGACCACGGTCCGGGCTACCCAGCCCATCTGCTTCCAAAGGCCAATCGGGTCCGTGGGCATGGCGCCGCCTTCCTGGATGATCCAGGTAGCTGCGGCGGAGACGTGACTGAGAACGATTCCTGTTACGTGAGCTGCGAGCATGAGTTGCTTTTCCCTCCTCGGAATTCTCTGCTTTCTGGTTTATACACTACGATGCGTCCTGCTGCGCCACCCGCTGGCTGAAAAGTGCAATGCGGGCAGCCTACGACCTTCGCCGCGCCTGGCCCGGACCCGTCCTGCCCACCGAATTGGAACTCCTACGGCACGGCGACCCTGCCCGAGCATCCTCGAAAAACCGCTCCCGGCCACCGCGTGTTGGTGGAAAGGGGAGGACCAATCCAAACTGCCTCTCTCTATTGCCTCGCTTCGCGCCACCCCCGGAAGTTTAGCCCCCGGAGAGCGTGAAGTTTACCTGCACCTGGGTTTCGACCTCGACCGGTTCTCCGTTCAGCAGGTAGGGCCTGTACTTCCACTGCTTCACGGCGTCGATCGCGGCGGGAGCCAGCATCGGGTGTCCGCTGATCAACTGCAGATTCTCGATGTTGCCGTCCTTGCTGATCTGGGCTTGCAGAATCACCACACCCTGAATGCGGGCTTGCCGCGCCAGTGGCGGATAAACCGGGTTCACCCGGCGAACGAGAAGCCCTTGCACCACGCCCGACGAAACACGCACCCGTTGCGGCGTGGCAATCCTGGGCACCGCGACTGGCGTGCTGCTAAGCACACTGCCGATCACGCCGCCCATCGAGCCACCCGGAACGCCGCCCGGGACGCCGCCGACCACCCCCGTCGTGGCCATTACCGGCGGAGGCGCCTCGTCTTCCTTGATCATCTGCACTTTCTGTGGAATCTTGGTCGGAGTACGCAACTCGCCGTTCACGATGTCGGTCTGGATTACTTTCACAATCTTGACCGGCGCGGCCGCGGGTGGTGGTGGCGGTGGCGGTGGTGGGGGGGCCACCAGGAATGTCATGAGCTGTGTTCTCGGCAAAGCCTCAGTAAAGATCAGCGGGACCAGAATCATCACGACGACGATAATGATCTGCACAGCAAAGGCGATCGCTGAAGTCCGCCCTCGCTTGGTACTTAGCCTGCCGCCGGATTCGATAAGGCTATCTTCAAACATATGTTTCTCCCCTACTTCAGACCTTACGTTAGCTTAGACACCGAACCCTTTCCCTTTGCTCCCAGTATTCCTGACCCGCCTCCGAACCACCCGGGGGGCGAACGGCGGTTGCCAGAAATCCCTTCTAACTCCTTACAAAAGAAGGCCTAACACACCAGCTTCCGCCCCGCTGCTGACCGGCTATCGAGACTTGCCCGGCATCGATACCGGACGCCTGCCCCTCTCCATCCGCCAATCCTGATAAGCCACCAGAATCGGAGCAGCTATGGCGATAGACGAATACGTTCCAATCAAAATTCCAATCACCAGCGCGAGACTGAATCCGTGCAGCACCTCGCCGCCGAATAAGAAGAGTGCGAGTACGGTAAGGAAGGTTAAGCCCGCTGTCAAGATGGTTCTACTCAAAGTTTGATTAATGCTGCGATTGACGATGTCGGCCAGCTTTTCGCGCCGCATGAGCT
>CAYOUY010000409.1:0-3088 GCA_964407245.1 uncultured Acidobacteriaceae bacterium
CACATCGAACGCTGGTGCAAGGCCTGGAGACTCCCCCGCGGCGCAACGCTGAGCCTCGAGCAGGCGTGGCGGCTGGCCGATGCCTGGTACCGCGACCGCATGTCTCCTGCCTGGCGCCGACGCACCGTCGACGAAGCGCACGAACTTTTCTCCTCCCTGGGGCTGACGTCCGACTTCTGGCGCTTTTCGTAGGGCCGCCCGCGTTAGACTTTCCTCCTCCGATCCTTCAAAATAGCTGTTCATCTTTATCTCAAGACTCAGCGATTTTGTTCAGGAGCACTCATTGACCAACCCGATCCGCGCCAAAATCAGCGCTCTGGGCACTTATGTGCCGCCTCGTCTGCTCACCAATGCCGATCTCGAAAAGATGGTCGACACCTCAAATGAATGGATCATGGCCCGCGTGGGCATTCGCGAGCGGCATATCGTGGACAAGGGCGTTGCCACCAGCGATCTCGCCGTCGAGGCCGCGAAGAAAGCTCTAGCGCAGCGCGGCCTGACGCCCAGCGACATTGAAGCGATCATCGTGGGCACAGTAACGCCCGACATGTTCTTTCCCTCGACCGCGTGCCTGGTGCAGAACAAGCTGGGCGCAAAGGGCGCCTGGGGATTCGATCTTTCCGGCGCCTGCTCGGCCTTCATCTATTCGGTGCAGGCCGGTGCCCAGTTCATCGGCACGGGCGCACACAAGCGAGTGCTGGTGATTGGCGCCGACGTAATGTCCTCCATCATCGACTACACCGACCGCGCCACTTGCGTGATTTTTGGCGATGGCGCCGGCGCCGTCATCCTCGAACCGGCCGAGGACGATTCCGTGGGCTTAATCGACTTCATCCACGAAGTGGATGGCTCGGGCGGCGAGTTTCTCTACATGCCCGGCGGTGGCAGCCTGAATCCGTCGTCGAAAGACACCATCGAGAAGAAAATGCACTATGTGCACCAGGATGGCCAGCAAGTCTTCAAATTCGCTGTTCGCAAGCAAACCGAGGCCTGCGAAAAACTGCTTGAGCGCAATGGGCTCAAAGGCTCCGACATTGATGCCTTCGTTCCGCACCAGGCCAACCTGCGCATCATCAACGCGACCGCCGATCGTCTGGGGCTCCGGCCCGAGGCCGTCATCGTCAACATTGACCGCTACGGAAACACGACCGCCGGAACGATTCCATTGGCGATGCAGACGGCCATTGACGAGGGCAAGATAAAGAAGGGCAGCTTGGTGATGATGGCGTCGGTGGGAGCCGGATTCACCGTCGGAGCAACGCTGCTGCGCTGGGCCTTCTAACGGTCTCAGGTGTTAGGTCTTGGGTCTTATTCCCGGGTCTTTCCGTATTCTGTTTCCAGCCCGTCTGCGATTTCGTGCCCCAAGACCTAATACCTCAAGATCCAAGACCGTTTTTCATGACGTTCGTAACTCTTGCCCCTGCATTTTTCTATGGGGCAACAACACTGAACTGCTATGTTTCCCGCAGCGTCCGCTCTCACGTGGGGATGGCGGTGGACGTGTACGGCATGATTCTGAAGGGCACGATCTCGAAGACAACGCTCCGCAAGAGCTCGATTCGCACGCTCTGCTGCGGCCTTCTGCTCCTGTTGATTCCGGCTGCCTTGCTGGCCCAGCAGTCTGATCCGCGGGAGCGGCAGCTGCTTATCCTGGAACGGATGTGGAATGAAGCCCAGGTGAATCGCGACGCGCCTGCCCTCGATCAACTGGTCTCCAGCCGTTTTGTGAACACCGAGTACGACGGCCAGGTCAGCGACAAGCAGAGATTTCTGGCCGACATCCGCGACCCGCTTTTCAAACCCACGCTCGCCAACATTCAGGACGTAAAAATGAACTTCTTCGGCGATACCGCTGTGGTGACCGGCACGTATCACACGCAGGGCACCTACGAAGGTAGACCCTACGACCACGTCGGGCGCTTCACCGATACCTGGATCTTCGAAATGGGCAAATGGCAGTGCGTGGCCAGCCATACCAGCCTGATCAAGAAGCAGTAGCTGCCCCTTCGAGTCTGTTGAACCTGCTGCAAATACTCGCATCGGCTTGGCGTTTATAGCCCTATAAATAATTTTCATATCTGAAGTCTGCGTCGCGGACGATTCCGGATGATCTAATCAGGCTCAGGGGTATGTGGCGCGGACACTCCCTTCGACAAGCTCAGGGCAGGCCTGTCCGCGATCCGCCAGGAACAGTTTCGATGGAAGCAACGACTCGGCCAGCGACGTGGAAGGTTCTGCTCGCCTTCTCCATCATCTATTTCGTATGGGGATCGACCTTCCTTGCGATCCGTGTGGGCGTGCGCGAAGTGCCGCCATTTCTGCTGGCCGGCATCCGCTTTCTGATTGCCGGGATCATTCTTTATGCCTGGATGCGCGGCAAAGGAACGCCTTCGCCGACCGGGCGCGAATGGACCGCGGCCTCATTTCTTGCGTTGCTGATTTTTGTCTTCGATTACGGCCTGCTCTTCTGGGCCGAACAGCGCGTGCCTTCAGGCATAGCGGCGGTGATGATGGCGACTATTCCGGCGTTCATGGCGCTGGGGGAGATCATCGTTCTGCGCACGCAGCACCTGAGCTGGCGGCTGGGCCTGGCGCTGCTTGTAGGAATGGGCGGAGTCGCGGTTCTGGTCCTGCCGTCCGCCGGATTGGGCGAAGCTCCGGTGGACAGGATCGGCGCCGCTGCGCTGATCTTCTCCGCCATCAGCTGGTCAGTAGCAGCATCGCTGAGCCGCAAGCTGCCACTGCCCGCCGCGAAGGTGATGAGTTCCGGCGTGCAGATGCTCGCCGGGGGCGGGTTGCTTCTGGTTAGCGCCGGATTGCTCGGCGAATTTCGCGGATTCCAAGTGCAAGCGGTTTCGCGCGAGGCCTGGCTAGCGCTGGCTTATCTAATCGTGGCGGGCTCGATCGCCGGCTTCACCGCGTATGTGTGGCTGATTCATCACGAATCGCCAACGAAAGTGGGAACCTACGCCTACGTCAACCCGGTGGTTGCGGTATTGGTCGGATATTTCTTCGGCGGGGAGGGCATCGGCCCGCGGACAATTGCCGGCACGCTGCTGGTGCTGGTGAGCGTGTTGGTGATCACGAC
>CAYOUY010000410.1:0-1605 GCA_964407245.1 uncultured Acidobacteriaceae bacterium
TCAGCAGATGAATGCACTGCTCCCACTTTACTGAGCCGGTGACCTGCCGCACGAGAGTGTCGCGGGCGCGGGCTTCGTCGGTGACGAGTTCGGCGTCGACATTGCAGGCGACGGGATAAGCCGGCTTCCGCAAGGTGAGCGTGTTCAAATCCGTTTCCAATCGGTCTTGCGCGGGCTTCATTAGCGAACAATGGAAGGGAGCGCTGACGGGCAGCAGCTTGGCACGCTTGGCGCCGCGCTCGTCGGCGAGTTTCGCAGCACGCTCCACGGCGCCAGTGTTTCCGGAAATCACGATCTGTTCGGAAGAGTTGATGTTCGCCGGATCGCAGACTTCCCCGTAGCGCGAATCCTGGCAAACAGCGGTGACCTTAGCCAGATCCATTCCCAGGATTGCCGCCATCGCGCCTACGCCCACGGGCACAGCTTCCTGCATGTACCTGCCGCGCTGGCGAACTGCACGGACTGCATCGGCAAAACTGATTGTGCCAGCCGCCACGTGCGCCGAATATTCACCCAGGCTGTGCCCCGCCACGAACGCGGGCTTCGGCAGCCGAGTTTCGAGAACGCGCAGCGCAGCCACCGAGGCCGTAAGAATGGCCGGCTGTGTGATCTCGGTCATGCGAAGCTGCTCCTCCGGTCCTTCGAAGCACACTTGCGAAAGCTTGTAGCCGAGAGCCGCATCGGCTTCTTCGAACGTCTGGCGGGCGACGGCGTGCTTGTCGGCGAGGTCTTTGCCCATTCCGACCACTTGTGATCCCTGGCCGGGAAAAAGCAGCGCGATGAGGTGGTTTGGGTTCGACATGCGTGATGGTTCGAAAAGTTTGAAGCGCCGGCGTCCCGCCGGCTGTCATGCGGGCGACTCGCACGCGGACTCACTGGCCGGACTATAGTGAACTGGGTTCGGCCGCGACCGTCTCAACCGCAGCCGTGCTGTGCAACACTGCCAGCCCGCGTTCGATCGAATCGTTGATTCCCCGCCCGGGAAGTTCGGCCGCCACCCGAACCGCGTTTTTCATGGCGTTGGCGTTCGACGAACCATGGGTGATGATGCAGACCCCCTTGACGCCAAGCAACGGCGCGCCGCCGTATTCGGTGTGGTCGAGGCGCTTCTTGAAGTCAGTAAAGGCGCTGCGTGAAAGCAGGGCTCCCACCTGCCGAGTGATCGTAGCTTTGAGCGATTCCTTCAGCGCTGTGCGCACCAGGTTGGCCACGCCTTCCGAAATCTTTAGCGCGACGTTGCCGACAAAACCGTCGGCCACGATGACGTCGACCTGGCCGTTGTACAGATCGCGGCCTTCCACGTTGCCCACGAAGTTCAGCGGCAGCTGCTTGAGCAGGCGGAATGCCTCGCGCGTAAGGTCATTACCCTTGCCCTCCTCTTCGCCGATGGAGAGCAGGCCGACGCGCGGCCCCGCCGTGCCGCTTTTCTTGCCGAACATATTGGGAAACATGGCGCGGAAATATATGTCGCCCATGATTGCGAACTGCTCGAGATTTTCCGGTGTGCAGTCCACGTTCGCGCCGACGTCGAGCAGCATCGCCGGATTTCCAGGAGCAGTTGGGAAGACTGCGGCCAGCGCCGGACGGTCGACGCCTGGCACCGCG
>CAYOUY010000411.1:0-5434 GCA_964407245.1 uncultured Acidobacteriaceae bacterium
CATTCGCGCCGGCGACATTCTGCTGGCGACCGTGGCGCCGACGGGCCTCAGCGCGCGCAACGTGCTGCCGGGGAGGATTGTGTCGCTCGAGCAGCGCGACGTGATCGTCATCGCGCGTGTAAACTGCCGGGTCGAGATGGAAGTTCATCTCACGCTGGCCGCCCGCGATTCGCTGCAACTTGTACCGGGCAAGGAAGTGTGGCTGGTGATCAAGACGCACTCGTGCCACTTGATGCAGAGGTAGGAGGAACCAAATGGGTGATCCACACGAGATTCACGAGAGGCGGCGCTTTCGGCTTGCCCTGATGGCGGTGTCACTCCTCGTTCTGGCCGCGGTGGGCTGGTACTTGCGCGGCTCGATGCGCCTCGGATACATCGACTCAGCAATCGGCAGCGTACGAGCTCTGGTTAATGAAGAAGAGCGGTTTTCAGAAACGCACCCCAACCGTGGATATGCGTGCTCCATCTCCGAGCTGGACGCTAACCGATTGCCCCAGCGACTCGGAAAGACAGGGTACCGGAACGGGTACACGTTCGAACTGACCTGTCCGAACGCGGGTACAGGCTCGACCGGCCGCAACTTTCAAGTCATTGCGCGACCAGTAGGCTCCGGCATGCCGACCTTCTGCAGCGATCAATCCGGAATTGTAAAGTACGTTCAAGGAGCACCCGCCTCAGCGTGTCTCACGACAGGCAGCCATCTCTAGCTGGCATCCGAGTCGGCTCTGCTCAAGAGAGAAATCTTCCCTCCTCACGCCTGTTGCATTCTGGATTTCTCCTCGCTCCATCTCAATCACCGCGACCCACTGGCCTTTGCGCTCTTCCGAAAATACGATTTTGCCGCCGAGAATCTGCGCTGCGGCGGTGGGCGGCAGATCACGATGGAAACCGAAGAAGCGGCGCTTGAGATCGGCCCATTTTCTGCCAAGCGATGAGTTCCAGCGATCGGGCAGTGGATGCTCAGGCTCGATCTTGGTCGAGAACACGAGCGCGACTTCGTAGTGTGAGCGAAAGTCTGCGGCGGAGAGCATTTGTTCCAGCGAGAAGTCTTCGATGCGCACCACCTGCACCGGGCGCGTAACGTAGCCCAGCCAGGGGCGCGTGAGCTCGTCGGACGCCGGCCATGCGGTCAGCACGTGCGCCATGGGATAGCGGGCTTCAAGGAAGCGCTCGGCATCCTGGTGCAGGACGATGTAGTCGCGGTAGGCGAGATTGTCCTCGGGTGAAAATCCGTATGGCGGATTCCAGAACCACGCGGCCACGAATGAGGCGGCGATCACGGCAACGGCCGCGACCCAGTAGCGAAGTCGGCGGCGCAGCGTTGAGACCGCAACAATGATGACGAGCGGAACCGCGGGCAGCATATAGCGGGCCAGCACCGCGCCGCCGACCAACGCCATCGCGATCACGTACACTTTCACGATCGCGAGGAAGACCATCTGAATCGGGATGGGGATGCGCTGGCGCTCGGCTGGCGAGCTCCGCTCGCCCTGGCCGGGTCTGAGACCCGGCCCCACACGAGCAGGGGAGTTCTCTTTGAGCGGCGGTAAGAGCATCGCCAAGAGCATGGCCGCGGTCAGCAGCCAGAGATGCATGTAGCCGAACGTCTGCCAGAGCCGCAGCGCGAGCGCGAGGAAAAACCTCAGCGGATTGAGCGTGTCCGCGACGTTGTAGCGGAAGAATTCCGGATTGCCGAAGACGTATCCCGTGCGCGCAAAGTGGTAGGAATACCAGAGCGCGAGCGGCAGAATGGGCATGAGCAGTGGAAGAATGCGGCGCTTTGCCGGTGTCGCCGGGGCTGAAGCCCGTTCTGATTCAATCCCGCTGACGCGGCCCTGAAGGGCCGCTCTTCCACGTTCGGGCAGGACTAACTGAAAAAGCTCCCACAGCACGAGCGCCACCGGCACAAGAATTGCCGTTTCTTTCGCCAGCGCGGCGATCGAAAACCAGATCGCCGTGGCGACCGGCCGGTCTTCCAGATACGCACACAAACCCCAGAAGGTCAGCCCGCCGGCGGCGAGATCCACGTGGGCCAGCGAACTCTGTGCGAAGACCACGGGATAAACTGCGGTGCATATCGTCGACGCGATCGCGACTTCCGTGTTGGCGACGATTTGCGCGAGGCGAAAAACTCCCAGCAGCGAGAACGCCGCGATCACGAGCATGGCTGAGCGCGTCACCAGTGGCGCGTAGCCGACGACCTTCCACCACAAAGCCACCCACGCCATGACAAGCGGCGGGTGGGCGTTCGAAACAGTGGTGTGGGGAATCAGGCTTCCGGTGAGCAGCAGGTCGCGCGCGGCTGGGATGTAATATCCGGCTTCATCCCAGAAATACGGAAGCTCGAGCAGCGGCGCGTGCAGCAGAAAAATCGCGACGAAGATGACCACGAATACCAGGGCTGGCTGGCTTGCCAACTTCAGAACCGGCCACGGATTTCCGCGGATTTTCACGGATAGTTCTTTAGTCATTGGTTTTTGATCCGCGCAAATCCGTGTGAATCCGTGGCGAAAAATCTTGGCGTCAGTGCACCGGCCCCGGCGCAGTCATGCGGGGGTCGAGTTTGATTTCGCCGAAGGCGCTTTCGTACCCGGCCACGTTCTGCTGCAGCAATCCGAGCAGCGCTTTGGCCTGCTGCGGGCTCAGGTAGATGCCCTGGAAATTGCGTATCTCCACCTGAGTTTCGCTCTGCTGCTGCAGCGTGCCGAAGACGAGAAAGAAGTCCCAGATGTTCACGCGCATCTGCACGCTGTTGGCATAACTCTCGCGATAATCCGCTGCGTTGACCAGCTTCAGGTTCGGTTGCGTTGGAAGACTCATGATGCACGCAAGTGTACTGAGTTTGCCGCCGATAAGGAAAGACGGGGGACCGCTGCTTTGCGCGGTCTCAGTGCGCTGAAAAGGAAGATAGGGAGCGCTCCGCCCGGTTGATGCCAGGAGCGTTTGACAAAAACTGTCAGCGGTTTGATGCTTTTGGGCGGGCGGAAGGCGAAAAATTGGTTACGAAACAACGATCTTAGTTTAGGTTTTTATTGAAAACAAAGGACTTGCTTCCGCAAATCCCGTTACTTTGGGAAGTACCTTTTGGTGGGCAAAGTGCGATAGATTCAGTGTGGCTCCGATGGCAAATGGAGACGTTCGAGTTATGACTCAAAATAACGATCACGCGATGATGGAAGAAGTCGTGCTCCCCGAGCACCTGCTGCCGCTGGGAACCGTGCTGGGCGACGGAGTGTCGCCGATGGACCTGTGCATGGTCCTGGCCAAGATTTTTCGTGTGCAGTACACCGAAGTCGCGTTAATGCGCCTGGAAAAAGGTCTGCTGCGCTTCATTTTTCCGGAACACCTGCGCACTACGGGTGCGATTCCCATTTCGAGCAAGGCTGTGGCTGCGCACACCGCGCTGAGCAAGAAGGCGGAAATCTTCAACAACTTCGCCCGCGTAAAACACGCCAGTATTTTCGAGACCATCAAGCCGGGCTCGGGCGACGCCGAAGAAGCGCCGCCGGCCCCGATTCAGAAGCTGATGTCGGTACCGATCATGGACCGGGCGTCGAACGTGGTGGGAGTAATTCAGATTTCGCGCAAGGCTCTCGATGCGAAGTTCGCGCAGGACTTCAGCCGCGAAGATTTGCATGATCTGGAGGTTGCCGCGGGACTGCTGGCAACTGCCCCGGCGCTGATGGCGAACTAGTTCGCAACGAAAACATCACGCACTAAACTTGCGATCGGGCCGCATGTCGCTGCTCGAACTGCCGAGCGAACGTCTCAGATTGACCTTTCGGAATACTCAACGACTTCCAGTCGGCACCACGGAAATGCTTTGCCAGCAAGACAATCTGGTTGACATGACCAGCGTAGTGTAATAGCTGACGAGTGATGGCTTGCATCACAGTGTGCTCTCGCCCGGCGATGGTGACGGTACGGAGCAGGTCGGCGGGTTTAAGAGGCGTTACTGCGCCGAAAACATATCCCCAACCCTCTTCCCACCAATGTATGACTTCTGATCGAGTCGTCCCGGGATCGATCTCGAACTCCCGATCGCGATGCCGGTCTGGTTTCTCGCCATCGCTGGTCAGGAAATCTGTCCAGCGGGAACGCATGTTGCCGGCCATATGTTTGATGAGCACGGCGATGCTGTTTGCGTCGGGATCGATCTGACGAAAAATGTCTGCGTCGCTGGTTTGCGCCAGCGCCTCTTCGGCCAGCTTCTTGTAGCTGCGAAAGTTATTCAGCGCATCGGCGAGATAGGTAGCACCAACGTTCTCCATGCAACATGGGCCTCCTGCTTTTTGATTACTTCGTCCCCATCGGTAGTCGCAAATCCGCTCCTGTCATCTCTTTCGGCTCATCCACTCCCAGCATTCCTAGCACCGTCGGCGAAATGTCGCGCAGTGAGCCGCCCGGCTTCAGCGTGAACTGCTTTGCGTTGTCTGCGACCACAATAAACGGCACGGGATTGGTGGTGTGCGCGGTGTGCGGTCCGCCGGTTACGGGATCGATCATCAGCTCGGCGTTGCCGTGGTCGGCGGTGATGAGCATCGCGCCGCCCTTGGCGCGAACCGCTTTGTCGATCCGCTCCAGGCACGCGTCGACGGTTTCAACGGCTTTGATCGTGGGCTCGAGCTTGCCCGAGTGGCCGACCATGTCGGCATTGGCGAAATTCACGATGATCACATCGAACGTGCCGTCTTCCGTCGCTTTGACGACCGCGTCGGCAATGCCTGCGGCGCTCATCTCCGGTTTCAGGTCATAAGTTGCGACTTTCGGCGACGGCACCAGGACGCGGTCTTCGCCGGGAAACGGTTGCTCGACGCCGCCGTTGAAAAAGTACGTAACGTGGGCATATTTCTCCGTTTCGGCCACGCGCAGGTTGCGCATTTTCTGGTTGGCCATCACGTTGGCCAGGATGTTGGCGAGTGATTCCGGCGGGATCACCACCGGCAAGCTGAAGTTCTTGTCGTATTGCGTCATGCAGACGTAATGCAGGTTTTTCGGCACGCGATCGCGCGGGATGGCGGCGTCCAGGTCGGCAGCGCCGGGAAGGTCGCTCCCGCCTTTGTCGTTCAGTCCGCTGTTGCGGGTGAGAGCGCGCGTGATCTGGCGAACGCGATCGGCGCGGAAGTTGAAGCAGATGCAGGAGTCGTCGTCGCGAATGGTGGACAGCGGCTGGCCACTTTTGTCAGTACAGACGAACGGGACCACGAATTCGTCGGTGACGCCCTTGTTGTACGACTCTTTCATGCCCTGCACGGGATCGGCTTTCTTGCCGCCTTCGGAGTCGGCGAAGACCATGGCGTTGTACGCCTTCGCAATGCGCTCCCAGCGGCGGTCGCGGTCCATGGCGTAATAGCGGCCGTTGACGGTGGCGATCCTGCCGCAGTTGTATTCCCGCATTTTCTGCTGCAACTGTTCGAGATATCCCGCGCCATTC
>CAYOUY010000412.1:0-7215 GCA_964407245.1 uncultured Acidobacteriaceae bacterium
TGTCATCTAACCATAAGCACTCGGACTGCAAGCATAATTTCTGCGTGAGGAGCGAGGTCATGGCACTGGCTACATTCGCGGCGGGATGTTTCTGGGGCGTCGAAGCGACATTCCGGCAGATTCCCGGGGTCATTTCAACCCGTGTCGGTTACACCGGCGGACAAACCGAAGATCCAACCTACAAGGAGGTCTGCACTGATCGTACCGGCCACGCCGAAGCTGTGGAAGTCGATTTTGACCCCGCCAAGGTACGCTATGCCGATCTGCTCAAAGTCTTTTGGGAGAATCACGATCCCACGCAACTAAACCGGCAGGGCCCAGACTGGGGCACGCAGTACCGCTCGGCCATTTTCTACCATTCCCCAGAACAGGCGGCGGAGGCGCAAGCCTCAAAAGCAGCGCTCGAAAAGGCGCACCGTTACTCCAAGCCCATTGTGACCCAGATTGTTCCGGCAGCACAATTCTATCCCGCCGAGGACTACCACCAGCAGTATCTGGAGAAGCGCGGGATGGCCAGCTGTCACCTCAAATAGTACTGACCGGCTCGCGTGGCCGGAAAAAGAACAGCAACACGAAGCCGCCAATGTAAAACAGCAGACTCTGTTGCAACTCCGAGCCGCGCAAACGCAGCACCAGGCCGAACAGGGCCAGCGCTTCACATAGTGCATACGTCGTGAAGTAGCCGGTGCGCCAGTGATTGAGGCTGATCAGGTCATCGGGCTGAGTGGCCAGGATGGTCGCGGCGCGCAGCACCAGCGTGCGGCGCACTACAAAGATCGTCCCCACAATGCCCACCGCGAGCGTGCTGAAAATGTAGCTCAAGGCCGGATCCACACTGTGCGCGCGCGGCGCCAACAGTTCTCCCAAAGCACCATATAACAAAATGCTTGCGAGCATAGACCACTGCACCGCCCGCAGTGTCTTCAGGGCCCGGTTCATCTGAATAATTATTCTCGCGCGAATTGGGGGAGGAGTTCAGGAACATTCTACGGCGGAATCCGCCTGAGCAATACTTTATTCTGGATCAGCTTTCCATTCCATGGGAGTGCGCTGCCGTCATTCGTCCCGGCCGCAGGCGCAGGAAAATCTGGAACGAGACAGGAAAGTTTCCATACACGGCGTCCAGCACGGCCGGCTTGGAGTAGATGGTCACGTCGCTGCCCAGGCCGAGCTGCCCCACACGGTTTTGCATCAGGTCGCGCTCGGCGCCGAAGGTATAGGCGCCGATCCGGTACCAGGGATGAGCCGGTGCCTGGGGAAAAAGTTCGTCTTTATCGACAAGTTCGAGGCGCGAGAACAGGTAGTTGCGCGCGCGGAAATTGAGCGTCGATTCCAGCAGATAGCTGTTCAAGTGCGCTCCAGTCGCGAGCTTGTGCACTCGTCCCCATGCGGCGGTCGTGGCCCAGTTGCCCGAGGCGAGCGGCCAGTTGTACTCGACCGAAGCCGTTTCGCGCCACTGGTTGCCGGGCTCGAGAGCTTCCGGTTTGTCCAGGTAGCCGACGCTGTACTCTGCGGCCCAGTTGCGCGTGGGCGCTACAAATGCGCGCGCCGACCAGGAATCGAGCGCAGCAAGTTGAATGCTCCAGCGTTCTTCGTTGGGCTCGTGTCCGTTGAAGGCGGAGGCTTCGAGTTTGACGCGATCGATCACAAATCCGGTCGTGACGACGCCGAAGCTGGTGTGAGTTGAGTCCTGCAAATGATGGCCGAGCGGCGCGAGCGGCAGCTCGGAAGCGGAAGCACGGTGAATATACGTGACCGGGCCGAGCGCGGGCTCGGCCGAAGGGCCGCCGTAGAGCTCCCAAGAAATTTTTTCACTCAGGGGCACGGTGTAGAGCGCAGCCAGTTCAGCAAACACGTTGTGCGGATGCTGATGATCGACCAGCGGCTCGCCGTGATAGGTCTCACCCGTCTGGAACAGCTCAGGAAAGCCGGGATGCGGCGAGGTCAGCGATTCGGCGGAGAACATCTCTCGGAAAAGAATTGTGCCTGCGCCCAGCCGGTGCTGCTCCATCAGCATGCCCCAGTTGACCGACTCCGCTTTGCCTTCGCCGCGCGGGCCGCCTTGCTGGTTGTAGTCGATGAAGACAACGCCATGCGCCATCAACTCCCAGCCGCCACGCATCCACATCCATTCGTAGGCGGGTACGGACGCCGGTTGCCATGATGTGCCGGAAGCGTGATGTGGCGAGGGCAGGGGAAAAGCCTCCATCTGCATGGCGGGCATTTGCATCGCAGACGCTTGCGCGCTTGCGGATGCCTGATCGGAAGCAGGAGACTGCGCGAGCGCCCGCGTCAGCGCAATCACGAAGCAAAACAAAATTGAAACGGGAGTTTTCTTCACGGAGTGCCCGGAGGCGGATGCCGACTGGCTAGGTCCCGGTGATTTTGATGCGCAGTTCTTCGGGGAGGCGCTGGCGGATTTCTTCCGGCAGGCGGTCGTGCACCCGGCGCGCACCCTCTTTGGCGGCGTCCAGCACGGTGACAGGAGCAGGCGTCGCCACCGCGACCACCAGCCAGATCAGCGCAGAAAGCGCGAAGCCGGCCAGGGCGCCGATTTCGAGCCAAAAGGCATAGGGAGGGCCGAAATGCCGAATTACGCCAAAGGCCAGCAGAAAAACTCCGGCCGAGATCGAGGCCAGAGCGATCAGGGCGACGTCAATGATGCGGTGCATTTGCTGGCGGCTGTGGCAGCGATGGCAGCCGGCGAGATGCTTTTCGTAATCGCCGCGCATCTCCGGCGCCAGGCCGGAAATATCGTAGCGCCAGCCTGCCAGAATCTTGCCGACCATGGGATCAATGCACTGCTGACTCATGTATAAATGACGGTTCTTTCAGAGGCGAATCGGTTCCAGCGCCTCGGCCTGCGAAGCCAGCAGCAGCCGGTTGCAGAACAGGCCGCCTCGCGTGGCCAGGGCCCGTTCCGCCTGCCTGCGCGCAATTTCCGGGTGGTTGTTCTCCTGTGAGAGATGCGCCAGCACCACAAACGTTGCACTATTATCATAGTCGCTACTAAGGAAATCTGCGAGAGCCTCGTTGGAAAGGTGGCCCACGCGGCTCATCACGCGCTGTTTCACCGACCACGGATACGGCCCCACGCGCAGCATTTCGAGATCGTGGTTCGATTCCATCACCAGCACATCGCAGCCGCACAGGTGGTCGCGCACGCTGGCGGGAATGTAGCCGAGATCGGTGGCGAAGCCGACTTTTACGCCCTCGGCGCGGAAGGTGAAGCCGACGGGATCAGCGGCGTCGTGAGGAATGGTAAAGGGTTTGACTTCGATGTCACCGACCTGAAAGCGGTGGCCGGATTCGAAGCGCTCGAGTTTGTCGAGGTGCGGCCGCACGCCGTTTTCATCGCGCAGGGCGCGGGCCCAGGCCTGATGCGTGGCGCTGGTCATGAAGACTGGGATGCGCAGGCGCTTGGCCAGCGTTGCCAATCCGTAAATGTGGTCGGAATGCTCGTGGGTGATAAGAATGGCGGAGAGCGAGTGTGGATCGTCGCCCAGCGCCTTCATGCGCTTGAAGGTTTCACGCCCGGAGATGCCGGCATCGACCAGAATTCTCGTGCGCGCGCTGGCCACAATGGCACAGTTGCCGCGGCTGCCCGAGGCCAGCATCGAAAGGGACACACCCATGCAGGCCAGCATACGCGCCCGCGCTGTGGATCAGGGAGTAACTGAATGGTTATCCGATACTTTTGGCGCCCCAGTCCGGGACGGCGGAAACGATAGCCGAAGGAGCGACTGCCTTGCCGGCTGACGAAGAACTCTTTTACGAGCTCATGTACTACACGCTGGCGCACCCCGATCCGGCGTTCATTCACCAGAATGTCGTGGATGCCTATGCCGCCCAGACCGCCGACGAGCAGACGAAAGACATCACGATCGTGTTCGCCCTTATTGGGCTGTACTTAAGCGTGGAGAAGAATTTGACCGGCAGGCAGGTGCAGAAGGCGCACATGCAGCTGGCAAAGGGGCCCAGAAAGCAATGGTTGCGGCCGCAGCTGCCCAAGGAACGCGGTTCCATTGTTATTTCTGACGTTCTCGCAGTCCCGCCGGGCCCGCAAAGGGACACCATGATCCACAACTGGTGCGTGTCGGTGTGGGAGGCGTGCAGGGGAACCCGTCCGCAGATTGCGGAATTGGCGAAGAACGAACTAGGGATCGAGTAGCGGGAAGTAGGGGAGCGCTGGCCGGCTGAGTCGTTGTTCGCCATTGTTTCAACTGGCGTCATCCCGAGCGTAGCCGTATTGCAGGCGGAGTGAGGGATCTCGCGTGGAGTGCCGCGACACTGCGCGCCAGATCCCTCGGCCCGCTGGTGAACGCGCGTGCCTTCGGGATGACGCACTCGAAGGGGTGAACTGACCTTCGCCGCCACCCGCCGCTCTTCATTTCCCTTGCCGCAGGTTGTCGATGACGGCGCGCATGATCGAGCCCCCGTAGGCGCCGGCGATGCCCGGCAAGAAAGCGAGAAACGATCCCCAGACCTGCGCGCGCGTGGATTTGACGCCCTGGACCTTGTAGGCCACCAGCTCTGTCAGCGGAATGAAAATGCCGACCACCAGCACCCAGCGCCATGGCGAGCGTCGGCGCGCCAGGCCCAGCACCATGCAGGAGACGAGCACGAGCAGGGCGGTGAACAGGAGATCGTTCACCATGACGTCGGCCACGCCCGCGCCAATGCCGCAGAAAGCCGCCAACAGACAGAACCAGACATCGCTCGCGGTCCCGGATTGTCGAGCTGCTTCCATTCGGTCAAAGGCTTTTTCGCCACAGAGGCCACAAGGTCGCACAGAGAAATCTTCTGAATATTTCTCTCCGTGGCTCTGTGTCTCCGTGGTGAAAGCTCGCGTCAATACTTGTAGAATCCCCGGCCGCTCTTGCGGCCCAGCCAGCCCGCGTCGACCATCTTGATGAGCAGCGGGCAGGGGCGGTACTTGGGATCTCCCAGGCCCGAGTGCAGCACGCGCATGATGTCGAGGCAGACGTCGAGGCCGATGAAATCGGCAAGCGTGAGCGGGCCCATGGGATGCGCCATGCCCAGCTTGAAAACTTCGTCGACCGCTTCCGGCGTGGCCACGCCTTCCATCACGGCGTATATGGCTTCGTTCAGCAGTGGCATGAGCACGCGGTTGGAGACGAAGCCGGGCGCGTCGTTGACCTCGACTGGAGTTTTTTCGAGCTTAAGAGACAGGTTGCGAGTTTCTGAAAAAGTCTCCTGCGACGTGGCCAGGCCGCGAATAACTTCAACGAGCTTCATCACCGGCACGGGATTGAAGAAGTGCATGCCGATGACCTTGTCGGGGCGTTTGGTCTGCGCAGCGAGTTTGGTGATCGAAATGGAAGACGTGTTCGACGCCAGGATGATGTCCGGCCGCGTCAACCGGTCGAGATCGCGAAAGATTTCGGTTTTGATCTCGAATTTCTCGGTCGCCGCTTCGACGATGAAATCGCAATCCGCCAGCTTCCCGCGATCGGTGACCGGCTGGATGCGCCCGAGCGCCGCAACGCTCTCGGCAGACGTAATCTTTCCTTTTGCCGTTTCGCGCTCCAGGTTCTTGCTGATGGTTCCGAGGGCGCGGTCGAGAAAGCGTTCCTCCACGTCGCACAAAACTACGTTGTATCCGCAGCGGGCTAAGACGTGGGCAATGCCGTTGCCCATGGTGCCCGCGCCCACGACTCCGACTCTTTGAATGTCCATATGAGTGCCTCGTTTCACGTCGTTTTCACGTCCGGGAAAACGTTCGAGTTTATCACTGAGGGGTGATTTCGGGGCGGGCGAGGAGAGCGGGAAGCAGGAGTGCAGAAGTTTTGTTTCTACCTTGCTTTGTCCCCGTTGGGAGTGAAAATTTCTTCGATCGAGCGGCCGAAGACGGCGGCAATCTTGAACGCGAGCTCAATGCTGGGATCGTAGCGTTCGGTTTCGATCGCGTTGACGGTTTGCCGCGACACGTCGAGCTTGTCGGCCAGGTCGGCCTGCGACAAATTCCGTTCGGCGCGCAGAACACGGAGGCAGTTCTTCATGGTCGTTGCCTCCGCTTAGTATCGGCGTGAGAGGAAATAGAGCCACGCCGAGCGCACCGGCTCCAGAACTATGTGGTAGAGAAACGGGCTAAGCAGCAAAAAGCCGCGCTTATAGGGCCAGTGCATCAGCGTGGAACTGAGCGGCGCCAGCACGCCCAGCCATGCGGCCGCGACGAAGCCGGTGAGATACGTCCAGGCCAGGGCTTCCAGTTGCATGCGCCGGGCGAGTTCGTCGAGCTGGCGGATGTACCGGCTCATCTCCCAAGCGACGTTCGTCATCACCGCGCCAATGACCAGCGCTGTCAACGGGAGCATGACGGCTTTGGGATGAAGATCCAGGGCGAGCGCAATCAGAACCCATGCCGCTCCGGCCGCGGCTCCCAGCATGGTGCGACGGATGTAGCGGCGTTCGGCGCGGGTCTTGGTGCCGAATGTCCCCCAGCCCAGAATCGGACAGGTCGCCCACAGCGAGCCTTGGTTGTGGGTCAGCTCTTGGTTTTCGGGATTCATGTGAAGGCTCCTTCCACTGCACAATGTAAAGCATGCTTTACGTGTTGTCAAGTATAGTTTACATCGAGTTTTCTATGGATTACGAGACAAAACGATTTAAAGCACACCCGCCTGTGCGGCTGATCACACCTCAGGGCGGCGGGGGCGACTTAGTATGAGGCGTTTGCGAACTTCTGGGGATTTTCTCAGGCCAACGTGCTATGCCCACCAAAACCATCATCGAGCCCTTCCGCATCAAGAGCGTGGAGCCCATCCGCTGGACCACGCGCAGCGAGCGCGAGCAGCTGCTCGCGGCCGCGCACTACAACCTGTTTCTTCTTCCCGCCGATGACGTTCTGATTGACCTGCTCACGGACTCCGGCACCGGCGCGATGTCGACTCACCAGTGGGCCGCCGTGATGGAGGGCGATGAAAGCTATGCCGGCAGCCGCAGCTTCGACCATTTCAAGAATTCCATTCAGGAGATCTTCGGCTACAAGCACGTCATCCCTACGCATCAGGGACGCGCGGCCGAACGCATTCTGTTCGGCGTGACCTGCAGGAAGGGCGACGTCGTGCCCAACAACACGCACTTCGACACGACCCGCGCCAACGTTGAGTTTGTCGGAGCGGAAGCGGTGGATCTGGTGATCGAAGAGGGGCACCATCCGTCGTTGCAGCATCCGTTCAAAGGCAACATGGA
>CAYOUY010000413.1:0-16235 GCA_964407245.1 uncultured Acidobacteriaceae bacterium
GGTTCCTGGTTCAAGGAACGGTGGTCCGAAAGTTACGTGTTCATTCCACGAAATTGGCCGGTCGCAGGAGCTCAGGTTTTCCGCGAACTCTTCCACGCGAACGACCGGATGCTCACGATTGAGCACAATCGTTCTTCTGAAGTTAATCTGCGCAGCCGGAAGCGCACAGCCATAGGACAGACCCGTGGGAAATGCTTTCTTCAACCGCCATTTCGCGACTGGAGCTTCGCCGTGGGTGGCCAAACCCGCTGCGGTCTCGTCTTTTGAAGGAGGTCCGAAGTGATCAAAGCTGAGGCTGTGGCCGGCAATGCCGGCAAGCAGTTTCCCGTCCGGCGGAGGACCGTACAGGCGAGGGTGCTTTCCGGGCAGGTAGCGCTGCGGGTCCATCGTCACCCAGGGCGGCTTCCAGAGCGGATTTACTCCGGGAACAGCGTTGAGGCCCAACTCGCAAATGTGCCCGCCGCCCTCGAGAACTGCAACGTGTCCCCATGGCGCGCGGATGCGAAAGCCAGCACGCTTGTCCAAAACGCTTCGGGATCGCTCGACTCGAATCTGGTTGTGCGCTGGCATTATGTCTTGGAATGAAGAACTCCGCTCCCATCCAGAATCGAGCGAGCCTGTCGCAGGAATCCTTGCATGTCCGCCGCCTGGAAGACGTTTCTGCCGAAGAACACCCCAGCGGCGCCAGCCGATACGGCGTGTCGAACAACCTCCAGCGCATCTTCATCCGAACCCTGCCGGCTGCCGCCTAAGACCAGAATCGGGATCGGACAATTTTCAACGACAGACCTCATCGAGACCGGATCGCCGCTGTAGTCAGTTTTCACAGCATCGGCCCCAAGTTCGACGGCCATACGTGTGTGGAGATTGAGCCACTTCGGTTCACCAGGATTTTCGACGTTGGGCCCGCGGGCGAGTGACTCGACAATCATGGGTATGCCCATGCGCTCACACTCGCGAGCCACTTCCGCTGTGCGCGCAACCTCTTTACTCTCAAAATCGCTGTCGCCTGTGCCTACCACCATGTAGGTCAGAACTGCGTCCGCGCCGTGACGCAGAGCATCTTCGGGCCGGGCAAGCAGCGAACTGCGCAGGGTGCCTTTCTCGTTCTTCGCGATCGCCGACCACACGGTGGTCCAGTCAATACGGGCAATCAGAGCCGGCAACGAACCGTGCAGCGGCGAATCGGCAAATTGCCGGATAAGGCCAAGGTTCAGAAGAACGGCGTCAACCTCGGCTTCCGCGAAACGGCGAATCTGTCGCAAAGGATGTTGCGTACCGGGAATCGGTCCCAGGACCAGGGCATGATCAAATGCCACCACCAATGCGCGATGTCCAGCTCCACCCAGCACCCGGCAGAGCCTGAGTTTCTTGCCACAGTCACTCACGAAGCCCTCACTCCACGGCTTGGACAATCAGTCCGGTTAAGGCCACAACGTAGCCCGGATATGAGCGATTGTCAACTCTTTTTGATCTTATATGAGCGATTCCTTGCTTTTGTCATCGTTTGGCCGTATTCCGCCACGACCACCTGCAACCCTGCATCACGCAGCTCCTGGATGTAGCTGGGTCTGGTTCCCGCGTCGGTTACCAGAATGTCGATGTCGCTGGTAGGACCGACATAAGCAAAGCATTGCTTGCCGAATTTTCCGTTGTCGGCAAGAGCAATCCGGGTCCGAGCGGCCTTGGTAAGCATTTTCTTGATTTGCGCCTCCGCGTAGCTGGCGGTAGAGACTCCATACTCCGGGTCAATTGCGCTGACGCCCAGTATGGCCTTGTCTAATCGTATTTCGGCCAGTGCGCGCTGCGTCCATTCTCCAGAAAGATAGAAGGTATCTTTCTGCAAATCACCGCCGGTGCAGAGCACCGTTATTCCCGAGCTCCGCTGCAGTTCACAGACAATCGTGGGAGAATTGGTCACAACAGTCAGCCGATGGCGGTGAACCAACCGTCGCGCCAGCTCAAAAACCGTGGTGCTACCTTCAAGAAAAACCGTTTCTCCGTCGAGCACAAATTGTTCGGCAGCCCGCGCGATCTCTTGTTTCTCTTCGTTGTTTGTCCGCAGAAGGGCGCCATACGAGGGCTGGAAGTTGGTGCTCGACATCCGCGAAACCGCGCCCCCGTGCGAGCGGACCAGTACGCCATCATGCTCCAGAGCGGCCAGATCGCGACGGATCGTAGCTGGAGTAACCTTGAGCCGCGTGCACAGTTCGGAGGCAGTGACACTGCGCTGTGCCGACAGCAACTCGCGAATCTGGAGGCGCCGTTCTTCGGCAAACATACCAGGGTCTCGGGAAGGAGCTTATTGTACTCGAGCGGTGGGGGATCAAGAAGGCTCCATACGACAGCAATCGAAAGACCTCGAAATAAAGCGGTTGACAAACGCTCAAGAACTGGCTAAATTCGCGCAAACAAAGCTCAAAGCACAACGGAGTTCTCATGACTTCCCCGATTTCGCGGCCCGCGCCCCTCGCAGTTCAGGCATCGAGCAATTTCTTTCCTTTTCTTTCATTTTGTTTCCTCGCCCTGATCCTGGCCTGCACCAGTGCCTGGGCGCAAAAGGATATGGGCAACATCGTCGGCCTGGTGAAAGATTCCACCGGCGCGGCAGTGGCCGGCGCCAAGATCACTGTCTCCGACGTGGACCGCGGCGAGGTATTCCACACCACCTCGAATCCCAGCGGAGAATACGTGGCCGGTCCGATACACATCGGACAATACAACGTGACGGTGGAGAAGGCTGGTTTCAAGAAGGCAGTCGCCGGCCCGGTGGTGTTGAACGTGCAAGACCGCCTCGCGGTCGATGTGACTCTGCAGGTGGGCGCGGTGACCGAAACGATGACCATCACCACTGAAAGTCCGCAGCTGGAAACTGAGACTTCCGAGCTTGGCCAGGTCGTCAACGGCCAGACCGCCACAGCGCTGCCGCTGAACGGGCGCAACTTTGCGCAGCTGGCGCAAATTGCGGCCGGGGTTGCGCCCAACGAGCCGGGAGCGCGCACCGAAACGACGTTCGGCTTCAGCTCTAATGGTGCTCGGGCGCTGCAAAACAATTTCCTGCTCGATGGCGTCGACAACAACGCCTACCTGGGCGACGTGCTCAATTTCAGCGCGTATGTCATCCAGCCCTCCGTCGATGCCATTGGCGAATTCAAGGTGGAAACCAATTCCTATAGCGCGGAATTTGGCCGCGGCAACGGGGCCATCATGAACGCCGTCATCAAGTCGGGCACCAACCGCTTCCATGGCGAAGCCCTGGAGTTTATTCGCAACGACAAGTTAGACGGGAAGAACGCTTTTGATCTACTCGGCCGCCAGCAGTACCAGCAGAATCAGTTCGGGGCGAATTTCGGTGGTCCAATCATAAGAGACCGCACGTTCTTCTTCGGCGACTACGAGGGTCTTCGCATTCGCCAGGCTTTGCCCACGCTGGCCTTGATTCCCACCCAGCCGCAGCTGAGCGGCGACTTCTCCAGCTTCCTCCAGCTAAGTTCGCCGGTTACGGCCCCCAACAGTAGCAACGTTATCGTCCCCGTTCTCGACTGCAGCGGCAATCCGACCTACTTGGGCGAAATGTTCAACCCTCGGTTGACGCAAGCCTTGGCCAGCAACCCCACCGGCTACTGCGGCGTGCCGATCGCTGTTAATGCCAGTGGTGTGCCCACGAACATATTTCCTGCGAGCGGGCCCAGCGCGATTGCCAAGCCGGCCGCCAATCTGGCGGCTTTGTATCCGATACCCAACATTAGCTTCCAGGGAAACAACTACCTGGTCGATCCCAAAAAGAACTTAGATCAAAATAATTTCGACATCCGGGTGGATCACCGTTTTACAGACAAGGACAACTTTTTCGCCCGCTTCAGTTATGAGGACCAGCCCCTGTTCGTGCCCGGTCCATTCACGACCGTTCTCGATGGCGGCGGATTCGTTGCCGGCCATCAGGACAATTCCTATCGCAGCGTGGCCATCAGCGAATTGCACACGTTTTCCGCAAACCTGCTGAATGAATTCCGCGTGGGCTATAACCGCGTCAATTCTCAACGTCATGAGCCGAACGCCAACACCAACGTGGCGTCACAGATCGGCATCCCGGGCGTGCCGTTCACACCCGGATTCGGCGGCCTGCCTTCAATGTGCTTCTTCGACTACGCCTGCATTGGAACGAATGACTTTCTGCCGGCCATCGAAAAACAGAACAGCTTCGTGATCAATGAGAACCTCACCTGGACTCACGGACGCCACTCCATGAAGTTCGGCACCGAGTTGCGCCGGGAAGAATTTACCATCCTGGAGGATTCTGCCCCACGCGGAGACATGACGTTCAGCCCCGACTTCAGCGGCAATCCGGGGACGCCAGTTGGAACCATATATGCTGCGCCGGGCGATGATATGGCGTCGTTCCTTCTCGGTGTACCCGATGCCGCCGACATCGTGAACGTGCATGGTCCGGACTATCGCAGGAACATCGCGGCTTTCTTTGCCGAGGACGATTTCCGCGCCACCGACCGGCTCACTTTGAATCTGGGCATTCGCTACGACCTCTACCGGCCGATCACGGAAGGCAAGAACCAGCAAGCCACGTTCGACTTTGGCACCGATACCCTCTACGTGCCGAAGGGGACGACCACCCCGCTGACGCCCACGATCGCATCGTTCCTGCCGCTTTCAGCGACCGCTCCGCCGGGATTGGTCCCGCCCATCGACACCAACTTTTCTCCACGCATCGGCTTCGCTTACCAGCTCACGAATCGGCTGGTGATGCGCGGCGGCTACGGAATCTTCTACGGTGGCACCGAAAGCGGTCCGTTCTCGTTCCCCAGCCCGGGATTCAGTCCTCCATTTTTCCGATCCCAGACTTTCAGTTCCCTCTGCGGTTCAGCGGGGGCACTCGCAGCCATTGCCAATCCCGCCTTCGGGCTCAGCAACTGCGCGATTGGGGTGACGGACGTGAACAACCAGGCAAACACCACCCTCATGATCAACGACATGTGGACTGGAGGGTATCCCGCCGCTTCGTTGTCCGATCCGAACAATCCGGAGCTATTCTCCCTTCAGCCGAACTTGAAGAATCCCATGATGCAGCAGTGGCATTTGGGAATGGAATACCAGCTGCCACACGAGACGGTGGTCAAGATTTCCTACGCGGGCTCCCACGGCGCGAACCTCTACGGTTTCTATAACGGCAATCAGGCCGCGCTCTACAATGGCTCGAATTCCCCCATTCTGCAAGAGCGCCGACCTTTCCCGCTAGAGAATGCCACCATATACGCCCTCCGCTCCAACACCATCTCCAACTACAACTCATTCCAGGCCCACGTGGAGAAACGGTCATCGCACGGATTGATTTTCGCCGCTTCCTACACCTACGCCCATTCCCAGGATGACGCTTCCAGCGCCAGTCTGGGATCGCTCAACAACGCCGATTTCCGCAACCAGGCTGACCCGGGCGCGGAATACGGAAATTCCGATTTCGACGTGCGCCAGCATCTGGTCGTCAGCTACGCGTGGGAACTGCCGTTCGGCAGGAACAAGGCCATCGGGGGCAACGCCTCGGGATTCGCAAATGGCGTGATCGCCAACTGGCAGGTTTCTGGAATTGTTTCGGCTTCCACTGGCAACTGGTTTACCGTCTCAGACACGACAACGAACGACACGGGCGTGGATTGCGGCGGCACGGTCGCGTTCAACTGTTCTCGACCGAACGTGGTTCCGGGCCAGAATCCCAACGGCAAGCCCTGCGTGGTTCCAGGACAAGCTCCAACGTTCTTCAACACCTGCGCCTTCGCCAGTGACACGACCGCGAACACGTTTGGAGATGAAGGAAGAAACATCGTGCGCGGCCCCGGATACCAGATTTGGGACCTGTCAATCGTAAAAGCATTCCCGATGAACGAAGGGATGCGCTTCGAGTTCCGATCGGATTTCTTCAACCTGTGGAACCATACGAATTTCCTCTGGGCGCCGTTTGGCGCTGCGGGTCAGGTCGCTCCCGTTGCCATCGAGATGGGCACGCAACAGTATGGACACTACCAGGCGGCCAAAGATCCCCGTTTCATCCAGTTCGCGATGAAGTTCTATTTCTAACGGCGAACGACCGGTGAGAGCGCATCCACTCGCACTGGCCTTTGCAACCTTGGGAGAGCCATTGGGCACTCTAAGCCCTCCAACACCTGCCGCTGCTCCCAAACTGCGCCGCGCCTTGCGACTGTGGGACCTTATTCTTTACGGCATCGTCGTCATTCAACCCACAGCGCCCATGCCAGTATTCGGCGTAGTGAGCGAACGAGCGCGTGGCCATGTAGTGACAGCTGTGTTGATTGCGATGATCGCGATGCTCTTTACAGCGATCAGCTATGGCCGCATGGCGAGAGCTTATCCCAGCGCAGGATCCGCCTTTACCTATGTTGGTCAGGAGATTCACCCAGCGCTCGGTTATGTGACCGGCTGGGGCATGATGATGGATTACCTTTTGAACCCGCTGATCTGCACGATCCTGTGCACGCAACTCGCTATTAATTTCGCACCGGGTCTTCCTTATGTGACCGGAGTCGTGTTTTTTGCCGCTTTGTTCACGGGCATGAACCTGTTTGGCATTCAGACCTCGGCGCGCATCAACGATGGTTTGGCCATCGCCATGGGGATCGTCATCGCCATTTTCTTCGCAGTAGCGGCGCATTATGTTTTTCGGCATCCCCACGAGGAGGCGGGCTTCTTCTGGCATCCTTTTTATGATCCGGAAAAGTTTGAACTGAAATCGGTACTCGGAGGCACATCGCTGGCGGTTCTGACCTACATCGGCTTCGATGGAATCTCAACCCTCTCGGAGGAAGCGAAGAACCCAAAGCGAGACATCCTGCTGGCTACGGTTTTGGTCTGCCTGATCACGGGACTGCTTGCCGGCTGCGAGGTTTATGCAGCGCAGTTGGTCTGGCCCGTGGCCAAGCCATTTCCAGACGTTACGACGGCGTTCGTGCATGTAGCGGGGCTGGCGGGAGGCTCGTGGCTGCTGCAATTGGTGAATGGAACATTGCTGGTCGCCACAGTCGGTTCGGGCATGGGATCTCAACTCGGTGCGGCTCGCCTGTTGTATGCGATGGGCAGAAGCAACGCGATCCCCAGATGTTTTTTTGGGGCGCTCGATCCTGTCCGCCAAATCCCCCGCAACAACGTGCTTTTTGCCGGCGTTCTTGCCTTGATTGGCGCCTTGATCATCAACTTCGAACGTGGAGTTGAGCTGCTCAACTTCGGGGCGCTGATCGCCTTTATGGGCGTCAACGCTTCTTCTCTGGTGCGCTACTATGTTCGCGCTAAGGATCGAGGGCTAGCTGGTTTATTGCCCCCAGTCTGCGGATTTGTAATCTGCCTGCTGCTCTGGTGGAATTTGAATCTGTACGCGAAAATTGCCGGCGTGATTTGGATGACGCTAGGCCTCGCGTACGGGGCGTTTCGAACGGGCGGCTTCCGCGAGGACCTGCTCAGGTTCGAACTTCCCTCGGACAATTAAAAACCGACTCGGAGAGCGATTCAGTCGCCCGTGTAGCGAGCCGGTGGCGCCAAAATCGCCTCGCCACTCACGGAAATCGATGCCCGCTTTTCGGCGGGGACGCCGTCCACACCTTCGACCGTCAGCTTGATCTGATAGTTTCCCTCTTTTGTGTAGGCGTGTTGCACTTTTCTTCCATCTTCTGCCGTGCCATCGCCGAAGTCCCAGTGAAATGCGAGCGCGGGCACGCCGGAGCTATCGACGTCGCAGACGAGCTTGACGTTTTCGTCAACCTTCGCGTTATTCGGAGCTTGAATCGCGGCTGTCGGTGCGGCCGCCGAAACCGTTGTGTCGACAATCTTAATGACCCTGACCGAATGCGGCGGTTGGTCCAGCCGGATCGATCCGTTTTCGGCTGAGAGATGCTGTGATGAGTCGAAAACATCCTGAAAATCGTACGCTCGTCCGCTTTGCAGCTTGAGGTCGGCAAGCGAAAAGCTGTGCGACCCGGGTTGCTCGGTCCAGTTGAAAACCGCGAGGATGGATTGACGGGCGTCTCCCTGCAGCCAAAATATACTCGGCAATTCATCCTCGGCACGATAACTCAAGAGATCCAGGGGAATCGCAGCCCGGCCCAGTCTCGCCATGTCGAGAAGATCTCTATTCTTGACCAGCGCCGCACGATCCGCGTCCGCTCCCACGGTCGGCAGATCGTCTCCGATCTCGTACATGCCTCCTGACACTGCCGCCAGGGCGATGGATACCTGTGCCTCATTCAGCGTAAGCGGGACGGACATCTTGCGCTCTTCGGTCATCTGCCGCGAAACGGTAAAAGCATCCGGATCGTTGATGAAGAACTTCCGGTGCATGTAGTATCGGGCCGCAATTCCCGAGACGGCTTCCTGGCTGCGCAGGAAAGTGTGGCCGGTGTCCTGCGATATGCGACCGTCATCGACAAGGCCAACTGGAGTCAGCATGGGGCTGCCGTCTTTATCCAAGAGCACGTCGTCTCCAACGGCATCGCGGATGGTCTGCAATCCAATTCGCAGAGCCTCTAGGGCAGTAGTGTTCGGGCGGTAATGATAGCCCTCGATCGCCGTGTTATCCATGAAGTCGAGCTTGATGTACTTCACACCCCACTCGCGAACCAGAGTTTGGTAGACCTTGCGAACGAACTCCTGTGCGGCAGGATGTGTCGTATCCAAAACAAACAGGCGTTCTGAGCGAACTTCTTCGTCGGTGGTGACTGGAATGGGTTCGCCTGTTGCGTTGTGAACCAGCCAGTCTTTGTGGTCCTGGTAAATTGAGCTGAGTTCCCCAACCTCGAATGGCGCGGTCCAGATGCCAATCTTCAGGCCAAGTCTGCGAATGCGCTCGGTGAGCTCGCGCATGCCATGGGGAAACTTGGAGGCATTCGGCGTAGAGTAATCTCCCCGCGCGTAGCCGTATCCGAAATCGAAGTGGAACCAGTCATAGCCCAAGGATTTCAAGTGCTCCGCCTGCCATAATGCGTTGGTGAGGGTATTACCCTCGGTAATCTTCATATAGAAGGCGGTCCAGCTCCACCAACCGAGCATGTTGTCTTCTGGGATGCGGCTGTGATGGAGTTCACGGATGGCTGACCCGTAATCTTCGAGCTGGCTGTGGTAGTCGTTTCCCACGGAAAACAACAGACGCTCGGAAGACATGCTTGCCCCGCTCGCAAGCGGAAGGCTTAACTGAATCAGATTCTCCGGGGCGCCGGTCCGCATACCGGACCCTTCCTCAGTAGCTTGAATCTCTGTCGTTCCGGTTGAATCGACAGTGAAGCCTTCTATGCTCGGGCCTGACGGTCCGGCTTTCGTATCCAGATGGAGGATCGTCAACAGACGATCTGCGGTGAGAGCACCGAAGAACGCGCTCTGGTGGCTTTGCTGGTTGTAGATAATCTGGCTGCCAACCGCGCGGTGCACGCCTTTTGGCGCCTTGCCCAGATCGTAGAGTCGAAGCGGCGGCCAGTCCTCGCTGTAGCTGTCGGAAAGAACTCGGTCTGAACCCGGGGTGCCATGAAGGTCGAGAATCTGATCACCTAGCGCATCCACAGCGCGAATACTTTGGACCTCGCAAGTTCGGACCGAACCATTCTGCACACGCACTTGAATTTCGCCAAAGTGATGATCTTCGTATACGCGAATTGTATAAATCAGGTCGGGACGATCGTTCAGTCCGCTTGCCGTCACGACTGCCTGGCGTCCTTTACCAAGGGTGTCATGAAAGGCGGATTCGGTTACGTCGTGCCTGGGATAGTCAGTGGACTTGACCCGTCGGTGGTCTACTTCGGCAGCCACTCCAGCCCGAATGACCGGAGGTGATATTTGTCTGTCAGCAATCGAATAGGTGCCATCAACGGAACTGATCGTGATCACCAATTGGCCGTTGCTGATTTTAGTATCCGCGGAGAATGATCGAGGTGCGAGAGAGATTGCGAACGACGCCCCGATCAGAAGGAATCGAAAGGAACATAGGCAAGACCTCGAAGGCGTAGCGCGCCCGCTAAGATTGTGCTGGGAATGCATCGCAGCTCCAGTCCGGAATCGAGAATCCGGTCATATTCGAACTTGAACGATCAAGAACAAACACAAAGAATCACAAATGTATTAGTCGGATTGAGCCTTCTTGTCAACCTCTATTCCCGGCGAAATGAGACCGATGAATCTCAGCCGAGAAGTTTCGCGATGGACATTTGGCCGCGATTAGTAACGGGAAGTCGGCTTGTGGCCCTTGATGGTTGGACACTTCCCAACTAGTAACCATTTGCCGGATAACGGGCAAACCGGGAGTTAATTGGCTTTTGACGATCGGCCACAGGGGAAATTCACTAACGAATCTGCTCCGTTGTGGTTGATAGCGGTCCGATCGTGACACCTTGCCGCAACCAGGGAAGCTGGTTGTGTGCAATTGCAGCTTTGGAGTTCCCTAGGCGACGCGAGTTGCTTGTGTCAAGGCAAGTCATGCCTTCATAAATCGTCCCTTAGGCGGAAGCAACAGTTTTCATCCGACTGCCGGCCGCAGGTCCACTTTCTTGGTCGTGATCGTGACACGCGTCGGCGGCAGCTTCGCCGACCCGTCTTCAGCCGCGGCCTCTACCGTTATCGTCCCAGAGGTTCGACTCGATTGCACAATCACCTGAGCGAGACCGTTGAATAGACTGCGTCGAGGTTCCTTGTCGGATTCTTGACAGTTGGGATCGCCATTGCCCACGCCGATCAGTTTGCCTTCGCCCGTGGCCTTGAAGCTTATCGGCAGGTCGGCCGTCGGAATAGCGCGGCCCTCCTTATCGAGCACCTCAACGCGGAGGAGAGCCAAGTCTTCGCCGTCCGCGCTGATTTCGGTTCGGTCGGCCGTCAAACGAATCGCTTCTGGTTTGCCAGTCGTCTCGCGCTTTTCGATCAGAACAACTTTGCCGTCTTTCATGCCGCGTGCCTCGAGCACCCCGGGCTCGTATTTTACTTTCCATTCCAAATGCGTGAGCGGCTGAACTTTTTGAAAGCCCTGGCTCTTGCCGTTCAGAAGAAGTTCGACCGAATCAAGGTTGGAATGCACCCAGACTGAGATCAGCTCGCCTTCGCGCTCCTCCCAGTTCCAGTGCGGAAACACATGTAACACAGGCTCTACTTCCCACCACGCTTTGTAGTAATAGAAGTCATCCTTGGGAAAACCGCACATGTCGACGATGCCGAACTGTGAGTTGATCGACGGCCAGCTGTAAGGTGTGGGCTCGCCGCGGTAGTCGAAGCCGGTCCAGGCAAAACCTCCAGCCAACCATTCACGCACGGCGTAGAATTTCCACCAACTCTCGGCAGTTTCAGCCCAGGGAGGATAATTCAGATCATAGGCGCTCACCCAATTGCGTAACTTGTCGGTCGAATAAATGCCGCGTGTAGCCACCGTGCTGGCGGTTTCCGAACCGACACAAGGTTTTGCCGGATGTGCCCTGTGCCAACCATCAGGTGCATTCAAGTTGTAATTAAAACCCATCACATCCAACGCGTCCGAAAAGTGTGATTCAAAACGTCCGTTGACCGCCGCCGTGCAAGGGCGCGTGGGATCGAGTTCGTGTGCGCGTTCCACCATATCGGCGACGACTCGCTCGCCCTGCGGAGTACTCTGCAGCGTAAACTCCTCATTGCCCATCGACCAGAGAATGATTGCCGGCGAGTTGCGATATCGTTTGATCATCAGTTCGAGCTGCGCTATCCCCTCAGCGGACGAGCTCATCGACCGCGTTTCACACATCATCATCATGCCCAACCGGTCGCAGGCTTCGACCCATTCAGGAGTCGGCGTGTTGTGCGAGGTCCGAACGGCATTGCAGGCCATGTCTTTCAAAACCGCGACTCGATAAGACTGCAAACGGTCCGGCAGTGCCGCGCCAACCCCGGCGTGATCCTGGTGGTTGCAGGTACCTTTGATCTTTAGCGGCTTGCCGTTCAGAAGAAATCCCTTGTCCGCATCAAAGGTGGCCGTGCGCACACCGAAGCTGACCTGCTCGACATCTCGCCTTTTTCCTCCGGATTCGACCGTGACTAGGGCCGAGTAGAGATACGGCGTGTTGGGTGACCACAGCATCGGATTTCCGAAGGTTGCACTCGCGGTGAATGCAGCGGAGTGATCGGCAGCGATCGACTGGGTTGCGCTATCAGCCGTGGCCACAATTTTTCCGGCGGCGTCGAGAATTTGCCAGCGTACCTGGCAATTCTCGGCGTGCCGGCTCTCGTTCTGCACCACCGTTCCCAGTGTGAGCGCGGACTCGTTACCTTTCACTTCGGGCCGGATGTAGCTGTCCCAGTGGCCGAGGTGCAACGCGCAGGTTTTTGTCAGCCACACGTGCCGGTAGATACCCGCGCCTTCATAGAACCACCCATCGCCAAAGCGGGCGTCCAAACGCACAACCAAGTAGTTCCTGCCACCGTAGTTCAGAAAATCTGTCAGATCGAAGCGGAAGGGTGCATAACCATTGTCGTTGCGGCCCAGAAAGCTGCCATTCAGAAATACGAGTGCGCTGCGAAAAGCACCGTCGAAGTCCACCGCGATTCGCCGCCCTTCGTCTTCCTTGGGAATGTCGAAGACGCGCCGGTACCAGCCAATGCTGGTCTCCGGATAACGGCGGCCAAGGGGTTTGTAACCGTGCGATTCCAGATCTGGATCGCGAACAAACGGCAGCTCGACCGCCCAGTCGTGCGGCAGGTTCAGCGCGCGCCACTTGGAGTCGTCGAACTTGCCATTGGCAAACTCAAAGTCGCCGGTCTTGGAAAAATCCCCCTGATCTTTACCGAAGCCTAGATCACGGGCCGGGTCTGTTCCGTGGCCGAACTGGAACTTCCAGTCAAAGTCAAATAGCAACCGCTCGCGCGGAGCGATTGTCGCTGGCGATTGAGCATGCACGCCAGAGCGCGCAAGCAGCAAGTGGGCACGGTCCGCGTGGATGCTGAGCAAACTCGAAACTGACAGTGCGAAGCCGGAGCGCAGCAGATCACGGCGGCTAACAAAAGACATTTGCCCTCCAGAGGCTCAAGCGTGCACCCAAATTACTGCCTCCACATGAACGGAGCAAGCATTGCGTGAAAAACCATACGTGTCCATTGGAAACTCGGGTCACATGGACATAAGAACGGTCTCTAGGAATCGCCGATGGAGGGGAAGGCGCAATGTTTTCACTTTTGGACAGCCTGGCTTGGCATCAACGAGTCAGCAGTTTCCTTTTTGGACGACGCGGCATCTCTTTCGGCACCGCCATGGCTATCTCCGGCGCTGCCGCCAGCCCGAAGCTACCGCAGCGCCGATTTCCCACCGCCACGACGACGGATGTTAGACAGATTTCTACCAACGTCTGCTGAGGAGAGAAAACGACGAAAAGAACAGCCCAATGGCGTGCCGGAAAACCTGATGGCGAAAATGCGTCCCGAGTGACCGACGGATTTATAAGGACCGGCGCGTGCGTATCATCACCGAGTGCCCGGAGAACATTCTCCACCTAGAGGCCGGAACATTTACGCGGACTGTCGCTCGTCAACTTTGAGCCTCTTGCAGTCCGGTGGTGGACCATACATTTATCGCCAGCTGTCTACCTCCACACTTCCAACCCGTGCGCTGTCATTGACTTGCCACAGCGTTGCGCATAACATGCAGTGGCTTCAGTCTCGCCAGGCATGATCGGCCAAACCATCTCGCATTACCGCATCATCGAAAGGCTCGGTGGAGGCGGAATGGGTGTGGTTTATAAAGCGGCGGACACTCGCCTTGATCGCTTTGTGGCTCTTAAATTCCTGCCCGATGACCTTGCCCATGATCGCCAGGCTCTGGAGCGATTTCGACGCGAAGCGAAGGCCGCCTCCGCGCTGAACCACCCCAACATCTGCACTATTTACGACATTGGGGAAGAACAGGGCCTGGCTTTCATCGCCATGGAACTGCTCGAGGGAGAGACGCTGAAGCACCGCATCGCAGGTAAGGCGCTGAAGTCGGAACAGGTGCTGGAGCTGGGAATTCAAATTGCCGACGCTCTAGATGCAGCTCACGCCGAAGGAATCATCCACCGCGACATCAAGCCTGCCAACATTTTCGTGACCAAGCGGGGACAGGCAAAAGTGTTGGATTTTGGCCTGGCCAAGGTCGGGAGCAGCGGCAAGCAAGCGCTAGAGGCTACAGCTACGGAGGTGTCGCAGGAGCAACTCACCAGTCCTGGATCGACGCTCGGCACCGTTGCCTATATGTCGCCCGAGCAGGCACGTGGAGAAGAGCTTGATACCCGCACCGACCTGTTCTCATTCGGTGCAGTTATGTACGAGATGGCGACCGGCAAGGAAGCATTTGCTGGCGGCACATCAGCCATTATCTTTGAAGCCATTCTCAATCGCGTCCCGATACCCCCACCCGAAATTAACTCCACTCTGCCGGTCGATCTGGGCCGGATCATTGGCCGGGCTCTCGAAAAGGACCGCGACTTACGCTATCAGACCGCGTCTGAAATGCGCGCTGAGTTAAAGCGTCTGAAGCGCGACTTGGACTCGAACCGGATTGCGGCCGTGCAGGGTACGATAGCCAGGACACCGGCAGGTGAAGTCGTGCCGGCAGCAGCCGGGGCCAGAAAGCCTTATTCGTCGCGATCCGTCGGAGCGGTCGTATGTGCAAGCCTCGTCCTGGGCACAATCGCAGGCTGGTTTCTGCGCGGCGGTTGGGTGCCTGTCACGCAACCCTTGTACCATCAACTTACTTTTCGGAGAGGCACAGTCCGGTCCGCGCATTTCACGCCAAACGGCCAATCAGTGGTTTATAGCGCTTCCTGGGAAGGAAGTCCGATTGACCTGTTTATGACCAGCCCCGAAAGTCCTCAATCGCGCTCTCTCAATCTCGAAGGAGCTGTGCTTTTAGCTATGTCCCCTTCCGGGGAAATGGCAGTCTCGCTAGACAGTCGCCCCTCCTCCGGACCTTACGCTCAGGTGGGCACGCTCGCCCGGGTACCTCTAAATGGCGGATCACCTCGGCCAGTGCTCGAAAATGTCCAATGGGCAGACTGGTCTCCAGATGGCAATAATCTCGCGATCGTCCGGGATGTTGGCGGTCGAAACCAGCTTGAGTTCCCCATCGGAAAAGCGCTTTACCAAACCTCAGGCTGGATCAGCCATCCCCGAGTTTCAGTGAAAGGTAACCTCATTGCCTTCCTTGATCATCCCCTGCCGGGCGATGACGCAGCCTCTGTCAAAATCGTCGACCTGAATGGAAACGTCAAGACTCTGACTGCAGCCTTTGCAACCGCACAGGGACTGGCCTGGTCGCCCGACGGTCGCGAAGTATGGTTTACCGCCGCCGAACTTGGCCTCAAACGGGGCATCTACGCCGTCACACTAAGTGGTCGGGAGCGGCTCATTGCACGAGTACCAGGAACCCTGATGCTGCAGGATATTTGGCAGGACGGGCGCGTGCTGCTTTCCAAAGATTCGTGGCGGCGAGAGCTGATTGGTCTGGTTGCTGGCGAGAACAAAGAGCACGATTTATCCTGGCTTGATTATTCCTACCCCTCCGATCTCTCGGCCGACGGTAAGATCTTGTACTTCACAGAAGCAGGTGAAGGCGGAGGAACGAACTATTCCATTTATCAACGCAAAATGGGAGAACCCTCTGCTGTCCGATTAGGAGATGGAATGGCGGTCAGCGCGTCGCCGGACGGCAAATGGGTGATTGCCAGCATCCCCACTGCCCCGGCTCCCCTTGTGCTTGTTCCCACGGGCCCGGGTGAGATGAAGCCTCTGACCCACGATTCCATCAATCACAGCCGCGCAAAGTTGCTTCCTGACGGTCATGGCTTCGTTTTCTCAGGCAAGGAACCGTCTCATGCTGCTCGTATCTATCGCCAGGACGGACCCGATGGAAATCCCGTGCCCATCTCGCCGGAGGGAATTGATCCTTTGGTGTTGGTCCTTTCTCCGGACGGTCATCAGGTTGCTGGCGTTGGCCCTGACGAGAAGGTATATTCCTATCCAATTGCTGGAGGCGAACCCCAGGCGATTCGTGGTATGGATCCGGGCGAGCAGCCGATTCAGTGGAGTGCAGATGGAAGGTCGATCTATTTCTACAAGCCGGGTGATTTGCCCGCCAAAGTCTATCGACTGGATTTATCAACTGGCCAGAGAACTCTATGGAAAGAACTCATGCCTTCCGACTCGGCCGGAGTGAGTCGCCTTGGTCCGATCGTTATCACGCCGGACGGCAGGTC
>CAYOUY010000414.1:0-31183 GCA_964407245.1 uncultured Acidobacteriaceae bacterium
AAATTAACTTGGTCGAGTCAAGTAAATTATTGCCCTAATTAGCAACACAAAATCATCCCATGAGCGAAACTCGTAACGTTGTCATCATCGGCTCTGGTTGTTCCGGACACACCGCCGCTCTCTACACGGCGCGCGCCAACCTGAAACCCCTTGTCATCGAAGGACACGAGCCGGGCGGACAACTCTCCCTCACTACGCTGGTTGAGAACTTTCCCGGATTCCCTGAGGGTATTCTCGGTCCCCAGTTAGTCGAGAACATGCGCAAGCAGGCCGAACGCTTCGGCGCGGAATACCGCGTGGGACATCTCACGAGCGCCGATCTCAGCCAGCGCCCGTTTCACATGCACTTGGGGCAGCATCAAATCCAGACTCAAACCTTGATTATCGCCAGCGGCGCATCGGCGCGCTGGCTGGGACTGCCGCACGAACAGCAACTGATCGGCCACGGCGTTTCGTCGTGCGCCACGTGCGACGGCTTCTTTTTTTCGGGTAAGGAGATTGTGGTCGTAGGCGGCGGCGATTCAGCCATGGAGGAAGCTCTGTTCCTCACGCGCTTCGCCACCAAGGTGACGATCATTCACCGCCGCGACGCTTTCCGGGCATCGAAGATCATGCTTGAACGCGCCCACCACAACGAGAAAATCCAGTTCCTGACCGACACCGTAGTCGAAGATGTCTACGACCACGCCAAGCAGGAAGTCACCGGGCTCAAGCTCCGCAATGTGAAAACCGGCAAGGTGTGGGATTTCCCCACCAGCGCGCTGTTTCTCGGCATCGGCCATGAGCCGAACGCCAAAATGTTTGCCGGCCAGCTCGACACCGACGCCGACGGGTACCTCAAGACGCACAACCACGTCCTTACCCGCGTGCAGGGCGTCTTTGCCTGCGGCGATGTGCAGGACCGCCGCTACCGCCAGGCCATAACCGCCGCCGGCACGGGCTGCATGGCGGCCATCGAAGCGGAGAAATTTCTGGAAGAGCACGGAAAGTGAAAGTTCCCACCAAGACAGGGAGTTTCGACCAGCAGCTTCATGGAGCACAAGGACTTAGCGGGTCCGCCTAGTCGATACCTGTTATTACGTCAGCTATTACCTCGGTGATCTAGGCGAAGATTATATTTCGTTTACACTGTCTACGAATGAAATCATACCTGCAGCACGGCGCAGTTGGGGCGCTGCTCCTCGCTGTATTAGCCATCGCCCCCTTTGGTTCCCAAGCTCAGGAGGCCGCCGGCCGGCGCAAGTTGCTCGATCACGTTGCGCCCGCGTATCCAGCTCTTGCCCGTAGCATGGGCATCGAGGGTGTGGTGCGCGTCGACGCCGTGGTTGCACCCGACGGCAGCGTGAAGGCTATTGATGTCAAAGGCGGGCATCCGGTACTGGCTCAGGCCGCAGCGAATGCCGTGCGCCAATGGCACTGGGAGCCCTCGCTGCATGAATCGCACGAACTGGTGCAGGTGAAGTTCACGCCGGAATAAACTTCGCTGGCCGCCCGCACGCAGGTGCGTGATCCCAGCCCTTCCTGCGCCGTGCCTCGTTTGTGATACAACTTCCTGTGATCTTCATGCAGGTTCCGGGCACTTCTTTTCATACCACTTTTCATCTGGCAGGTTCTTCATGCTAAGGGCCTTCTTCGTCCATCTTTCAGAAAACCGCTCCCTGCGTAATCTTGGCGAGAGGACGGCCCTGGGGCGGCGCGTCTCAGGCCGCTTCGTCGCCGGCACGGAAATTGCCGATGCCGTGCGTGTCACGCAAGCCGTCAATCGTGCCGGCATGAGCGTCACCATCGACAATCTGGGCGAAAACGTTACCAATCCCGACGAGGCTCGCCACAGCGGGCAGCTTTATCAGCAGATTCTGGACGAGATCGCCCGGAATCAGCTGAACGCGAACATCAGCTTAAAGCTCACCCACATGGGCCTCGATGTGGATGAGAAGCTGGCCCATGAGATCGTTGGCGGTCTTGTCGCCAAAGCAGCTTCGATGACGCCGCCGGGTTTTGTGCGGGTCGACATGGAGGGCTCTCCGTATACGCAGCGCACGCTGGATTTTGTCCACGAACTGCACCGCATACCGGGAAACGGCAACAGCGTCGGGACTGTAATTCAGGCCTATCTGAAGCGCTCCGAGGGCGACATTGAAAGGCTGCTGGCCGAAGGAATCCGCATCCGGCTGTGCAAGGGCGCGTACAAAGAGCCCCCGACCATTGCCTTTGAGAGCAAGGCCGATGTGGACGCCAACTACGTCAAGCTGATGAAGATCTTGATGAAGAGCGGGATTTATCACGGTCTGGCGACTCACGACTATGCCATCATTCGCCAGGCCAAAGAGTTCGCCACGCGTGAAAAAATCTCCCGCGATTCCTTCGAGTTCCAGATGCTGTACGGCATCCGCCGCGACCTGCAGAAGCGGCTGGTGCGCGAGGGTTGGCGCATGCGCGTTTATATTCCGTTCGGCACCGAGTGGTATTCCTACTTCATGCGGCGGCTGGGCGAGCGGCCGGCGAATGTGTTCTTCATCGCACGGAATCTGTTCAGGCGGTGATGCGAATCTGATGCGTCATCCCGAAGACCCGCGTCTTCTCCAGCGGGCTAGGGATCTCCCATATGGTGCTTTCGATGCACGCAGGATCTTCGCTTCGCTCGCCTTCGGCTGAGGCCGGGGGGCTACCGGGAAAACGGCTTCGCCCAGAATGACGGTGAGGAAATTCGGAAACTGGGGCCTACTCGCGCGACCCCTCGCCACCCTCGGGGGGTGCTAATGGTAGACGTGTGGCGCCGCGCATCATCTCGCGTTCCTGATCCGAGAACATGCTCTTAAAGCGCGGAGAGTTGATGACTTGTTCGCGCTGATCCGGGGGCATGGCCCGCAGGTCGCGGACGGCGGTGGTCACCTGCCGCTGGCGATCGGGCGGAAGCTGCTTCATCTGGTTATAAATCTGGCGCGCCTGCTGCTTTTGCTCAGGCGTCAAGTGTTCCCAGGTCTCCATGCGGTTCAGCATCTGCAACTGCTGCTGCGGCGGCCGCTGCGAGAAGTCATGGAGCCGCTGGCGCAATTGCTGCTGCTGCCCGGGCGGCAAACGGCGGAATGCAGGATCGTTCTGCAGTTCGCGATCCTGCTCGGCAGGAGGTAGGTCTTTGTAGCGCCGCAGCCAGTCGCCGGCGTGGCCTTGTGGCTGCGGATGTGCCGCGGGCGGCCGCGTCATTGGCCTCGGCGAAGCCGCGGCTGGTCTCTGCGCTTGCGGATGATATGCCGGGGGAGCGGCATGGCGCTGTTGCACTGGATGGAAGTTTCCTCGTTGCGCCCACCCACGCTGCGCCAACCCATGCTGCGCCAGCGCGGGCAGGGAAACAGACACGACCAGCGCCAGCCCGGCGCTTGCCAGCCATCCCTTCCTGTGACTTCCCCGCCTCATGGTCTCAGGCCGCCCTCCCGGCGGCCAAACTTGTGCTCTGCGTGTTACGTTTTTTGCCCCTTACGGATTCGCCGTCACATCCTGCTGCAGATCCAGATCGTCGAGCAAGTCGAAATCCGCGTACATCTCGTGATTCGATTCCAGAGTCTGCAAATCGCTGACTGCCGTGCCCGGCTCGAGCGTGCCGATATTGTCGGACATGGAATTCTCAAGACCCGGATTGTAGATGCCGCTGGTTCGAGTGAAGAACAGACCAACGCCGACTCCCATCAGGACAGTCAGCGCCGCTGCCAGCACTGGACGGCGGAACCACGCCAGCCATCCCGACTGCGGCTTGGCCATTTCCTCGCGCAGGCGAGCCTGCAGGCGCACATCGAAATAAGGCGAGGGCTCCGGCGCCTGCCACTCGTCGAGCAGCGCCATGGTCTCGCGCATCGCCTTCAACTGTTCGGTGCACGCCGCACAGCTTTCCAGATGCTTGCTTTCGTCTGCGGTGGGCGCGCTCAGTCCTGCCGCCACGTCTGGCATCCGTTCACGAATTTCATTGCAGTTCATAACCGCTTCCCCTTCACTCTCTTCGCCCGTCGCTCACACAAATCAAACCGGTCTTGCTAGAGATATTCTTTTAACTGTTCCCGCAAAGTCTCATAAGCGCGGAAGAGCAGCGACTTGGTCGCCGACTCGCTCTTCTTCAACACCTCCGCGATCTGCTTGTAATCCATCTGCTGGTACTTGTGCATGATCACGGCCAACCTCTGCTGCTCCGGCAGCGCCTCCACTTTGCGCCGGATGGCCAGCATGCGCTCGCGCCGCACCATCAGCTGCTCGGCGTTCAAGTTGCCATCAGGCAACTCGAGCGTGGTGCCGGTATCGTCATCCGGCTCGTCCAGGCTGACAGTGACTTCCGGGCGCTCGTGCCGCGTGTCGCGCGCGTGATTGACCGCCAGATTCGTGGCGATCCGATACAGCCACGTCGTAAACTTCGCGCTGGCCTCGTAGCTCTCGCGCGAGCGGTACACGCGGAGAAAAACTTCCTGCGCCAGGTCCTCGGCCGCAGCCGAATTGCGCGCCATCCGGTACATGAAGCTCACTATCGGACGACGATACTTCTGTACCAGGTAATCGAAGGCCGGCTGGTCTCCCGCTTTGACGCGCAGCATGATCTGCGCATCCGACGTTTCCTCGGTCCCCACCATGGGAGGCAGCGAGGATGTCTGCGGTGTTGTCGCAGCCATCAGCATGCCCCGATCGAGTGCCGCGGTGCTCACACTGATTTCAACCCCGCGGGATGCAGAAAGTTGCGTCTCTTGCGAATCCGGCGATGACGAAGAAGTCTTTTGAGATGAGGAAGATAGCGGTTGCCGCGGGGATTTGGGCTCGAACGCCATCGAGGTGGAAAACGCGGCCCGAGCGCACAGGTTCCAAACACGCTTGCGCTGGACCGCAAATAGGCTAACACGCCTTTGGGTCTGGCCAAAACTCAAAGCCGGGAGTTCCGACTCAGCCTGCATCTGCCCGCGATTCGTTGGCAGGTTGCATAATCCGAACAAAAATGTTCGAATGAATTCACTCTCGCGCGGGCGCTTAACTCAGCGGTAGAGTGCCATCTTCACACGGTGGAAGTCATAGGTTCGAATCCTATAGCGCCCACCACTGCCCTACCGGCAGGTTTCGGTTCTGGAGGTCCCTCGCTGCGCTCGGGATTTCGCCTGCGGGCGCACGCTTACGCTCACACCCGCAAATCGGCTCAAGTTCGAATCCTATAGCGCCCACCACTGCCCTACCGGCAGGTTTCGGTTCTGGAGGTCCCTCGCTGCGCTCGGGATTTCGCCTGCGGGCTCACGCTTACGCTCACGCCCGCAAATCGGCTCAAGTTCGAATCCTATAGCGACCACCATTGCCCTACCGGCAGTTTCGGTTCTGGAGGTCCCTCGCTGCGCTCGGGATTTCGCCTGCGGGCTCACGCTTACGCTCACGCCCGCAAATCGGCTCGTGTTCGAATCCTATAGCCTCCACGATCTTCGCCCCGAAGACACGATTCAGAAGGTCCTTCGCCTTCCCTCCGCGCTTCGCTCGGCGTTCAGATCAGGATTTCGCCGGCGGTCTCAGACGCCCGCCGAACGGCTCGAGCTCGAATTCTTTAACGCCATGTTTCTCTTCTTGCCAGCCTTCGCGCGGCACAGCCACGCAAACCAGCCTCTGTGAGCAGGATCACAGACCGCCGTGCTGCCGGAATGGAAGATGGCCAGATCGGAGGCGCGACCATGCAGGGCAACGAGAAGGTAATTCAGCAATTGAATGCGGCTCTCAGTGCAGAGTTGACCGCGATCGTGCAGTACATGACGCAATCGGAGATATGCCAGGGTTGGGGTTACAAACGGCTGGGCGATCTCACTAAAGCGCGAGCCATCGAGGAGATGAAGCACGCTGAAGGGCTGATCGAGCGCATCATCTTTCTCGACAGCATTCCGAACATCGGGGTGGGGCTCAAGCCACAGCTCGGCAAAAAGGTCGAGGAGCAGATTGAGATTGATCTCAAGGACGAACTGGATGCAGTGCGCCAGTACAACGTGGCTGTCAAGATCTGCGTCGAGGCCAAAGACGAGGGATCGAAGGCTTTGTTCGAGCGCATGATCGGGGACGAGGAGCGGCACGTCGACTTCCTGGAAGCTCAACTTCACTCGATCAAGGAAATGGGAGTTGCCAACTATCTCGCTCAGCAGTTGGGTGGGAAATAGCGGTTGGTTTGCCAGATGGGTGTACAATCCGGTCGTTTTTCAGCTCAAGGTAAAGACGTCTGATTCAGGCCGATACCGCGAGGTGTTTCATGAAACGCGTATTCTTCACCGCCTTCCTGCTGTTGTTATCTTTTGCCACAACCACCTCAGCTCAAACCATCACCGTCGGATTCACGGTTTCGAGAACCGGCGCTCTGAATGTGGACTCGCTCGAGCAATACCGCGGTTTCGAACTCTGGCGCGACACGGTCAACGCGGCCGGAGGGATCAAAGCCGGCGGCAACAGCTACAAGGTGCAGTTTACGAGCTACGACGACGAATCGAACTCCAAACGCGTGCAGCAGCTCTACACGCGCATGATCCTGGAAGACAAGGCCGACTTTCTCTTCAGCCCTTATTCTTCCAGCCTGACGGCCACGGCTGCGATCGTCACCGAGCAGTATGAAAAAATCATGCTCACCACCGGTGCGGCGGAGGAGAAGACCTACAAGCTGGGCAATCAGTATCTGTTTCAGATGTTCGCACCGGCCACGCAATACCTGACCGCGGCGCTCGACGCGCTCAAATCCAAAGATCCGAAGGCGACGGTGGCCTTCGTGTATGAGGACGCATCGTTCTCCGTCGCCGTGGTCACTCCGGCCAAGGCTTACGCCCAGCAACTTGGCTTTAACGTCGCGTTCGCCGAAGCCTACGCCCCGAACACCACCGACTTCAGCGCGATCATCGATAAAGTGATCGCGTCCAAGGCCACGGTTCTCTTAGGCGGCGGCCATTATGCCGATGGCTCTACCCTGGCCCGCCAACTCTACGGCCACAAAGTTCCGCTCAAGATGGTCACGCTGCTGGTCGCTCCCGACAGCCCGCAATGGTCGGAACTGGGTGATGCGGCGGTGGGCGTGATTGTGCCTTCGCAGTGGGAGCCGCAGTCGACATTTAAGGCACAATACGGCCCCTCGGGAGCCGACTTCGGCAAAGCGTACACTGCGAAGTACAATGCGCCGCCGAGCTATGAATCCGCCGGAGGCTATGCGTCCGGATTGATTCTGCAGCACGCCATCGAGCAGGCCGGCGGAGTTGACACCGCGAAAGTGGCGGCTGCGTTGAACTCGACGGACCTGACAACGTTTTATGGCCGCTCGAAATTCTCCACGGTGGCCAGCGAACATGGGCTGCAGGTGGGCCATACGATCTTTCTGGCGCAGTGGCAGAACGACAAGTCGGGCGCGCTCGTGAAGCAGGTGGTCTGGCCGCTGGCGGGGAAAAGCGCCGATTTGAAGTATCCGATCCGCTGAGAGATTTTCGCTAGTTTTGAATAATGTGGACCAAGCCTGCCTCAGCGCAGAGCAGGAGGTGAATCGTGTCCGGCATTCTGGCCTCCATGATTGATGGTCTGCTGATCGGCTCGGTCTACGGCCTAGCAGCGATGGGGCTGAGCCTGATCTGGGGTGTCATGGACGTGATCAACCTGACTCACGGATCCATGATCGCGCTGGGCATGTTCGGCATGTATCTGCTGTTCAGCGCGACCGCCCTCAATGCCTACACGCTGTTGCTGCCGCTCATCGCCGCCGGACTGATTCTCGGCACGGTCGTGTACTGGCTGGCGGTGAACTGGGTGGTCGGGCGGTCGCAGCTGATGAGCCTGCTCTCGACCTTCGCCGTGAACATGGTGGTCATCGGTCTCGGCACAGCCATCTGGAGCACCAGCCCGTACAACGTGAACTTCACCGTGCCCGGCATCACCGTTGGCGAATACACCTTTACCGGAAACCACATCTGCGCAGCGATTTCTGCGGTGGTCATCGCACTGCTGCTGGAGTTATTTCTGTATCGAACGCGGGCGGGCAAAGCCATCCGCGCGGTCGCGGACAATCGCGCCGCCGCCGAGTTGATGGGAATCTCCTCGACGCGCGTGCTGATGGTCGCCTTCGCTATTGGCATTGCGCTGGCCATGGCTTCGGGCGCACTGGTCTCGACGCTGTTTCCCTTTACCATCCTTTCCGGCGCGGGCTACCAGCTCAAGAGTTTTGTGGTGACAGTTCTGGCCGGCCTGGGCAAGCCTTTTGGGGCGCTGATCGCGGGCGTGCTGCTGGGTCTGCTGGAGGGAGCCGTTTCGCCATTCATCGCCGTGAGTTGGATTCCGCTGATTGAGTTTGGTTTGTTCGTGGTGGTGCTGATCGTTTTCCCGCGCGGCATTTTCGGAAAGGCGACGGCATGATCCTGCGCCGGCCGCTGCTCTGGCTGATTCTCGCGCTGGCCGCGCTGTTCGTGTGGCTTCCGCTGCGCACGCACGATGTGGCTCTGCGCGAAGACCTGATTCTGGTGGCAGTGGCCATCATCCTGACCAGCAACCTGAACCTGATGATCGGCTACACCGGCTATGTGAACTTCGGCCACATCGTGTTCTACGGCCTCGGAGGATATGTAGGGCTCTACCTGGCGACGGTGCTGAACTGGCATCTGGTGGCGGCCGCGCTTACCGCTGGCGTCGCCGTAAGCGTGCTGGCGCTTCTGTTCGGGCTCGGTATTCTGCGTCTGCGCGGCGCCTATTTTGCGTTGGCCACGATCGGAGTGCTGGTCGCGGTGCAGGCCTTCGTCGCGAATTTTGAACCCTGGGGCAGATCGACCGGCATGTACGTTTCGTTCCAGTCATACACGCCGCTGGGCGGTGCGCGGCGCGCGCTCTGGATCACGTATTACCTGATTATCGGCGTCATGGCACTTTCGCTCATTTTGAGCCTGGGGATCCGAAGGTCGAAATTCGGTCTGGGCCTGTTCGCCATTCGCGAAGATGAAGACGCCGCCATTGTGTTGGGCGTGAATGCCACGGTTTACAAGGCGATCATTTACAGCGTGTCGGCATTTCTGCCGGCGGTGGCGGGCGCACTCATGTTTTTCAAGAACGGGATGATCGATCCTTCGATCGCGTTCGAATACATGCTTTCGCTCGAGGGCATCGTGATGCTGATGCTCGGGGGCCAAGGCACGGTGGCGGGATCGGCGCTGGGAGCGGCGTTGTACGAACGGCTGCGCTCGTATTTGCTCACGTCTCCACGGCTTTCGGAATTTCATCTGGTGATCGCCGGTGCGTTGCTGCTGCTGGTGGTGAGGCTGGCGCCGGGCGGGCTGATCGGCTGGCTCTATCGCCTGGTGCCGCGCTCGCGAGAGGTGGTGGAATGACGCCGCTGCTCGAAGTGCAGGGCATCAGCAAACGCTTCGGCGGATTGCAGGCCGTCGGCGATGTGAGCTTCACGCTGCAGGAAGGGGAAATCCTCGGCCTGATCGGGCCGAACGGCGCGGGGAAGACCACGCTATTTAATCTTGTCAATGGTGTCTACAAGACCGATACCGGTTCGATCATTTTTGCGGGCAAGGACATCACGGGCTGCTCGCCGGACCAGGTGGTTCATCTCGGATTGGCGCGAACCCATCAGATTGTGCGCCCGCTGAACGGCATGAGCGTGCTGGAGAACGTCATTGTGGGCGCATGTTATGGGCGCGAATATCAATCTCTGCGCGCTGCGCATGCCACCGCGCTGGAGGTGCTGGAGCAAGTCGGCCTGGCGAGTCGCGCCAATGCGCCGGCGCATTCTCTCACGCTCGCATTCAAGAAGCGGCTGGAGGTCGCGCGGGCGCTGGCGGCAAGACCCAAGCTGCTTCTGCTCGACGAGGTGCTGGCCGGTCTCAACCCCACCGAGATCGCGCAGATGATCGACCTGATTCGCAAAATTCGCGACAGCGGTGTCTCTGTGTTCATGATCGAGCACGTGATGCAGGCCATCATGAATTTGTCTGATCGCATCCTGGTGCTCAATCTCGGCCACAAGATTGCCGAGGCGCCTCCCGCCGAAGTCGTGAAGAATCCTGACGTGGTCGAGGCCTACCTGGGCTTTCCCGACATCGTGGACAAACTGCGAGGCACGCCATGAGTCGAGAAAGACCGGAGTCTGGAAGAATATGACCGATGTGGCGCTGGAAATCCAGAACATCGAATCCGGCTACGGCGAAGTGCAGGTGTTGTGGGGCATATCGCTGAAAGTGCGGGCAGGCAAATTGACGACGATCATTGGCGCCAACGGCGCCGGCAAAACGACAACCCTGCGCACGATCATGGGCTCGCTGCGGCCGTGGGGAGGACGCATCATGCTCGACGGCGAAGACGTGACCAAGCTTTCGCCTCACGCGAAAGCGGGACGCGGCATGGTGCTGGTGCCGGAGGGGCGGCAACTCTTTCCGGACATGTCAGTGGCCGAAAATCTGGAGATGGGTGCGTACTCGCGCCGCGCCCGCTCACGGCAGAAGGAAAACCTGGAGCGGGTTTATGCAGCCTTCCCTCGCCTACAAGAGCGCAGCAAACAGAAAGCGTCCACGCTCTCGGGCGGCGAACAGCAAATGGTCGCCCTGGGCCGCGGGCTCATGCAGGAACCCATCGTCCTGATGATTGACGAGCTTTCTCTCGGCCTTGCGCCGGTGCTGGCGCAGCAGCTTTTCCTTACGCTCAAACAGCTGAAGGAGCAGGGCATCACCATCATTCTGGTCGAGCAGAACGTGCACCTCGCCTTGGCCGTGAGCGATTACACCTATGTGCTGGCCGAAGGCCGCGTGCCCATCGAAGGCGAATCGAAACAGGTTGCGCTGATGGACGAAGTGCGGCGTGCGTATCTGGGTCTGTAGATTCCCGTCTGCAGATTCAAGCCTGCCGGCAGCGCCTAGCTGCGGTCGAACGCCTGTGCGATACTGAGGCCGGGCCGAGAATGGGCCCGTAGCTCAAACGGATAGAGCATCGGATTTCTAATCCCCCTGACGGGGATTTACGTCGTCAAGGAAGAATTCATCAAGCTGCTGAATTTGCAATGGATCGGCGGCTTTTTCAATTCCAAGTTCAGCCAACGCAGAATCGTAACTAGTCACCTGTTCGCACTGGCAATAGCATGCAGTTTAGCTAGCAGAGAAACGTGGCATTGAGGCCGGTCTGTTTACCCCGTTTTTTTCGAGGAGGCTCCGCACCGCCTTACTCTTTGGGCTTTTTCTCTTTCGGAATGAACCCCAAGGCCCCGAGCACTCGCACGGCTTCCTGAGTCTTGACCTGCGACCTGATTAGACTTGGCACGGACTCGGCGAGGGCCTGATTAACCGGGAACTCCTTGCCTCGGACCTTTACGTAAACCTTCTTGACCTTCTTGGCCTTTATCGTATTGAGCTTTTGCTCGACGGTTTTCTTGTCAAGCTCAAACTCCTGACCCGCGACCCTGAAGCGCTCTTTCTGGGACATTCCAAGTCACCTCGGCAACCAACTATAGAAACGAATATATAACGTGTCCGTTTCGGAGGTAAAGTCTTCCTCCTCCTCTTCTTTTTCTTCCTTCTTTCTATCCGGAAATCCGTGTTTCAGACATCTAAATACAAGCTAGGAGGCAGTGTGCAAATCATTTCCATCGTGCCACGAGGGTGGATGAAGGTCCCCTTAGCGGCAAAACTCGCAAGTACTCCCATGTCCCGTGCCAAGGCGTTGATTGTCTCAGGACTCGTTCCCGTGGCTATCGACCCTGCCGGTTACATGTGGGTTTCAACAGACTCCCTGCGGAGCGGATCACTATGCCCAATCCCCAATACAAAACTACCGAACTTGAACTAGCCAGTTTCTTGAAAGCTCGGGGGCACGCGTTGCTCCGGGCACAACTCAAGGACAGGCTCGTAGAGTTCTTCTTCCCTGCCTCGGCAGAAAAGGCCGTTGACGACTACTTTGCCGGGGTGCAACTGTCTGCGAGGGAGCTTTTCGAAGCTCACCGCAGTCTTAGAGCACTCATACAACAACTCAAATCGCATAAGAATCAGAACGGAGAGAAATTTAACGATGGCTGCAATCGCAATTGAAATACCTGGAATCTATCCCTTTAAAAGTTTGATGTCTCTGGATGTCGCTCCTCCACGTTACGCAGTTGAGGGCCTCATTAGTGAAGGACAGAACGCCATTTTTGCAGGCTACTTTGGTGTGGGCAAAACGATGTTCGCTGGTCAGCTTTCGATTTGCCTGGCCACTGGACGCCCCTTCGTGGGACGCGCAGTCCGGCAAAGGTACAAAGTTGTTTTCATGGATTTTGAGACTGGGCCCGGCGCGATTCAGCAACGGCTTACCAAGCAGGTGGCAGCCTTGCAACTCACAGAAGAGGAGCGCGCGCTTCTAGACGAGAACTGGATTTATGTCAACACGCTTGATGAAAAGTCCGAGTTCTATAGCTGGCAGATGGACAAAGAGGGCCTTGTCAGACTGGCCAAATTCTTGAACGAGGTTGGGGCGGAGGTACTGGTCGCCGACAACTTGGGCTGGTTCGTCAAGGGCGAACTGGACGACCCGAAACACGTGAAGGACTTCTACGCCAACCTCCGCGATCTCAAAACGGAGTGCCCATCGCTACAAGATGGATTCATCCTTATGCTCCACCATCTCGTTAAACCCGGCGTAGACAAAGCAAACCGTTGCAGCCTCCTGACCGCTCCGAGAGAGTATCTATCTCAAGCCAGGGGCAGTCAGCGATTGTTGGACTTTGCCGAATGCCGTTTGGCTCTCGCGGAGGAGTTGTGTGGGGATCAGATAGTTCATATCGTAAATGGGGTCAATCGGACGGGGGCGGTCGATGCCTTGACGATCCAGCTGAGTTCCGAGACCTTGTCGTTTGATCTTCATGAGGACACTCAGCTTCGGTATAACCAGGCATTCGCGGGCAAAGCTAGACAAAAGCAGTTTTTTGAATCACTGCCTGATGACTTCAATTGGACGGAAGCGAAGGCCATTCCGATTGGAGGCAAGGCGGTCAGCAAGGACACACTTGCCGAGACGCTGAGGACCGCTCGCGTCAACCAGTTTGTTGTCCAGGACCCGTGGACCAAGAGGTATAAAAGAGTATTCCGTCCCACGGCAGACTGACCGTACTCGCCGGACCGAGTGCCTTGCAGGTTTCCTGGGGCGGCAGACCTACTCGTGGGGCGGTTCTAGGGGTTTTCGTTCGGACTCGCCGATTCGAAGCTCGGAGTCCGCTCCGGGTCCGATGGGAGGTCCAGTCGGAAACCCCTGATAATTCGGGCTAGTACGACGAGTCTGCTGATGTGGGAGTGCCGCAGTGCCCTAGGAAATAACTTCGAATTTCCCTTCTTTCCGACGGTTTGCGGCAATTTTGGCCCAACTTTATATTTCGTTGATTTTGCGAATTTAAGAGTCCGGCTTATCGCCCCGAACCTATTGAAACAATTTGGGTTAGGACAAGTTAGGCGAAATTGATGGTGAATGGGCGTGATCCGCTAACCCCAACAAGAAAAAGGGAAATCAGGCGTGGCTGCTCCGGGCTGACGATGGTGATCGGAGACGAGACGGGCAAAAGGTGTTTTGAATGCCTTTAAAGAGCGCCCAGATACCGGCGAAGGGCCATCAGCTCTTCGGGAATCTGCGCAGCGTCGTGCGACGAGGGCAGCAGGAAAGACCGACCTTCACTTCCATGACTTGTGCCGATTCGCAGCCCGGAGATTAGACCGTGCCGGAGTTGGTCAGAAAACCGCTATGGCAGTCATGGGGCGAAAGACGGATTCGATCTATCGGCGTTACAACGTTGTGGATCACCGCGACCGCGATTTGGCTGTGGATCGATTGGTAGAATATCAGCAGGCCCTTGCTAAGGCTTCGCAGGTTCCAGCGGAGCAGGAGCAACGGGAAGGCGATAACATGCAGTTTGACATACAGTCGCGAGTTGGAACGGCGTAAGCCGTTGTGGGCCCGTAGCTCAAACGGATAGAGCATCGGATTTCTAATCCGAGGGTTGCAGGTTCGATTCCTGCCGGGCCTACCAGGAAAGCGAAGTTCAGGGATGCGGGAGGTCCCTCCCCATCCGCCTACGCTTCGCTTGGCGTTCAGGGTCAGGATTTCGCCTGCGGGCTCCCGCTTACGCTCACGCCCGCACACCGGCTCAAGTTCGATTCCTGCCGGGCCTACCAGGAATTTCAGGAGAACGACGCTACGGCGGCTTCTTCCTCGTCGTAGGTCTCGAAAAGGTTCAGCACGCCCACCAGCCGCAGCGTCTGGATGGCAAACTTCGAGGGCTGCAGTAGTTTGACGTTCCCGCCCAGTTTCTTGGTCGATACCAGGAGCTTCACCAGCAGGCCGATACCGCTGGAGTCGATCATGGGAACCTCGGAGAGGTTGATGACAATGCGGGTGTCGCCACTGCCGACGGCCTCCTCCAGGGCCTGGCGCAAGCTGTCGACCGCAGGTCCCATGCGAAGCTGCCCCCGTAGCTGAACGACCTGTACCTGCGCACGCTTACGGACGTTGATGTCCAACTTTCCTCCTGGTGGCTTGCGAATCCTCGGATGAAGGCACGGAGGGACTTCTCCGAGCGGGTCCTACGTTACGAAATGACGCAGGGATTTGCAAGTGGGCGGGGAATTTGAGCCGTGCAGCGGGCTTCGGTCCCGGAATTGGATTTCTGTTGGTGTCACGGGCCCGCTTGCAGAGCTCCTGTGCGCCTCGCCGCCGATACCCAGGATATGAAAAATTCATCCCCCAGAGTCGAACTTTTTGTCATAATGCGGGGCGTTGATCGACCGGGGCGGAGGAGGCAACATGCGCGCCGCAGTCAAGGTGGAACCAAGCCGGGCCAGCGTGATTATCGTTACCACGGACGAGCGGGTCGGGCCGGAAGCCGATGCGTATCTGGCGAGCGGCTATGAGCTCGCCATGGTGCAGACGTGGGATCAGCTGCTGGCATTGGTGCGCCTGCAAATGCCGGACGCCATCCTGGTGGACCTCGATACGGTGGGGGAGACCAGCGACGATGGGATCGCTGCCCTCCGCGAGCTGCGCGCCATGGGGCCGGACCTGGTGCTGGTCGGACTGACCCGGTCGAACAGCCGCAATCTGCGCCTGAAGGCCATTGGAGCCACGGCGGACGAATACTTTGTGGCCCCGATTAATTTCGAAGAGGTTCGCGCGGCGCTGGGCCGAACCCTCGAGAAGAGGGCGCTCGAGATTGAATGGCGCAATCGCCAGAGTGAGCAGGCCGAGCAGCACTCGTTTGGCGACATGATCGGCGCCAGCGAGCCCATGCAACGGGTGTACGAGGCCATTCGGCGCGTGGCAGAGAGCAACAGCACGGTGCTGATCCGGGGTGAAAGCGGCACGGGCAAGGAGTTCGTGGCACGGGCGATCGTGACTCTCGGTCCACGGTCTGAAAAGCCGTTCATCAGCATCAATTGCGCAGCGCTCCCGGAGAACCTGATCGAGGCGGAGTTATTTGGGCACGAGAAGGGAGCCTTCACAGACGCGCGGACCGCGCGCCCTGGTCACATCGAACTAGCCCATACGGGTACGTTGTTTCTGGACGAGATTGGCACGCTCGGCCTGGCCCTGCAGAGCAAGCTGTTGAGAGTGCTGGAGTACCGGACCGTCACCCGCATTGGCGGCCAGACCCCCAAGAAGATCGATTTCCGCCTGATTACCGCCACGAATGAGGACCTGGAAGAGATGGTCCGGATCGGCCGCTTCCGTGAGGACCTGTATTACCGGATTAATGTCGTGCCGATCATGCTGCCGCCGCTGCGCGAGCGGACTGGCGACATCCCCTTGCTGGTGGATCATTTTCTTCGCATCTACTGCGCCGCCAACAATACTCCTCTAAAGCGCCTGGACCCGGAAGTCATGCACATTCTGGAAGAGGACGCCTGGCCGGGGAACGTCCGCGAGCTGGAAAACCTGGTGCAGCGGCTGGTGCTGATGGTGGACGGGCCCACGATTAAGGTCCACCACCTGCCCCAGCGGCTGATTTTCAACAGCGCGGCGAGCCAGGAATCGATGCTGATCCCGGAAGGGGGGGTCAGCTTCGACGAGGAGATTGCCAAGATTGAAGTGGCCTATTTGACGGCGGCGCTGCGGCGCTCAGAAGGCAGCAAGATCGATGCAGCACGCCTGCTGCGCGTGGACAAGCAGAGAATGCACTACTTGTGCCGCAAGTACGGGATCGGGAAAGGATGAAAATTTCGACGAGGAAGGCATTGTTATTAAAATTTCATCCGTAAGAGATGAATTATTGGTATCGTTTTGCGATTTCCGCACCGCCCTTTCTATCTCCCGATTTGTTCTGGAAGAGCTAAGTGATTGATGCCATGGAGCGTCCGCCAAGACCGTGCCCGGCCGCTCCGTTTGGCACGCCGAGTGCTATATACCAAACCGAGCAGCAACGCAGAGATTGATAAATCAAAAAACAGGAGAGATTCCAATGGCGATCCAGAAAAAGAGTTTGATTGGCAACCTGACGGCTACGAAGAAGGCCATCATCGCGACGAACATGGCCGCCACCGGTCCTGTCACGAGCCCGACGAAGTTGGAAGCGGCGAGACCCTTGACACACCTAGCCAAGCCGGTTGCGAAGCCCGTAGCCAAGCCGGTGGCGAAGCCCGTAGCCAAGCCGGTAGCCAAGCCGGTAGCGAAGCCCGTAGCCAAGCCGGTAGCGAAGCCCGTAGCCAAGCCGGTGGCGAAGCCCGTGGCGAAGGCCGTCGCCAAGTACGCGTTTTAAAAGAGCAAGTACCTCTGGCCTGAAGTGAAGAGAGACCGCGTAGGGCGGTCTCTCTTTCGTTTTTCTTGTTGTTACCAGAACTTGCGACCAAAAAACTCTCGCCCCGTCTCCCACACGAACCAGGCCAACCCGCGCCTTCGAACCTGAATCTTGGCATCCCCAGACATGCCGGCCCGCATGTCCCCATTCAAATTTGGAATAAGTACAATCGCCACGTAATGCGGCGGCGGCGTCAGACCCTTGTACTGTTCAATGTGGATCAGTCCTGGGGGTAGATCCAGTGGGGCCGAGGAGATCGCAGTCACCTTCCCCTGAATAGGCTGAAAACGGGACTCCAGCTTGAGGGACACCGGCGTACCGAGAGCCACGCGGTGGACGTCAAAATCTGGAACGAAAATTCTCGCCTTGAGAGTCTGGCTATCATCGACTTCTGCCAGTTCGGCCCCTTCCGCGACAAATGAGCCGGCGAGGTTGCCGATCCGCGGCGTGACAACCACACCCGAGATCGGACTTGTCACCTGAAGTACGTCGAGCCGGCGAGAGGCGGAGCGATAGCGTTCCGACTGGACGGCCTGTTCGCTCCGGGCAGGGCCGAGATCTACATAATTCAGCAGGGCCTCGCGAGTACTGGCTTGGGCGAGGTTGAGATCAGCCCGAGACCGGTTTAGGTCTCCCTCCAGGTTCACGTTCCGCATGCGGAAGATCGCGCCCCCGGCGAGGATCAGCGAACCTTCGTCTGCCAGAACCTGCGTAATCTGCCCAGGGACCGTGGCACGGATTATGGCACGCTGTTCTGGCTCGAGTACGAACCGGCCACGGACGGTTTCGCGCCAGACCGGAGCTAATAGAAGCAGTGCACCAGCCGCTCCCGCAACGAACTTGCGAGGGATGGTCCACCATGAGCGGAAGCTTTCTTGTTTGTCCAGATAAAGGTCTTTCATAAACCTCCCAAAGGAACGCAGCCGCGCCCGGAAGATTACCAGCCCGAGCGCGAGAGCCGGCACAAATGCCCACTGCGGGCTAACGCGGAGGAGGATGTTGTACACCCAGCGAAGCACAGCCAGTAGCACCACATAACTGTAGGCGCCCGAGAGCACTGCATAAACCGAGAAAAGCCAACGCCGGCGTGGACTCAGGTAGGGCACCTCCAGCGGCATCCGGAAAACATGGTGCTTGATCCAGCTGGTGAGAAACTCAGTCGAGGTTTCCTTGAGGGACTCGGATCCGATCAGTTCCTCAAACAGGTAGTAGCCATCCAGTTTGATCAGTGGGTTCAGGTTCATGAGAATTACTGCAATTCCCGTGATCAACATGACCTTGTAGGCGAAGTCATGAACCGGGCTGCCAACGGGAGTTCCCCACCAGATGACGCTGGCCGCGGCACAGAACATCAGTTCGATCCAGATACCTGCGAGGATGGAAGCGATACGCTGCCATTTGCTGCCATAGACGTATACCTCGGTGATGTCGACGAAGAAACAGGGCGACAGATACAGGAGCATGAAGCCCATGCGGTGAACCCCGCCTCCAAAGTGCTTGCAGGTGAGCCCATGGGCGGATTCGTGAAAGAACCCCAGACCGCAGAACAGCAGCCAGAACTCAGCCAAATCGGCTGCGCTCTTGTGGGTGAAGGTGTAGTACTCGACAGTGTCCCGCGCGATTTCGCTCCAGCCGCTCAGGAAAATTAGCAGCATGAGTGCAAACATTCCGACGGTCGAATAGATGAACCAGTTGGAATAAACGAACCCGATGCGTTGATTCAGCTTGGTTAGATACGAATCGGGATCCCAGGTGGAAAACGTCATGTGGGCGAGGTTGATCTTCTTATGAGCTCGCTTCTGGCGTTCCTCGCTGATTTTCTGATTCGCTGTCTTGTTGAGGTCCAGAGTTGCTTTGTAGAACAGTCCGGCTTCTTCGATCGAATTGGCGAATTCACGGACGTTTTCTTCCGTGCACAGACCCCCGGCCTCTTGGGAATAGGCCTCGGCGATCTCGTTGTAGGAGCGCTGTCCATCGAATAAGGACATCAGCTTCCACTGTTCGGGAGAGAAGAAGTAAAGGCCGTCCCCGCCCGGGATCAGCGCGGCGATCGCCGGTTCCCCGTCCTTGAGACGCTCGCGGGCAATCAGCTTGGGATTGAGCCGGGGGCGATCCTGACCGACTCTGCGCGCGGGCAGCTCGGGGAGCGCGACGTTGAGGACCTCGGTGAGGTTCATTGCGGATTCTGCAGGCGGATGTTGACAGTCATTCCCGGGCGCAGGCCGGCGGGAGCGCCCTGCAGTTCGGCGGTGACGTCAATTGTGTCGCTGGAAGGATCGACCACCGGGCTGACCAGGACGACTCTGGCCGGGTGAGCCTCGTCTGCCGCCTCCTGCGTGGTGACGACCAGCTCGGTGCCTCTTTTCATGCGTCCGAAATAGCTTTCGGGCAGTGAGAACTTGACCCGCAACGGTCCCACAGCCGAAACCCAGAAGAGGCGGTCATGCTTGGCCACTTCCTGCCCGACGCGCACGTAGCGGCGCGCCACGACGCCGTCGAAGGGAGCGGTGATTCGAGTTTTCTCCAGCTCGAGGTCGAGCGATCGCAGACTTTCCTGCGCATACTTCAGGTCCTCGCGCTGACGCTCGACTTCAAAATCGGTCGCTTCTGACTGGTATCTCGCCTTTTCTTCCTGCTCTTTGGCGATGATGTTTGCCTTCCACAGTTCCTCCGCGCGATCCCGCTCGGCGCGCGCGACCTTCGCTCCCGCTTCCCAGTTCTTGAGGTCAGCGGCAGTGCTCTTCACTTTGGCTTCGGCAGCATCGCGGTCGGCGGTGAGCTGGCGGTCGTCGAATCTTGCGAGAAGCTGACCCTTCTTTACGGGTGCGCCGGCTTCAACGAGAATCTCGGCCACGATTCCATCGCGCTGGGCAGCGAGGTCGACCTGATCTTCAACGACGATGGGACCGGAGGCGATGTAATCGCTCCGCGCTGTCTGCGCCGTGGTCGCCGACGCGACCGGCTGCGAAAGGGGCGCGGCTGCGGCTGCAGTCGGCGCAGGACCAGAACTGCAGCCGACCATGGCGGCAATCGCGAAAGAGAGCAGCAGGACCAGACAACGGGAGTGGAGCATAGTCAAACCCCTAGGCGAACTTCAACGCTGATTACGTGACGAACTTACCAACCAAAGCTACCACCCAAACCAGGACCACAGCTTGGACCAGATCCACATAGCGGTTCCGCGGAAAACTACATAGCCGGCGGGATGCCAGCCTACGGATACCTTCCCTTGGCCTTGCATGCCGGGACGGATCGATCCGTCTTCGTTAGGCAGGGCGACGCGAGCTACAAAGACGCGACGCTCCGACTCAACCTGACCCTGTGGACTCACGACCGTAACTTGGCCGCGGAAGGTGCGGACTGGAAAGCTCTCGAGCTTGATGGCGGCATGCTCGCCGCTCTGGAGCAGAGTGGCGTCGTCTTCGGGAACAGCGACATCGATTGTCACATGCGACGTTTCTACGATTTCGGCGAAGGTGTCGCCCTGGGCCAGGCGGCGCCCCACGGCATTTTCGATGTGTGGCGTTGTGATGATGCCGTCGAGCGGCGAGCGGATAGTTGTGCGGTCGAGGCGCTCCTGCGCACGCGCGAATTCGGCTTTCCAGTAGTCCGCCTTGATGCGTTCGGTGCCGGCGCGGGTTCCGTCATTCTGAGAGAGCGCGCGGTTCATGGCCTCCATGGCTTCGGTGTATCGGGCCTGCGCGGCAGCTGCTTCGGCGCGGTAGTTCCAGTCTTCCAGTTCGGCCAGGACTGTGTTCTTCTTGACGCGGTCGCCCTCGTGGACATAAACCTTGTTGACCACGCCGTCGACGCCGGGCTGAACTTGTGCAAGCGCGGCAGGAGCGACCGTTGCGCCCCCGGAAACCCGCATGGGCAGCGGACAGAAGATAAAGAACAGCGCCAGGGCTGCGGCAATCGCGATCATCAGCCCGCGGCGGCGCTTTTCCATGGCCAGGAAGCGCTTCTTCTTCTGCAGCAGCGGCTCCAGAACATTGATGAAAGGGACTTCGCGGTAGAGGGACGCGTTGCGCAAAGCCACAGTCGCCTGACCGGCGAGAACCTTGATGATTTCCAGGTGAGCGACCGTCAGAAAATCAGGGTCGCTGCTCTCGAAGGATAGAATTCCGAGCCGGCCCTGATCGTCTATGAGCGGAAGGGCATAGAATCCGCGCATTCCTGTGTCGGAAAAATATTCGGCGAACTTGGCACGGGTATCGTGGCGGGGATCGTCAATCTCATCACCGTGCTGCGTCACATGGGTTTCTTCGGATGAAATCGACGCCCACTCCAGCATATCCTTCAGCGCGGAAACCGCAGGATCGGCTGTGTTGATCTGGGTCATGCCGGAGATGGCTTTGAGCTGCAACGAGCCGCGCTGCTCGAGCGCGATGGCCGCGCGTTCGAATGGAATGATGGCCTGCGTATGATTGACCACCGATTCCAGCACGCGGTCGATATTCAGCGTGGAAGTAATTTCGCTGCTGACCTGCACCAGAGTCTGCAGGATCTCCACTTTGCGTTCCGCCTGCAGCAGGCTGGCGTTGTGCAGCGCATTGCTGGCGGTTTCGCAGATGTTGATCAGCAGGAACTGGTCGTCGTCGTCAAAAGGCGTCCCATGCAGGCTGTTGATTACCTCGACCACGCCCACCAGATTCTCGTGCTCCATCAGCGGAGCCGCTACGAGCGAGAAGACGGGCTGGTCCTCGTGGCCGGTGTTCCGCCGCTGCAGGCGCTCGTCGTCAGGATCATCAATCAGGACAGATTCGCCGTTGTCCGAAATATCTCCCGCGACGCCCTCGCCCGGCTTCTGCACCATGCCGACAGTGACCGTGGGATCGAACCCTTCACAGCTCATTAACTCAAGCACATCGCCATTGACCATCCACAAGTTGACAGCCTGAACGTTCATCACGTCCTGGAATTTCTTGGCGATCGTGCCGAGGAGTTCATTCATCTCCAACGTCGAGTTGAAGACCTTCTCCAGGTCGTACATCTGGGTGACGCGGCTGATGGAATGCAGCGTCGCATTGCGTTCGCTCTCGTAGGAAAGGGCCGCGGCGAGGGCGGGGGTAGCTAATTCTGCGATTTCGGTCAGCGGCTCCTGCATGGTCTCGGGGAACGGATGATCAAAACTGATCAGTTCGACGGCGCCAATGAGCGTGTCATCAACCAGGAGGGGAACATAAGCGAGGGAAGCTATCGTACGGCGGACGTCGAGGTGAGCAAAGTCTTCGCGCCGCAGGGCGGCAGCTTCGAACACTGCGAATTCTTTATTCTGCGCAATCGATCCCAGCGTGCCCGCGTCGAACTCCATCCCTTGAACCGCGTTGATTTCACCGGCAGTGGCTTTGGGACTCCAGGAGGGGGCCTCCTGGTCTTCAATGATGTACACAGCGACCGCGGTATCGGGCAGAAGTTGGGCGGTCAGGTCGGCAGTCAACTGCGCCCGCGGGCCCACTTCCTGCCGGGCCAGCAAAGCCGTGGCAAATTCGGCCACGGGAACGGCGAGCGGAGGTCTTCGAGTCGCCATAAGGGCGGTCCAGATTGTTCAGGTTGGGCCCGGCCCATTGCGGGGTATTCGGCCAGAGACAGCGGGCCCCCGTTTTATGAGCCGCAATCTTATGCCCCATTGCCGAGGCAGGTCAAATGCTTTTCCGCCGGAGCGGCCGCCCGAGTGGGCGAGTCCGGGACTTGGCTGCTCAGGGGGAGATTCGGATGCTGCTATCTGCAATCGTTGGCTTGACATTTTGCGGGACCGGCATTAGTTTGAGTGCGATTTCGGCGGGCGGAAGAGTCAAGCCAAGCCAGCCCGCGTCCGACGGGCTTCCCGACGCCGACTTCCCCCACAACTTAGCAATCGTGTCGCCTACGCGTCAGGCCGAGCGCCGGCAGGCATGGGAGCTTTCCCTATCTAAGTTTTTTGGTCGGAGGGGGCTCGTGAACCGGAGTCTGCGCGTGTCACAAGGAGGTTGTATGGCGAATCCGAGTCCGATTCAGCACGTAGTCGTTCTGATGATGGAAAACCGTTCTTTCGATCACATGCTGGGCACGATGCCAAACGTCGACGGAATCCTGGGTTCCGACGGCAACCCGGACCCGGAATATTTCAACCTGGCAAACCCGGCGGATCCGACTTCGACGAAGTACCCGGCGGGCAGCCCGGGAAACTACGTGATTCCGACAGTGGACATCGCCCAGCAAAGCGGATTTGGAGGGCCAGGGCATTCGTTTGCCGACGCGACGACACAGCTCGACGCCAGCGCACAGACGTCGGCAGACGTGGCTGATCCGGCGCCGCTGAATGGATTTGTATCAGGGTATATCCACGAACTGCAGACGAGCGTTCATCGAAGCAATCCGACGGGCGCGGAAATTACCGAGCCGATGACCACGTTCAGCGCTGCGCAGACGCCAGTGATCTCGACGCTGGCCAGAGAGTTTTGCGTTTGCGACAACTGGTATTCCGAGGTCCCCGGACCCACCGAGCCGAATCGTCTATTCGTCCACGCCGCGACCTCAGCCGGCTTTGTGGATAACGAGTGGCAAGCCCCCATCTCGGCCCAGACGGTCTATCAGTTGCTGGAGCAGGCGGGTTTCGATTGGGCATTTTTCTTTGTCGACCTGAGCGATTCCGACTCTTTTCCTGCACTCAAGTCGAGAACCACGCAAATCCTGCAGCTCTCGGCCTTCGCGTCGCAGGCATCGGCCGGAACGTTGCCCACGTACAGCTTTTTGTGTCCGCAAATGAACACAGGCACGGATGGCAGCCAGCCGAACTCCCAGCACGCGCCGTATGACGTCCGGTTGGGTGAAAACTTAATTGCCGATGTGTACGAGGCGCTGCGCAATGGTCCGTTGTGGAACAGTTCGCTGCTCATCGTTACCTACGATGAGCACGGTGGCTATTTTGATCACGTTTCACCGCCGAATGGAGTGAGCAATCCTGACGGGCTCACGTCTCCCAATGCGTATGTCGAGCAGCTGGCGCAGCAGAATCCGAAGAAGAACGAATATCTGCTCAAGCCGAACATGCAGTTCGACTTTACCCGGCTGGGACTGCGCGTCCCGACGGTGCTGATTTCGCCCTGGATTCAGAAAGCCACCGTCGATTCCACGCCGTACCAGCACACATCAATCATGGCGACGCTGCGGGATTTGTTCGGTATCGGCACGCTGACCAAGAGAGACGCTGAGGCAAGCAGCTTTGCCGCGCAGCTGAGCAAGCTGAGCGCTCCGCGGATGGATGCACCCACCACGCTGACTCGCCCGGCGATGCCGCCGCCGGCCTCGCCCGCGGAGATGCAGAAGCCCATCACAGACCGGCAGAAGGATCTGTGGCCCATGCTTTCTCAGCTCGACGGCCACCCGGATTCGGGCAAGGTGACGCCCCCGCCGCCCACGCGGGCGGCAGCGGCGCAGTACATTCAGCAGCGGCTGCAAGCGCACCAACAGTTTCACCGCTTGCGGCGGCGCAAAGCTTTTTACGAGATTCACGCCGTGGGCAAAGGCAAGTTCGGCTGGTGTTTTCATGACGACAACGGGAAGGTCCTGACGGCTTCGACCGAGACCTATGCGTCGCCGATGCAAGCGCAGGCCGATATTGAACGGATGAGAGATCTGGCGCCGTTTGCACGTCAGACGAGTCCTGCCGGTGCGAAGAGTGCGAAACCGGCGGCGAAGCAGGGTGCAAAGAAGAAACGGAGATAGCCGTGGGGCCGTTTCGTCTAAAGTGCGTGGACGAGCGCGTCCGCCCTTGCACTTGCAGCGAGAATCTCGCAGGCCCGTATATCCTTCCGTCACTACCCGATTTCACGCGCGGCTGCCATAATGTGAAAATGGCGCGTGCTTTCCTGAACGAAAACTGGCTTCCGAAGTCTGTCCTTTGTCTGCGCGAGTACAACCGGCATAAATTTTTGCTGGACCTGATCGCGGGCGTCACGGTCGGGCTGGTAGCTCTGCCGTTGGCGATGGCGTTTGCCATTGCGTCCGGGTTGACGCCGCAGGCGGGGATTTACTGCGCGATCGTGACCGGATTTCTAATTTCCGCGCTCGGCGGGTCGAAGACGCAGATCGGCGGGCCCACGGGCGCTTTCGTCGTCGTAGTGGCCGGCATTGTCGCGGTGCATGGCGTGGACGGACTGTTCATGTGCACGGTGATGGCCGGCGTCCTGCTGATTGTCATGGGCCTCACGGGCCTGGGCACGGCGGTGAAGTTCATTCCACGGCCGGTGGTGATCGGATTCACCAACGGTATTGCGGTGCTCATTGCCAGCACGCAGGTGAGGGATTTCTTCGGGCTGCATCTCGACAAAGTTCCCGGTGTTTTTTGGCTGCGCATGGAGGCGCTGGCTGCAAGTTTTCACACTTTGTCGTTCGAAGCCACGGCCCTGGCCGTGATTACCCTGGTCACGCTGATTGTCTGCCGCAGCATCTCGGCCCGCATTCCGGGGCCGATTGTGGCGCTGCTGCTGGCGACGTGTGCGGTTTATTTCTTGAAGCTGCCGGTGGAAACGATCGGAACCCGATTTGGCGGAATCCCCGGCGGGCTGCCGCATTTGCAGATCCCAAAATTTCGCTCCGATCTGATCCACGGACTGCTGGGGCCGGCGTTCACCGTCGCTATGCTGGGCGCGATCGAGTCGCTCATGTCGGCGGTGGTGTCCGACCGCATGAGCAACGACCGGCACAATCCTAATGTCGAGTTGGTGGGACAGGGTGTGGCCAATGTTTTTTCTCCGATGTTCGGAGGGTTGCCTGCGACCGGCGCGATCGCGCGCACGGCCACGAACATTCGCTCCGGGGCGCAATCGCCGGTAGCGGGTATGATTCATGCCCTGACGCTGCTGTGCATTCTGCTGTTCGCGGCGCCTCTGGTCAGCTACGTACCCATGGCAGCGCTGGCAGGGATCCTGATGGTTGTGGCCTACAACATGGGCGAGTGGCGGGAGATTCCGCAGTTGCTGAAGCTGACCAAAACCGACATCAGCATATGGCTGGTGACGTTTGCCCTGACCGTATTCGCCGACCTCACCGTTGCGGTGGAGGCAGGAATGATTCTTGCGGCATTGCTGTTCATCAGCCGCGTGGCTGCGACAACGACGGTTTCGCGTGTGACCGACGACTACGTCGAGGACGGGCGTGTCCACATCCTCCAGGATAAGGACATTCCGTATTATGCGACGATATTTCGCATTCACGGGCCATTTCTGTTCGGCGCGACGGACAAGATCTCGGCGGTCACGGAAGATTTACATCGGCTGCCCCCGGTGGTGATCCTGCGATTGCGGAATATGACTGCGCTCGACGCAACCGGACTGTTTGCCATCGAAGAGGTCGCCCGGGAACTGCACGCGACTAATCGGACGCTGATTCTCTGCGGGGCGCGCGAGCAGCCTTCGAAGCTGATCCACCAGGCGGAGTTTGAAGAGGTCATCGGGGAAGAGAACATCTGCGGCAACGTGCAGGAGGCGCTCCGCAGAGCCGAGGACGTCTACGAAGGCCTGGAGAGCAGTGGTATTGTCGGAAAAAATGCAGCTGCTCGAAGCTAGAGCCCGTTCTCGTGTCTGCGCGTTGCTTCCGTTCGACGGGGCACGGTAGAATATCGCGTACACATCTTCTCCGCTTATATCCCTAGAATTCTTCGCGCAGGCATTCCCGCGGGCGAGAAGTGTGCGATCCCGGGAGCAGGCACAGCTATGGTCCTGCTCGAATGTTCGTGACGGAGACCCACTTGAAAAAAGGCACGACCGCGGTGATTGTAGGCGCCCAGTGGGGCGACGAGGGCAAAGGGAAGATCGTCGACGTCCTGTCGGAGAACTTCTCGGTCGTGGCCCGCTACGCCGGAGGACATAACGCCGGCCACACCGTCATCATCAACGGCAAGAAATTCATTCTGCAGCTTGTGCCTTGCGGCGTGCTGCGCGCGGGCTGCCGGAGCATCATCGGCAACGGCGTAGTGCTCGATCCGGTGGCGTTCCTGAAGGAAGTCGCGGCCCTTCGCGAAGCGGGCGTGAGGGTGGATGGCAACCTGTTCGTGTCGAATCGCGCGCACGTGATTCTGCCGTATCACCGCATGATCGAGCTGGCGGCGGAGAATGCTCCCGGACGCGTAAAGATCGGGACCACTTCCCGCGGCATAGGCCCGGCTTATGAAGACAAAATGGGGCGCCGCGGCTTGCGTGTGGCCGATTTGCTCGATTTGCAGCTGCTCAAGAAGCACATCGAGAACGCGGTGCGGGAAAAGAACATGATTGCGCATGCGCTGTTCAATTCCGAGCCGCTCGACGCCGACAAGATGTACGCCGAGTATGCCCAGGCTGCGGAGAAAGTTGCGCCCTTTGTGCGCGACACGGCGGTTCTGCTGAACCAGGCGCTGGCCCAGGGCGAGTCAATTTTGTTCGAAGGCGCTCAGGGAACAATGCTCGACATTGATCACGGAACGTATCCTTTTGTGACTTCGTCGAGCGCGACTTCCGGCGGCGCGGTCATTGGGACCGGAATTGCGCCGACTGCAATTACATCCGTGATCGGCATCACCAAGGCCTATTGCACGCGCGTGGGGGAAGGCCCGTTTCCTACCGAAGACAAAGGCGCGGCTGGCGAGAACTTGCGCAAGCGCGGCCACGAGTATGGCGCCGTGACTGGACGCCCGCGGCGTACGGGTTGGCTCGATCTGCCGCTGCTTCGCTACTCGGGCATGATCAACGGCACGTCGTGGCTCGTGGTGACCAAGCTCGACGTGCTCGACGATCTGGCTGAGATTCCAGTGTGCGTCGGATATAAGATCGACGGCAAAGCCACGGCCGAGGCACCCGCGCAGGCCAGCGGGTTCGAGAAAATCGAGTGCGTCTATCACAAGATGCCAGGCTGGCGCAGCTCGACAGAGGGGGTCACCGAATTCGACAAACTGCCGCGCCAGGCGCGCGAATACCTGACGTTTGTGGCCAAGGAGACGGGCGCAAAAATCGGCATGATCTCGACCGGCCCCGACCGCGACCACACCATTCTCATGGAAGATTTCGTGGCCGAGTTGAAGACGGCCGCGCAGAAAGCCTAGAATGACCTCCCCGGCCTGAGGCTCAGCAGGACGCCGGTTCCGAAACCGGCTCGCTTCACCAGCCACGGCCGCGGCGAAGGAGCGAACGATGGTGGTGTTGGCGGTTACCTGGATGGCGAAAGTTGGGCACGAAGCCGAAGTTGCCGCACTGTTTGAAAAACTTACCGAACAATCCCGCAAGGAACCGGGTTGCGCCATGTACCAGGTGCATCGGCACAAGACCGAGCCGCGCCGCTTCTTCATCTACGAACAATACAAGGACGATGCCGCACTCGAAGCACATCGCACCGCTCCGCATTTCCTGCAGTTCGCGAGGAAAGATCTTCCCAAGCACGCGGACCGGGTGGAAGGGCACTTGTTCGAGCCGCTAGGGTAGTCGTCTCGGATGCTTAGTCCCGTCCCAAGTTGCGGTACTCGTTCGGAACCCGGCTGCATTCCTTGTAGGCTTCGAATGCAGCTGCTATCAATGTTTCCGGCCTAGAGGGCACCGCGGATCCATAACCTACTGCTTTTTCTCGTCCGCAGGTTTGGCTTGCGTTGGGGAGGCTCCGCCGCGGCTATAGACGATGCTCTTTGTTCCGCCGTCGCAACCGCCGACCACTCTGCCGTCGCCCTCCTTGCCCTTATCAACGACGTCGAGGGAGTAACCCACAATTCCCTTGTCGTCAAGTTTCTTGGCGATTTCGGCCTTCAAGTCTTCGCAGGGCTTCCTTACCGCCGGGGCTGTCGGGGCCGTTTGCGCAAAACAGCTGGCACCCAGAAAAAGCAGAGCAGCGGCTACTGTCCACGTTTTCATGATGTGTTCCTCGCTTTCCACCGCAGTATAAACACTGGCCGGTGCGAAAGATGTATAACGAGTGTAATTTCGACGAAGCCAGTGCCTATTTGGGAGGCGCCTTGTCGGCCATCAGTTCGCCGCCGGAAGCGTAGCTTTCCTTCGGCACTTCGTGAAAAGCGACGACGATGGCTTCGCGGCGCGCTCCGGCCTCTTCCACCAGAGCGTCGGTGATGCGCTTGGCGATCTTGCGCTTCTGATCGGCCGTGCGGCCCGCCAGCATCGTGACTTGAACCATGGGCATAGATGTTCCTCACTCGAATGTTTATAAGAGGCGTTTTTGCATGACGATTTCCGAAAAGCCGTCCGCGATGAAATCCGGCAGTTCGCCAACCTTCGCATAGCCGTGCAGTTCGTAGAATCGCAACGCCCACACATTGAAAGAAGACACGCACAAATAGACATGGCGGCTGCCTGCAAAATGCGCTTCGGCAAATTCCAACAGCTGCGCCCCAATTCCCCGGCTCCGCAGGCTGGCAACAACCGCGACCACTGCGACGTACGGGCACCCCAGGAAGCCTCTGGGATGAAGCAACGCAAAGCCGACTGGATCGGCGGCTTTAGCGATGAACAATGTGCTCCCGGGCCATCGCAGTATCCCCACGCATGTTTCTATCGAAAACTTGTACGCCAGCCAGGGATCGGTGCTGGCCATAACCTGTGCGCACCAGGCGAGTTCAGACTCATTGGCGGTCGAGATCTGAATCGCTTCAGTCATCGGTCCAGGGTTCTCGATAGAACCCGGGGAAATCCGCAACTTATTTAGCGAGTTCATATCCCGCAAAGAAGAAACTCAGCTCAAACCGCGCCGTATCTTCCGCGTCGGAGCCGTGAATCGCGTTGTGCTCGATGTTAGTGGCCCACTTTTTGCGGATCGTGCCGTCCTCGGCGTTGGCCGGGTTGGTGGCCCCCATGAGCTTGCGCAGATCGGCGATGGCATTCTCTTTTTCGAGTGCCAGCACAACGATGGGGCCACTCGACATGAAATCGGTCAGCGAGTTGTAAAACGGCCGGCCGGCATGGACAGCGTAAAACTGTTCCGCCTGATGCTGGGAGATTTCGAGCATCTTCATGGCAAGAATGCGAAATCCGTTCTTCTCGAACTGTTCGATGATGTCGCCGATCGCGTTCTTACGAACGGCATCGGGCTTAACGATGGTAAGAGTGCGTTGCAGGGTCTTCATTCGGTCGTTGGTCCTTGGGTGTTAGGTCTTGGGTCCGAGGTCTTCGGTCGCAAAACCTAAAGAATTGTCATTCCGAGCGCAGCGAGGAACCTGCTTTTTCCCGCTCGACGGAAAAGAACTAAACAGATACTCCCAGCGCCGCCGCGAGCGTTTCGCCGATCACTGCTGGGGATTTCGCAACGCGAATGCCGGCGGCTTCGAGCGCCTTGATCTTTTCTGCTGCCGTGCCTTTGCCGCCGGAAATGATCGCTCCGGCGTGTCCCATGCGCCGTCCCGGAGGCGCGGTTTGCCCGGCGATGAAACCTATCACGGGTTTTTTCATATGCGACTTCACGAACTCCGCAGCGGTCTCCTCGGCATTGCCGCCGATTTCGCCAATCATAATCACAGCTTCGGTTTCGGGATCGCGGTTGAACAGGTCGAGCGCATCCACAAACGTGGTGCCGATGATCGGGTCGCCGCCGATGCCGATGGCGGTGGATTGTCCGATTCCACGCTGCGTGAGCTGATGCACGGCCTCATAGGTCAGCGTGCCCGAGCGCGACACGATGCCGACCGATCCTTCCTTGTGGATCGACGCCGGCATGATGCCGATCTTGCACTTGCCCGGAGAAATGATTCCGGGGCAATTCGGACCGATAAGCCGCGAGCGCCGATTTTGCAGGAACTCCCAGGCCTTGACCATGTCGAGGGTGGGAATGCCTTCTGTGATGCAGACAATCAGATCGATTTCCGCGTCGGCGGCTTCCATGATGGCGTCGGCCGCGAACGGCGGAGGGACGAAAATGACCGTGGCGTTCGCCCCGGTTTGATCGGCAGCCTCGCGGACAGTATTGAAAATCGGCCAGCCCTCGTGCGTGGTACCGCCCTTGCCGGGCGTGACGCCGCCAACGATCTTTGTGCCGTAAGCGGCACTGGCTTTGGCGTGGAACGTACCTTCGCGGCCGGTCAATCCCTGCACGACGACGCGGGTATTTTTGTCGACTAAGATTGCCATAAGAAAATCCTCGCTTCTAAGACTTCACTCTCTCGTGCTCAACCACCCAGGTCACAGAGGGCCACAAGATTGCCTATCTCCATTCCGTCACGCCGATCGTACCTCTCGCGGCAGCCACGACTTTGTCGGCCGCGTCTTTCATGGTGTCGGTGACGACAAAGTTGAATCCGGAGTTCTGCAGAATCTTCTTGCCCTCGTCCACGTTCGTTCCTTCAAGACGCAGCACAACCGGCAGCTTGATGTTGGTTTTGCGCGCGGCCTCGACCACGCCGGTCGCCAACATGTCGACTCGCAGAATGCCGCCAAAAATATTGATCAGCACCGCTTTCACATTCTTGTCGCTGAGCAGGATCTCGAACGC
>CAYOUY010000415.1:0-8782 GCA_964407245.1 uncultured Acidobacteriaceae bacterium
CCCTATAGGGATGCTTCGACTGCGAGCGGGACCTTTCGCGGTCCCGTTCTTCGCTCAGCATGACATCGTCAAGTGGAATCGCTACTGGCCGGTGAACAGGAAAGCCGGATACTGCGGCGGGGGCTGGCCATTCACTGGCGCCGCGGCGCTGAAGGGCGCGAGCAAATCGGTGATCAAAGTATCGGTAACATTGCTGCCCACAGAGATCGTGTCGGTAGTGGTGAATATGTCAGCAACCGCGCCTCCGTCACAGATGCTCGCATAGACGTGGCTCGCATCTACGGAAGCGGCGGCGAACATGCGGAAGCGTGTGAACGCCGGTGAATATGGAACGGCCGGCATACAGTAGGCGACGGGCGCCACCGCGAACGGCTGCACGCCGTCGACCGGTGATGTCAGCGTGAGCGGAGCTAGCAGTGGAAATACAGTAGTCTTCACTGCCAGCGTGCCGGTATCGAACACAGTCACCTGCGGAATGACGCATCCGGTCGCGGTCACGTTGGGATCGGGACACGTCGAGTCCGACACGACATAGCTGGCAACATAAAACCGGCTGCCGTCGGACAGAGCGGTCACGCCAACCGGCATCACCGAACTATAGGAGCACGTTCCGCCGGTGCAAGGCGGAGTATTCGCAGGAATGGGCGGCGCGGAAATGCTCAACCCGAGAGGGCTGCCGATTGGCGTGGGCGGATCGGTTGTCGCGTCGAAGACAAAGACCGCATTGGTGGATGGATTGGTCGCATACAAACGGCTCAGGCTGGAGTCATAGACCACGAAGTTGGCGCCCGGGCCACCCAGCGACTGATTCGGTTGGATCAACGTGTTCGTCTGGGTGTTGATGGTATAGAGTTCGCCGGTTCCCTCCGACACAACGTAGACGCGCAGGCCATCAGGCCGCGCCGTAATCCAGACAGGATTGGCCCCCACACTGATGGGACATGGCGGCGCTGAAGTCGGACAGTACGGCGTCAAATCTACCGGCGAAAGATCCGTTACGTTCGGCGAGACCGTGCCGCTGCCCTGGTTCAACACATAGAGATTCTGCCCATTCGCGGTTTCGGCTAACCCCACCGGATGCGAACCGGCTGGAAGGTATTCGATGTTCGTGATGCTGTTGAGCGAAGCGCTGAGGTATCCGACCGAGTCGGTCGTCGGGAGGTTGCAATTCAAACCGCTCTCCACACCGTAATCGGCGACGTAAACGACGCTGTTCTGGCTGGTCGCCAGGAAATCGGGCAAGTAGGGACAAACCACGGGGACTGTCGCAAGTCCGGCTGGAGTTGTGCCGCTGGATGAGACAGGCGCAAGACCTGCGACCGAAGCCGTGTAGGTGAGGGTGGTCCCGCTGGCCGAGGAAATAACGAAACTGCCGTCGTATCCACCTACACTCACGGCCGAGATGAGAATCTCGGCGCCAACCACGGCGGTGCTGATGGGCGAACTCAGCGTCACCGTCACGATATTGCCTGCCTCGGTAAGCGAAGCAATATTCGCAGACTGGCCGTTGCCTGTGCTGGGATAAGTAAATACCGTCGTGGTGCCGAAGCCGGTGGCGATTCTGCTGTCCGCGGCAGGCGTGAAGGCCGTCACCACGTCGGCTTCGCCCTGGAAAACGCTGCCCGCCGCTGCCACGAACACGCGTGAATTATTGGGCAAGGAGATTCCGTGGGTCGGATTCACGCCCATGTCGGCCGCACCGATCTCGCTGTCTCCCGAAACGTCAATTTGCATCGCCGTGCCCTGGTTGAAGGCAACGTTGGCGTTGACACTGAACACGGCGTGAAAATTGGCAGGATTGGGCGGAATGGTGTTAATCGGAATAACCACGGGGCGATAGACCTGGCCACAAGACATCCACAGAACTGAGGCCAGCGCGATTGCAGCCAGCCCGCCCACACGTCGAAATCTCATTCGTACTCCGAGGGAGAATTGCAATTTAATGATGTGATGCAGAATTGAACATTGTAACGATTGCCTCGACGATGCGCCAGAGACGGACCACCGGTCGTTAGCTTCTTAGCTTGACAATACTTTGGATGCAAAGCTACGGACCCAGGAAAGCCAGCTGCAGCGGCGGATTGAGAGCCCTCACAACTTGATCAGACAGTGTGAGTTCTCCAGTGGTCTGGTCTACATTCAATGTCCAGATAGCGCTCCCCGTGGTATCGGCAACAAAGAGCTCAACGGAAGAGTAGGAGCTAGCGAGAGCGATACCGCCGCTCGCTGTGCCGAGCGACACTGGCGAACCGATCGCAGTCAGCCCGCCGTTGCTGCCAAGATTGAAAGCCGAAACGGTGTGGTCGGCGGCGTTCATGACAAATACATGATTCGCGCTGTCCGCCGCAAGAGTGTTGGGGCCATTGCCGACGGCGAAGGGCGACCCAGGCACTTGGGTTAAGGCCCCAGTACTGGAATCAATTGCGAAGACCGCCACCTTCGCGATGCCGGTTAAAGAGACGAGAAGAAATTGGGGACCCTGCGTCCCCGGGCTGGGATAGTAAGAATCAAAAAGAACGAAGGAAGGCTTGGCATTGGGCAGAGTTGGAAAAGGCGAACCCCGAATCGGAGTGAGCGATCCGGAGGAGTCAAGAGAGTACGCGAGGATTCCTCCGCTGGAATCACCCGGGTCAGAGGCATACAGGAAAAAAGTTCCCAAATCGCCCTGGGCAGCGAATGCCATCTGCGACGGCGACACGCCGGCGGGATATGGCGAGTTTGGCAGCGCAGATCCGAACGAGCCAATTTCCGAGCTGGTATTGAGGCCGACGATCGTGCCGTTGGGTTCGGTGGCGTAGAGGTAGCCGTAGGGGCCGACCATAATGCTGTTTGGGCCGCCATCGGGTGTGCCAAGGGAAAATGGAGAGCCTTGAACCGATGTCAGGGCGCCAGTGACCGGATCGGCAATAACGCTATCGACTGCGTTGGTCGAGTTATCGGCAAACATCATCGCGTTGCCATTCAGGGTCACACTTTCGGAATTAGCGGGGCCGGTGGTTGAAGGGAGCGCAGTGAGCGACCGCGATGAACTGATCGAGAAGCCGAGGATCTGGTTTGAAGTTGTGGTGGAATAGAGCAAAGGAATGAAATCTGCAGGGCAGGCACTGGTGGCAGGCCCACCGCAACTGCAGGGGGATGTGGAAGGGGCAAGACAGATTGTCGGTCGAGGAGAGCCGCCACATCCCGTCAGAAGAATAGAGATAGATAACGTGAGAAGAAAGACACCCGTGGACCCCGAAGCGCGTCGACGCATGCGAATCCTCCAGGGAAAAGAGTGGGCTCATGCCGCGCCTGGTGATATGGAACCCCGCCCGCGGTAAAAAGTTGTATGAGCCCAAGAGAAAAGTGGGCCGCCCAATTTGAGGGACCTTTCTACCTCTACCGCGAGCAGTACGCGGGTGGCTCTAGCGACCGCGGCGGCCCTTCGCAGCCGCGACTTGACGTTCCTCGGGAGCCGTCGCCGCCGGCTTCTTCTTGCCTTCCATCTGCGCCAGGCTCTCTTTGAGCGCGGCCATCAGATCGACGACCGGGGCGAGCTTCTTCGGCTTTTCGACGGCGGCGACTTCCCCGCCTTCGAGCTTGGTCTCGATCAACTGCTTCAAGTTTTCCTGGAAATTGTCTTTGTACTTTTCCGGATCCCAGTCGGCGGCGAGCGCTTCGATCAACTGGTGAGCAACTTTCACTTCCGCTTCTTTCAGTTCCACGCCTTCGGGTGCGCCGAAGCCTTCGACCTTTTTCACTTCGTCGGCGTAGTACATGGTGTGCAGCATCATGCCGCCCTCGGTGGGACGCAGGAAAACCGTGTACTCACGGTTGTGCATAGTGATCTTGGCGATGGCGACGTAATCGCTTTCTTCGAGCGCCTTGGTCAGCAGAGCGTAAGGCCGGCGGCCGGCTTCCTCCGGCATCATGTAATACGACGATTCGAAATAAACGGGATCGACGTCGCTCGCCTTGACGAATTCCAGAATCTCCATGGTCTTGGCGGTCTGCGGCTCGATCTTCTTGATCTCTTCGGGCTCGATGATGATGTATTCGTCCTTGCGGAACTCGTAGCCCTTCACGATGTCGGAGCGGTCGACGACCTGGCCGTCGGCCTGGCAGATATATTGCTGCTTCAACCGCGACTTGTCGGTGCGATGCAGCATGTTGAAGGAAATGCCCTGACTGCGCGCGCCCGAGAACAGCCGCACAGGCATAGAGATGAGACCGAAAGTTAAGTGACCGCTCCAGACCGAAGATGGCATGAACGTGACCTGCCTAATCTAAGCTGCCCCAGAAATGGTGCAACTGCGATGCACCGAGAGTCTAGCGTACAAGATGCGCTTCGCGCCGCCAAGTTGATGGCGGAATCCAAAGGCCAATCACCACAGAGTGGGCCGCGAGCATGGTAGACCCAAGGGGTGGTAGTTGCAAGCGTGGGTCGTCTTGAGGCCGCCCAGCTCCGCTGACCGAGGTCCATTCGCCGCCGGAATACTTCCACAGGTTGTTGAGATCGCCGCCATGTCCACCACCAGTCGTGGAACTGGTGTCGAATCCATAGCCGCCAAGGAGCCAGAGATTTCCAGTCGCATCAGCTCACGCACCAGGCCACACGCGCGCTCCGGGAGTATTGCCGGGGCGGGTCACGCCCTGCGTTCCATAAGTGCCGGCCTGGTTGGTCATGTCCGACCCGGTCATCCAACCCCATTGGTTGAGAGTCGGCGGTGGTGGTGAGCCCTTCGAGCCCGGACTACCGCAGGCGGCCAGCGCCAGCCACAGAATCCCCACGGGAACGAAGGCCAACCATTTGCCAGCGACCTTTATATGCAATTCCACTTAACAAGTTTTATGCCAGCTGGAACCAGTTCGATGTGCGCAGAGTCACGATAGTGGGAACCAAGAATGTTGACTTTTTCTCTGAACCCTTTGCGCAAGCCGTCACATCTGTAGGCCAGCCGTTCAATTTTCCTAGCGGGAGCCTTGATGACCGATCCCAGATATCCCCTCGGAAAGTTCCGCTACGAAGGCCCTCCCAGCGAACAACAGAAGCAGAAGTTCCTCGACGACATTGCGAGCACACCGGCGAATCTGCGCGCGGCGGTGAAAGGATTGTCGCCCGCGCAGCTCGACACTCCGTACCGCGATGGCGGATGGACCGTGCGCCAGGTCGTGCATCATGTGCCGGACAGTCATCTGAATTCATATGTGCGCTTCAAGCTGGCGCTCACAGAAGACAATCCGACGATCAAGCCGTATGAAGAGGATCGCTGGGCAAAGCTGGCCGACACGGCGGCCACTCCAGTGGAGGTGTCTTTAACCATGCTGGAGGCGCTACACGATCGCTGGGTGCGGCTGCTGCGCTCGCTCAACCCTGACGATTGGAAGCGAACCTTCCGCCATCCGGCACTGGGCGAAATGACGCTCGAAAAAAATCTGGCACTCTACGCGTGGCATGGCCGTCATCATGTGGCGCACATCACAGAACTGCGGAAGCGGATGGGGTGGTAAGAACACGCCGGCAACTGATGGAGGATTCTTGTGATCGCACGACTGTGGCGCGGACATACGAAGCCGGAGCATGCCGATGCTTATGAATCCATGCTGAAGCCAGAACTGCTGCCCGGCATAAGCAAGGCAAAGGGATACCGCGGCAGCTACCTGCTTCGCCGAAACGTGGGGCAGGAGGTCGAGTTCATCACGATCATTCTGTGGGATTCGATTGAGGCGATCAAGGCTGTGGCTGGGGAAGATTACGAGACCTCGATCATCCCTGAAGAACGGCGGAAATATTTGTCGAGGCACGAGCCCAAAGCAGCGCACTACGAAGTAATGGCGACCAACGGGCTGGGTGCATCCCTCAAGGGCTAAAGCCCCGGTTTCGACGCTACTCGGCGGCACGACTGAAGTCGTACCCTGATACGAACCTCTCTCTGCTGCGGCACGACTGAAGGCATGCCCTGATACGAATCTCCAGCAGCACGGCTTATCCGACTCCCAGCTTCCATAGCAAATAACTTAGCGTTTCCCGCGCGACCGCTTCGGTGCGAGCCGCCAGCGTATGAGGCCGCGATTCGGGACGCGGCGCCACGTACACCTGCACGCCTTCGTGCTCGAGCAGCTTGCGAATGCGGAACTCGTGGTAAGCGTCGCTGACGGCAATGCAGGTGCCCAGGCCGTTGGCATGCATAATGACGCCGATCCGGCGCGCAGATTGCGCCGTGTCGGAACCCTGAGTTTCCGCGATCAACGCATTCTCGGGAACACCGCGTTTTCGCAGATAGTCTTTGCCGACTCCGCCTTCGCTGAACGTCGGGTCGGCCGCGGCGCCGCCCGTCGTAATGACAACGGAAGCCAGATGGCGCTCGTACAAGTCAAAGGCGTGGTCGAGCCGCGCGCGCAGGACGGGAGAAGGACGGCCGGAATATTCTGCCGCGCCGAACACGACGATGGCGTCGGCCGGGTGGAGCTCTTCAAGATGCGCGGTGCGAACGATCTCAATGGCCGTGATGAGCAGCCACAACACCACGGCCACGACTGCTACCGCCAGCACACGAAGCCACCAGCGGCGGGGATGCTGGTTGGCGGCTGAAGACGTCATCCTTCCTGCGTCATCCTTCCTGCGCTAAGAAGGTGGAAATCTCTTCGGCGGGAATCGCACCTTCGCGGATCACGCGCCAGCGTGCATTTTCGTCGCTGAGGTCCACGATGGTCGAGGCGATGTCGCGCGGCGACGGCCCTCCGTCCACGATGATGCTAATTCGGCCCTGCAGTTGGTCGCGTACCTGGTCGGCGCTGGTGCATTCCGAAGCGCCGCTCAGGTTAGCCGAGGTCGCGGTGATAGGAATTGCTGCGGCGGTCACGACCGCCAAGGGAATTTTGGCGTTGGGCACACGCAGGGCAACGTTGCCGGTGTTGGCTGTCACTTTCAGGGGCAGACGCGAGCCGGCCTTGACAATAATGGTCAGCGGTCCGGGCCAGAATTTTCGCGCCAGGGCGTAGAACTGCGAGGGCAAATCCTTGGCCAGTTCCTCAGCATGATCGACGCTTTCGATCAGTAGTGAAAGCGGTTTGTGCCGCGAGCGCGTCTTGATGTCGTAGACCTTGTCGACAGCGCGCAGGTTGAACGGATCGGCGGCCAGGCCATAAAACGTGTCGGTGGGCATGCCCAGCACCTCACCGGAGCGGATCTGATCGGCGGCATACTTGACCAGAGAGGATTCGGGTTTCTCGCAGTTGATTTTGACGATCTCGGCGCGCACGGGCGCTCCCTTCTGTGGTTCCGCACAACGGGTTGCATAGGACGCAAGGATGCAACCGAGGCTTGGATTGACGGCGAAACCTACCATAATACGGCAAAACGCGCAAAGATGAGGGGCAGAGTATGATGCAGGCACTCGAATGCCTCCGACACGATGACTCCCAAAGCGGAATCAAAGTCCGACTCCCGCCAACGGCTGCGGCGCATCGAAGGGCGGCACAATGCGCTGGTGAAAGAACTGCGGCAGGGGTTCGCCCGTGGCGAACGAACCACGGAAGGCGATTGCGCGATTGAGGGCGTGCGCATCGTCGAGGAGGCGATCCGCAGCGGATTGCGTTTTCGGGCCGTGTTCTTCAAGGAATCGGGGGAGAGTTTGGCGGAGCGGCTTCTGCCGCAAATTGGCGCGCATACTGAGACTCTGCTCTTGCCCGACCGGCTCTTCGACGGCGCGGTTCCGAGTGAGACACCGCAAGGCGTCGCCGCGCTGGTGCGGTTCAAGAGCTTTACGCTGGAAGAAATAACACAGCGGCTGCATGTTGGCCCGGTCGTGGTGGTCGCGGGTTTGCAGGATCCGGGGAATCTGGGGACGATCCTGCGCTCGGCCGAAGCCTTCGGCAGCGCGGGAGTGGTGTTGGGCGAAGGGACGGTGAGTCCGTTCAACGCGAAAGTGATTCGCGCTTCGGCTGGTTCGGTATTTCGGCTGCCGGTGCTCGTGGCGAAGGAGGCGGGTGGATTAGAGAGCATTTCGGCGAAGTTCCGCGCGCAGGGAGTGCGGATGATCGCGACCTCTTCGCATAAGGGCACGCCGCTCGATCGGGCAAGGCTGACGGGACCTTGCGCGATTTTTGTTGGCAGTGAGGGCGCCGGGCTGCCGCGCGCGTTGATGGCACAACTCGATGAAACCGTCGCGATTCCGCATTCCGAACACGTGGAATCGTTGAATGCTGGCGTGGCGGCGAGCATCGTGCTGTACGAATCGGCGCGACAGCGGCGACAGTGACACGGGAGATTCGAAGAGGTTCCGTCAGTCAGCCAAGCGCCCTGTTATCCTCAATAGAGCGGGTTGCATCTAAATCCTTAAGCTGATCGAGTGCTCTTACAGGATATTCCCTTTGACGTTTCGCAAGTACCTGGTCATTTTCTCCATCGCGCTGTTCGGCAGTGTCGGAGACGCCTTCCTTGCCCGCGGCATGAAGGACGCCGGCTCCATTGACATTCATCATGTCACGCACCTCTGGTCTATCCTGGCGAATCCTTTTGTGATCGTAGGAATCTTTTCTCTGCTCATCTTCATGTATTGCTACATGACGGCGCTCTCCTTTGCCGATCTCAGCTACGTCCTGCCGGCTACTGCACTCGGATACGTCAACATGGTCCTGCTATCCATTTTCTGGCTGCATGAGCACGTCAGCACGCGGCGCTGGACGGGCGTGGCCTTCATCGTGATTGGAGTTGGCCTGGTTGCGGGAGGCCCGTCGCGCACCGAGCATCCTTGTCCGTCGATGTCCGAGTCTGCGGCTGTCGAGGAGCGCGCATGAGAAC
>CAYOUY010000416.1:0-8810 GCA_964407245.1 uncultured Acidobacteriaceae bacterium
ATGGTCTCGCCGGGAATGGCGCCCGGGCTGTCCTGGTGGGCCTTGAACTCCATCAGGCCGGCCGTGACGACCTTGGCCAGGTGGCTCTTCTTGTTGCGCTCGGCGACCTTGATGGCTTCGTCAATGCGGCCGTCGCGCAGAGCGCCGGCCACTGCCGGAGCAAAAGACCGCGATTGCTTGCGGGCAGCGCTGTATGCCATCCAGCGGTCAATCATCACGCCGATCGACCACCCCGACATGATGAACAGAATAACGACTACGGTCCGCGCCACCCAGCCCATCTGTTTCCACAGGCCCAGCGGATCGGTCGGCATGCCGCCGCCTTCCTGAAGGACCCAGGTGGCCGCGGCCGGAATGTAACTGAGAATCACTCCCACGTAAGCTGCTAGCATGAGTTGCTTTTCCCTCCTCGGAACTCTCTACTGTGCCTAGACACTCTGATGCGCTTCGCTGGGCCAGACGCTGGCTAGAAACTGCCGGCCCAACCACAAACCAGCGCCCGAACCGGGCTGCTCCACGCCTTGGAAGGAAATGGAAAGAACAGCGGCCGTGTTCGGGCTGAAAAGCCGCCTCCCGGCCACCGCGAATGGGTGGGAATGGGAGGGCTAATCCTTACACACTTCTACATTTTTGTCACCTCGACAGGCTAATCGCCCGCCAAAGGACCGCCTCGGCTATGTTTAGCCGCCAGACAGCGAGAAGTTCACCTGCACCTGGGTCTCGACTTCGACCGGCTCGCCGTTCAGCAGGTACGGTCTGTACTTCCACTGCTTCACGGCTTCAATCGCGGCCGGAGCCAGCATCGGGTGCCCTTGCAGCAGCTGCAGGTTCTCAATGTTGCCTTCTTTGCTGATCGTTGCCTGCAGCAGCACGACGCCCTGAATGCGCGCCTGCCGCGCCAGCGGCGGATAGTTTGGCTGAACTTTCCGCACCAGAAGTCCCTGCGATACGCCCGACGATACGCGTACGCGCTGCGGCGTCGCCACCTTGGGCACGGCCACCGGCGTCGCGCTCAGCACGCTGCCAATGACGCCGCCCATCGAGCCGCCCGGAACTCCACCCGGAACGCCGCCCAGCACGCCCGCATTGGACATCACCGGCGGTGGCGCCTCGTCTTCCTTAATCATCTGAACTTTTTGTGGAATCTTGGTGGGCGTGCGCAACTGGCCATTGACAATATCGGTCTGGATCACCTTCACGACCTTGACCGGAGCGGCGGCCGGCGGCGGAGGCGGCGGAGGCGGCGGGGGGGCCACCAGGAAGGTCATCAGCTGCGTGCGGGGCAGCGCTTCAGTGAAAATTAGCGGGATCAGGATCATCACAATGATGATCATGATCTCAAGCACGAACGCAATCGCTGATGTGCGTCCTCGCTTGGTTTTCAGCCTGCCACCGGACTCGATCAAGCTATCTTCAAACATAGGCTTCTCCCCTACTTCAGACCCCTACGGAAACTTAGACACCAACTTGCCTTGCTTTGCTCCCGGTTTTTCCGGCCTGCGCCGCCAGCCACCCGAGCGGCTGCGGAGCAGCGAGCAAATCCTTCTAAGTCCTTACGTAAGAAGGCTTAACACATGATCGGAGTCAGCGCCCGGCCCACTATTTGGCCTTGGCCCCGACGGCCGTTTTCCCGGCACTTACTTTCCCGGCACCGGGACCCATCACGACTCCAGGGCGCCTTCCCCGTTCCAACCGCCAGTCCTGGTAGGCCACCAGAATCGGAGCGGCAATGGCAATCGAAGAATACGTCCCGATTAAAATGCCGATCACCAGCGCAAGGCTGAAGCCACGAAGCACCTCGCCGCCGAATAAAAAGAGTGCGAGTACGGTAAGGAACGTAAGGCCCGCTGTCAAGATCGTTCTGCTCAAAGTTTGATTAATGCTGCGGTTGACGATGTCGGACAGCTTTTCGCGCCGCATGAGCTTAATATTTTCCCGGATGCGGTCAAATACCACGATCGTGTCGTTATTTGAGTAACCAATCAGCGTGAGGATGGCAGCGATCACCGTCAGGGAGATGTCGGTTTTGGTCAGCGAGAACGCCCCCACCGTGATCAGCGTGTCGTGAAACACGGTCACCACCGCGGCTACACCGTAAATCCACTCGAAGCGGAAGCCCAGATACACCAGCATGCCGGCCAGTGAATACAGCGTGGCCAAACCAGCTTGTCGGCGCAACTGACCTCCGACCTGGGGGCCGACAATCTCGACGTTGCGGACCGCGAAGTCCGACACAAAGAAGCCGTCGTTCAGGGAGGTGACAACCGCCGGATCGGCGCCCGGCGTGCTTTTCAGCTGATCCATGGAGCTGAATACTCCGCCCAGCATCTGATCGCGATAGCCGACGATGGCCGCCGCCTGCGCCGTGTATTTCTTGTCGGCGTCGGAGAACAGCCGCATCGGATCCTTATCCATCAGATAGTTCTTGAGGGTCAGAGAGCTGGCATTGTTTAGATCCTGCTTGCCGGCGGGCGCGTTGGTCTCGAGCGCCCCGATAATCTGCAACTTGCCCCGGTCGAGTGCCTGCTCACTGGTTTCCTTCTGCGCCAGGTCGATCAGGACTTCGTTATTCGAAGGGGTCCCGTAGCTCTGAATCTTCGGATCGCGCAGCCCCGCCCGATCCATGGCCGCCCGCACCGCGCCCAGATCCGGCGTGTGCGAGAACTTTACGTACACCAGTGTTCCGCCGCGGAAATCCACGCCCCACGGGATGCCATGCCAGAACAACATGGAAAGCACTCCGGCCACGCTGAAGATCAGCGAAAACGCGAGGAAGTACCACTTCTTGCCCAGAAAATCTATGTTGACGTCGTGAAAGAACTCCAAGCTATGACTCCAAGTTTCAAGGTTTCAAAGTGACAAGGTGGCCAGGTGAAAAACTCTCAAACTTTGCCACTCTGCCACTTTGCAACTTGTCTTTTCTAAATGCTCAGCGCTTCGCCGCGCTGCTTGCGGCTCAGTATCCAGTCAAAGATCACGCGCGAAACAAACACCGCCGTGAACAGGTTCGCCAGCAGACCGAACGTCAGCGTGGTGGCGAATCCGCGCACCGGTCCAGTGCCGAAGATGAACAGAATCGCCGCCGAAACAATGGTCGTGACGTGGGTGTCCACGATGGTGACCCAGGCGTGGCTGAAACCCTGATCCACCGCTGAAGTCGGCGTTTTGCCATTGCGCAACTCCTCGCGGATGCGCTCGAAAATCAGCACGTTCGAATCGACGCCCATACCGACAGTCAGGATCACTCCCGCGATTCCCGGCAAAGTCAGCACCGCTTCGAAGAAGCCCATGAATCCCAGCAGGATGATCAGGTTCAGGAGCAAGGCCACATCGGCGTTGATGCCCGCCCCGCGATAATAGACGAGCATGAAGATGAGCACCGCCGTCATGCCAACGCAGGCGGCCGTTACGCCCGCGTGGATGGAATCAGCTCCAAGTGACGGACCCACGGTGCGCTCTTCCAGATACTTGATGCCCGCCGGCAGCGCGCCGGAGCGCAGGATCATGGCGAGATCCTTCGACTGCTGCTCGCTCATGCTGCCGCCCGAGATTTCCCCTCGATCGCGGATGGAATCTTTAATGACGGCAACTTCCTGCACCTTGTTGTCGAGGACCACCGCCAAGTTGTCCTGCACGTGCGCGGAAGTGAAGTTGTAGAACCTCTGGCCACCTTCTCCCGTCAGCGTGAAACTCACGCTGGGCTGGCCATTCTGATCGCGGCTGGGCTGCGCGTCGCGCAGATCCTTGCCGCTTACCGCCGAAACGCGCGACACCACATACCAGGCTGGACCTTCCATCTGCGCGCCGGGCATGCTGTGGCCCGGCAGCAACATTCCGTCCGGCGGCAAAATACCTGGAGTCTGCTGCGCCTGCAGCGCCGCCTGCTCGCTGGGATACGGTCCGCCGAGCGCCTGCTTGATCTCCAGCATGGCGGTCGACTGCATGATGCCTTTCACGCGCTCCGGATCGTCCACGCCGGGCAACTGCACCAGAATCTGATACTGCCCCAGTCCGTGCTCCTGAATGGTGGGCTCGCTGACGCCGAGCTGATCGATGCGATTGCGGATGGTTTCAATCGCCTGCGTCACCGCCTTGTTCCTCAGGTCGCCCAGCATCTGCGGCTTCATTGCCAGGTTAAAGGTATTTTCCGCGCCGCCGGTGACGTCATACTCCGGAAGATGATCTTGCACGATGCTCAACAGATCGGTGCGCGCACTCGTCTGAAGGCCTTTGATCGAAATGTGGTCGGGATTGTTCTGCTGGTCGGGCTGGGAGATGTCGGCAAAGTTGATCTTGCGCACATTCAACTGCTGCTTCAGAACCTCGATCGCGTTCTGCGCATCCACGTTGATGGCGTCGTTCACCTGCACCTGCAGAATCAAGTGCGTTCCGCCCCGCAAATCGAGGCCGAGGTGGATGTGGTCGCCCATCGCGGCGACCAGACCTTTGCCGGAAAGGCTGTTCGGAATGCCGAAAATGCCAAACAGAAAAATCAGTAGCGTGCCCAGTATGAGTGCGAGCTTCCACAGCAGAGTCTTGTTCATAAAAATCAGGGTCCAGGGTTCAGGGGCTAGGGATCAGAAGGTTAATTCTGGAGCGCATCGCACTGGCCCCTAACCTCTGATCCCTGATCCCTATTTCGTCTTCGGTTCTTCTTCCGCCGTCGTCACCTGCATGACGGAGGCTTTGGTCACTTCCACGCGCAGGTTGTCCGGCGGGACGCGCAGATGCAGCGCGTCATCCTTCAGCGCAATAATCGTTCCCCGCAGGCCGCCGCTGGTTGTTACCTTGTCTCCCGTCTTGAGCTGATCGAGCATGGCCTGCCATTTCTTCTGCCGCCGCTGTTGCGGAAGCACCATCATGAAGTAAATCAGCGCGATCATGGGCAGAAACATGATCAGCAACGACAGACCGCTTCCGCCTTGCGCTTGCCAGATCAGCAGTGCTTGCATGTTCTCGAACGCCTGACTCCAACGTTGATGCGGATGAATCCGCGAAAGACCGCCTCTGCCACGCTTATGCCGCGCGGCTTGTCATGTCACCACGGGGTTTGGATCGACTTCGGCCGGGTTCCTTCAGTCAAGGGGAAATCCGGAGAGGTCAACGGTCCTGGTCGTCAATAATCCTGCTCGTCAAAATTCAGGTCGAGACCAGACACTAGAAAAAACGGGACTCTTCCCCAAGTCCAATAGAATGCCGTACCCGCCGCATAGTGTCAAGGTAGAAACTCAGGTTGTGGAGAGTGTTGAGCACCTGCGCCAGCACTTCATTCGCAGCGTAAAGATGGCGCAGATATGCGCGCGAATAGCGGCGGCAAACGCGGCAGGTGCATGTGGGATCGAGCGGACTTTCGTCCTGCGCGTAACGCGCCTGCTTGATGGAAATTTTCCCTTCGGAAGTGAAGAGCAGCCCATGACGCGCCGCGCGCGTCGGCAGCACGCAGTCCATCATGTCGACGCCGAGTTTCGCGTATTCGACAATCTCTTCCGGCGTGCCCACACCCATCAGGTAGCGCGGCTTGTCTTTAGGAAGATATTCGAGCGTCGACTCGACAATTTCGTGCGTCAACTCGCGCGGCTCGCCCACGCTCAGCCCGCCGATGGCGTAACCGGGAAATCCGACCTCGATCGTGCGCGCCGCGGATTCTTTGCGCAGTTCGCGATCCATGCCCCCCTGCACAATGCCGAAAAGAGCCTGCGTCCGATCAGAATGTGTAGGGACGGACGCATTCGTCCGTCCCGAGGGGCGAAGCCCCGAGCTTAGGACGGCATCGAGCGGTTCCAAGGTCGTTGGTGCTTCAGACAGACCGGACGCGGAGCTTCGCTCCGCGGGGCGGACGAATGCGTCCGCCCCTACACAAGCATTGCCCCTCCACGAAACCTCTTCTTTGTGCTCCTCAAAATACTTCTTGCTCCGCTCCGCCCAGCGCAGCGTCAGCTCCATCGACGAGCGCACGCGCTCCCGCTCCGCCGGATACTCCGTGCACTCATCAAACGCCATGATGATGTCGGCGCCCAGCCCGATCTGTGCCGCCATCGCGCTCTCCGGGCTGAAAAAATGTGACGAGCCGTCCAGATGTGAGCGAAACGTCACTCCTTCTTCTGTCACTTTGCGCAGTTCGTTCAAACTGAAAACCTGAAACCCTCCGGAATCGGTCAGGATGGCCCGCGGCCACGACATGAATCCGTGCAGGCCGCCCATTTTCCGCACGGTCTCGACGCCCGGCCGCAAATACAGGTGGTAGGTGTTGCCGAGAATAATCTGCGCGCCGAGCTCTTCGAGCGTGTCCTGCGGAATGCCTTTCACCGACGCGAGCGTTCCCACCGGCATGAATACCGGCGTTTCGATTTCGCCGTGCGGCGTGATCAGCCGCCCGGCGCGCGCACTGCCGTGAGTATTTTCGACGTGGAACGCGATGGACATCCGCCTGCGATTGTAAATGGAGAGGCGGACGCCATCGTCCGCCCGGAATGCGGCGTCAGCAGGCTGCCTCTCTCATCTCTTTGTCATTCCGAGGAGCGAAGCGACGAGGAACCTGCTTTTTTCAGAGGGTGAGAACTTCAATCCGCAATCTTGACGACTTCGCCGCGCACGTTCCCACTTTCCACGATCAGCCTGCCGACGGTCACCGGCAGCTTGAACCTTCTCGGCCCGGCGCTCCCGGGATTGAAATACAGCACGCCCGCCCGCACTTCCTGCTTGGCAATGTGGCTGTGTCCGGAGATCACTGCTGCGAATCCAGCGGTTTCGGGTTTCAGATCGAGCTCGGCCAGATCGTGCAGCACGTAGACAGCAACGCCCCCAACTTCAAGAACTTCCGTTTTCGGCAACTTGCGCGCCCACGCGCCTTTATCCACGTTGCCGCGAATGGCCGTCAGTGGTGCAATCTTCGCCAGCTTCTCCAGAATCTCCGGCGCTCCGATGTCGCCCGCATGAATGATCTGCTCCGATCCGCGCAGCGCCTCGAGCGCTTCGGGTCGAAGCAGGCCGTGCGTGTCGGAGATGACGCCGATGTTCAATGCAGTGGTTAGTGGTCGGTAGCCAGTGTTCAGTTCAGTGAGAATTCCTTTTAGGGGTTGTCATTCCGAGGAGCGAAGCGACGGGGAACCTGCTCTTGCTGCCCCGGCTAACAGCAGATTCCTCGCGCCAGAAAATCGGCGCTCGGAATGACAACCCTCGGCTTGGCTCGCACTCGGGGCCCGCGACTCGGGACTCACTTCACGAACTTCCCCACGCTCACCACTGCTCTTCCCACGGTGCCGCGGCCAATCTCCTGGGCGTTGTCGCGAGCGGCAACACGCAAGGTGTAAAAGCGGCCATCGAACGACTCCAACACCGCTTCCGCTTTAATCCGCGCGCCGATCCGGCTGGCCGCGCGGTGCTGAATATTGATGGACGTTCCAACCGTGATCTCGTCACCTGCGCAGTAAGGCTGCAGTGCGTGAAACGCTGCCGTCTCCATCAGCCGGATCATATCCGGCGTCGAATAAACCGGCGGCAACTTGGGATCGTGCGCCGTCAGCCTGTGCTCGAATTCGACTGTTTCTTCGGCCGCACCGCGCGCGCCAATGGGAATCTCTCTGGCCACGATTATTTTCCCCCACAAAGAAAATGAGCCAACGATTTTATCGAATCATTGGCTCGGTATCCTGGATGTCAGCGGGGACTTACGCCGCCGCCGCTATGCGCCGCGCCTGGATGCCGTCCAGCGCCTGCCACAGCATGCGGGCGGCCTCCTCAGCTGCGTCCAGGGCCGCCTCGGCCGATTCCGGCTTCTCGGCGACGCGTTTCTCCAGTTGGCTGCGCCACACGCGCGAGTGATACATGTCGGCCGAGGCATGCAGCGAAAAATATCCGCAGGTTTTGTCATCGGCGCCATAAGTTTCGCGCAGGCCGCGTTCCTTTTCGCGCGCGATGCGCGGCACCTGCGATTCGTAGGCATAGAATGCGGCCAGCGCCTCCTCGGGCGTGCCTTCACTGGCCACGCGATGGAAGTGCTTGATCAGTTGGCGAACCTCCGGCACCGGGCTGTGCCACTCCAGATTGCGGGTCGACCCCATGCCCTCGGCGAAGTCGAGCCACAACTCCGAATGCGGAACCGCACCCATTCCCGAGCGCCCCTCAACACCTTTTTCGTCGCACAGGTTCGCCAGCACGGCGCGGCGCAACTCACCTTCCTCCAGCCGCAGCCCAAGCGCTGCGAGATAGGAAGGGAAGGCCACCACGTGATGGTAGTAGTCCTGCGCATACGCGCGCAGCTCTGCGCGGGACAGCCGCCCCGCGGCCCAAGCCTGGTAGAAGGGATGGCAGAGCAGGTCATACTGCGCGATGCGTATTTCCAGCTGCTCCAGGAACCTAGCAGTGTTCATGATTCCTCCCGGACGCGAATAAAGCCCCTTCACTATAGGCGGGGACCTTGAATCGGCCAGTGACCGCGGTCACTGCCGCGGCCAAGTTGCTAGAATGAAAGAAGAAAGAGCGGCAGATTTTAGATGGGATGGCCTGGTTCCAGGATCTGGGATCGTGCAAATGGGGCCTTTACGAACTGGGTGCCCCATTTCTCGCGCGCTTTTTGCGGGAGAAGTGGGGATTTTGCGGGCCCGCAGCACAATGCAATTCACAGAACAATTCGATGCTGTGGTAGTGGGCGCTGGCCACGCCGGGTGCGAGGTTGAGGCGTTTGCGCGGCGTCTGAGCCGCGCGCCGAAATCCCGAGCGGGGCGAGGGACCTAGCCGAGCGAGAAGAAATGCAGTTCACGGAACAATTCGATGTTGTTGTTGTGGGCGCTGGCCACGCCGGATGCGAGGCC
>CAYOUY010000417.1:0-4734 GCA_964407245.1 uncultured Acidobacteriaceae bacterium
GCCATAGCTGGCGCCAAGCGCGCACTCGCGGGTCTTATCTATGAATGGATATGTCTGCTCCGCGTAGTCGAGGCCCTTCATCAGGTCTTCGAACGGAACGCCGCCCCAGTCGCCGTTGATGGCGTCGATGAACTTCTGTCCGTAGCCGGTCGAGCCGTGAAAGTTGATCATGATGACGACGTATCCGCTGCTCGTTGATGAAGTTGGTGACGCGAACAGCTCGGGATTCCAGCGATACGACCAGTCGTCTCCCCAGGCGCCCTCCGGCCCGCCGTGAATGAGGAACTTCACGGGATATTTCTTGTGCTCGTCGAAGTTCGGCGGCTTGACGAGAAAGCCTTCGACCTTGTCGCCGTACGCGCCGGTGAACCAGAAAGGTTCGAGGGGCTGCGCGTCGATTTGAGAGAGAACTGCGTCATTGAGATGAGTAACCTGCTCGCCCTTTGGGAGATTGTTGTAGTCTATTTGCCCCGCATGCAAGGGCAGCCGGTATATCTCGGTGGGACGCTGAAGAGACATGCGTGTGAACACGAGTGTCTTCCCGTCGGCCGTTATAGCTAGGTCGTCGTCGTATCCGCGAGTTATTCGCCCGAGGCTTGAGTAGAACGGCCCGCCTCCAATCCCTCCCTGGTGGGCAGGTCTGTTCGCGGGATTTTGTTGGCCGTTGAACCAGACGCTCCAGATCAGAGTCGATCCCTCCTCTTCGACCGAGGTGTAAATTTCCCAGGTACCCGGCGTCGATGGAGGCGCCCACGCAAAATCGCCAACCCATTTATCAAACCAGTCTGGCGTCAGAACTCGCCTCTTGCCCGTCGCGCGGTCATAAACCATAAGGCGGAAGCGGTCGCTCTCGTATCCCGGACGCTGCTGGGCGCGGTAGGCGATGTACCGCCCATCGGGCGAATAGAGCGGCGTCGAATCGCTCGCCGGATTGTCGGCGGTGATGTTCTTGGTGTGGGCCAGCACCTCGGCCACGTAGTCATCTGGCTGTCCGGCGCTCGCTCCGCTCGCGGGGCGGACGAATGCGTCCGCCCCTACATTGACCGGGACGATCCACAGATCATTGTTGGTCGAAGCCGCCGGATTCTTGTCGTGATTCGACGTGTAGCAGATCTCCTGCCCGTCGGGGGAGAAGGCATAGTTGTCCTGCCCGCCAAGCGAGAAGACAGGCGCGTCGTAGTCGCCGGGCGTAAGATCGCGCGGGACTGGCGATCCGGCCCTGCTGTCGAGAGTATGGGGAGGCGGCGGGTCGAACACATCGACCACGAAGATGTGGTTGCGCTTGCCTTCTTTGTATGCATTCCAATGACGATAGAGGAGATGGTCGAAGATCTGCGCTCTGACTCTCGATTCTGCCGCCTCTGCGAACTTCCTTGCATTGCAAACCAGCTCCGCCATCGGCTCGCCATCGCACTCGGGATAGACATCCGATGTGAACAGGATGTTCTTCCCATCCGGTGACCACAGTTCTCCGCTCGCCTCAGTCGCAATTGAGGTCAGTTTGTGCGTCGCCGTAGCAGTGCCCGCCGCGCCGTTGAAGTCCGCAATCCAGACTTGCGAGCCGCCCTCCTTTGTCGATAAAAACGCGAAGTGCTTGCCATCGGGCGCCCAGCGCGGGCGGTCGGCGTCCTGGTCGGCGATGAGGATTCGCTCTGCCGCGGAAGACTGCCCGGCTTCGCCGGGCCGGACAGCCGAGGCGGCTGTCCCTACATGAGCATCGAGTGGCACGATCCAGATGTGCGGCGTCTTCGTGTTGGCTTCGAGATCGACATCGACCACGCTGAAGAGCACCCACTTGCCGTCGGGCGAAACCTGCGGATCGCCGACGCGCTTGAGCTTCATCATCTCTTCGAACGTGAAGGGGTGCTTAGCCTGACCTACCACAACAGGACCAGCCACAGACAACGCGAAGGAAAAGACGAGAAACAGCAGGAGAATACGGCGCATGAGAGCACCTCACTTCGTATCAATTGGGCAAACGGATGAGTGTAGCACTTCTGGTCTGTCCCGCTTTGTCATCCCGAGGCGCCGCATTCTGGCGCCGAAGGACCTATGTATTCGTAGCGCATATCCCAACGGCGAAATGCATAGATCCTTCGTCGCGAAAAACGCTCCTCAGGATGACAAAGAACTGAAGTCACCGTTCCTAGTACGATGAACCTCGAAGAGCATGATTCCACTTCACGAAACATCGGCGGGCGTGACGTTCGCCATCAAGGTGCATCCGCGGGGGAAAACGAACGCGATCACCGGCGAAGTGGGCGAAGCGCTGAAAGTGTCCCTGACGGCACCGCCGATCGAAGGACGCGCGAACGAAGCCTGCATCGAATTCTTCGCAAAACTTTTGCGGGTGCCGCGAAGTTCCGTTACCATTGCCTCCGGCCTGAGCAGCAGGAACAAGGTGATGCGGGTTGCGGGAATCTCGACCGAGGAATTGCGCCAGCGACTGGGAAGCTGACAGCAAAAGCAGGTCCCTCGACTTGTCCTCAGCGCTTCGCGTCTCGGCCTGCGCTCGGGATGACAATATATTCTTGATGCGACAGCGCTTCTCGCCTCGGACGCCACTCGGGATGAGTTGTTGCATGGTGCGATTGGCTCAGCGCTATCGGCAAGTTGCATAGATCCTTCGCTTCGCTCAGGATGACAAACGAAAGTCCTATTTGAGTCTGATGGTCCAGGAGCCACTTTGACCTTCTCGGAACGTCTCCACGAAATTCGCACCGGGTTTGAACGTCCGTTTTGGATTGCCAATCTGACCGAGATTTTCGAGCGGCTGGCTTATTACGGAGCATTCGCCTCGCTCGCCTTGTATCTGCAGGAAAAACTGAGTTTTTCGACCGAGCAAACGGGAACGCTGACCGGCATTTTCGGCGGCATGGTGTGGTTCCTGGCCATTTTTGGCGGAGCGGCCGCCGACCGGCTTGGCTTCCGGCGCGCCCTTTCGACGGCGTATCTGATTCTGGCGGTTGCGTACTTTCTGATCGGTTCCATCGGGGCGTCGTGGCTCGGCCCTGTGCGGAGCGCCGTGCCGCTGGGATTGTTTGTCGGAGTCGTTCTCGCGCTGCCGGCACTGGGCATCGCGCTGGTCAAGCCTTGCGTGGTGGGAACGACGGCGCGCGCCTCGAAGGAAAACGTGCGCTCCATCGGCTACTCGATCTACTACACGATGGTGAACATCGGCGGGGCGCTGGGCCCGCTTTATGCCTCGTGGGCGCATCGCAATCTCGGGGTCGAGAACGTGTATCGCATCGGCGCCATCGGCGTTTTCGCCATGTTTTTTGTAGTGCTGGTCTTTTTCCGCGAGCCGCGCCGGTCCGAAGACGCACCTCCGCCCTCCATCGCGCAAGTGACGCGAAACTTCTGTGTTGTGGTGGGCAAGGCTTGGCTTGTGCTGCCTGTGTTAACGGCCGCGCTGCTTCTGCGCATCGCTCTGTGGGTGCGCCCGGAGTGGAATGTTCCCGCATGGACCTGGGTCGTGTTGCTGGCGCTGGCCCTGGCGGGCATGAGCCGGTTCATGTGGTTTCTGGTGATCTTTACCGGCTACTGGGTCGTTTTCTGGCAGCAGTACATCAGCTTGCCCGGCTACATTCACGGCTACATCAATTCGCAGGCGGACGTGGAGCGGATCCTCGTCACTGACGGGCTCACGGTGATCTGCCTGACGCTGGTGGTGGGAGTGCTGACGCAGAAGATCCCCCCGTTTCCCGCGGTCATTCTCGGCACGGTGATCACTTCGCTATCCTGGGTGATTCTGGCTTTGCGGCCGACGGTCTGGGGCGCGGTCCTGTCGCTGTTTGTGCTGGCGCTGGGAGAGATTACGCAAGCTCCACGGTATTACGACTACATTTCGCGGCTCGCTCCCGCCGAACAGCAAGGCACATACATGGGCTTTGCCTTTTTGCCGATCGGGATCGGATCGCTGATCGGCGGACCGTTTGGAGGATTCCTGCTGCATCACTTTGGCGAGGTTGAACATGAGCCCGCCATGATCTGGTGGTCGGTAACGGCAGTTGGATTGGCAACAGCAGCGGCGCTCTGGCTTTATGACTTCGTCGTACGGCGCCATGCAGGTTCCGAGGCTTGACTTCGGGCTCTCCGTCTGGGATCATTCGCCCCCAGTGAGGGAATCGCAAAGGAGGCTCTATGCCACATTTTCTGCAGCAGGTCGCGTATTCGCGCGAGGGATGGGAAGCCTTGGTCGCGAATCCGCAAAATCGGATAGAGGCGGTGCGGCCCGCGATCGAGAAGCTTGGGGGTAAGATCGAGTCAGCATGGTTCTCGTTCGGAGATTATGACGTGGTGGTGATTACGGATTTGCCCGACAACGTGAGCGCCGCCGCCATTGCCATGGCGTTCGCAGCGGGAGGCGCTTGCAAGTCGGTGCAGACCACTCCATTGATTTCACCGGACGAGGCCGTGCAGGCCTTGAAGAAGGCGCGGGAAAGCGGTTATCGGCCTGCGACCGTGACCAGCCGCGCGGCGTAGGTACGGATCGCTTAGGTACAGATCATTGAGCAAGTCCGAGGCGGCCTGATTGGCCGCCTCTTCTTGTGGAGTGGAAGGAATGGTCTTATTTGATGCAAAGCCGGATGGCGTCGCGGCGCAGATTCGGCGCGCGCTCAAAGACGGCGGATCGGCGGAGCACGCCGCAGGTGTGCAATGGTTCTTCAAGAAGGAAATCCAGTCGCACGGGTGGTATACGGCTGATTTGCGGCGCGCGGTGCGGCGCTGCCG